>JAFGJF010000113.1 GCA_016929205.1 Anaerolineae bacterium
TAACCGTCGGGAAAGGGCATGCTGTCCTGGACAGAAAACTCGAAAAAGGAAACCTTGACCACGCGTGCTCTTTGACCCAACTTGATCGCCGCATGGTCGGCGCTGCCGCCGCGTGTGCCGACAAACCACTCTCCCTCGCCGCACAGGTCGACAAACTGCGAGGGAAACGTGTCGAGCTGGTTGACCGCCACCAACGCTTCGGCCGCAGCGACGACGATCGACGACGACGAACTGAGGCCGGCGGCGATGGGGACATTGCCGTGGACGACCAGGTCGACGCCGCGCAGTTTGACCGTCGAGAATTTTTTCTGGAGGCGCAGCGCGGCGGCCTTGACGTACTGGGCCCAATCGCCGCTTGCATCATCGATCATATTCGAGACTCGGTCGCTGTTCACCAACGACAGCCAGTCATCCCAGGGCAGATCGGCGACCAGATCGCCGATCGAAAAGGCACGGTCAGGAAATTGGGCCCGGTCGAGATTATAGAGGCGGACAGCGTCATCCTGGCGGGGACGTACCACCATCAACGTTTCATAACCAATCGTCATCAGATTACAATTTCCGCCCTGGTGGTCGATATGGCGTCCCATCACATTCACCCGGCCCGGTGAACGCACCAGCAGCACACGTTCGTCTTTGCCCAACAGATCCGCTGCATACGCCAAAGCTGCCAGATAGGCCGAGACCCGTCCCTGAATCATTTCAACGTCATAGCTGTAAACGGCAACCAGTTCCTGCAACAAGGCGTTCTCTTGTCCCTCCTGACCATCCAATACGTGCTGAAACGCCTTTTGCCATTCGGAAATGGGCCTGAACGCGGGCCCCGGGGACAGGATCTGGACCACCTGCTGCCGCTTTTTGGACTGGACATAGCGCTCGATCTCGAGCAGCTCGGCCGGATCGTTAAAGGCCATCACATAGTTAGGGTTATCGACGCGCAGCGCCCGAACGCAAAACTTGGGAGAGGCAGCCTCACGCGCCTGAGCCAGGATGGTAATCATGTCCGAGAGGTATTCTTCGTGCTGTGCGTTGTTGCGATCCAGGCGATCGAGCACGTATCTCAAGGCGGCAGTTTTGACCAGATACACCGAAAAATTGGCCAGATCCGCGGCTTCGACTTGCTGGGGCAGCATGATCAGCGGTTGGCCAGTTTGATCGACAAACTCAAAACGTGTCCTATCTGGCGGGATCAAGGCCAGCATATCTCGCGCCGTGAGCGTCTGTTTTTCCACGGCGATAGCCTGCCACAATGGGGCAAAAGCGATGGCTGCCTTGTTGTCATCAAAGTGCGCCTGCACGAGCTGCACAACCTCGGCATTGGAGGGCGTCTCTCCCCGCTCGATCCGGGTGCACAAAGTGCGATACACCTGCCGCTGCCACACATCCTGCCCCTCAACGTTGCCCAATACCGAACCGTCGGGGTACAACAGCACCCGCCCAGGATCGGAACGCCGGCGCCTTGGGCCGACGAGAAAGGCCATATCGCATCCCTGGCTGTAAAAGAGGTCGAAAAATTGTTCCAGAACCAACGGTTCGACGACACGATCGCCGGCGACGATGAGGACCTCTTCTTCTCCTCCCAATGCCTCGATCACACGGGCTCCCTGGCGGGCAGCATGCGCGGTGCCCAATTGTTCGGCCTGATAAGCAAACAGGATGCCCTCATGCGCCCGTCCGATCGTCTCGATCACCTGCCCGGCCATGGCTCCGACAACGACGATGTGATGTGCCACGCCGCAAGCCTGGTACACGTCAATCGCACGGTTAATGGCCGGATGGCCATCGATGGAAAAACAGACCTTGTGGTGATCGGCCGAACGCATGCGCGTCCCCTTGCCGCCGGCGAGAATGATCGAAAACTTGGGTGCGCGCGTGGTCACACTATGCCTGCCAAAACAACCAGGTCACTCATTCGTCGGTCCCCCCATTTTCTCATTCAGTGTTTTACGGCGCTCCATCACCTCGTCAAACAGCCTTTGAAACATGCCGCGCATGGCTTGTTTGTCGGCGTGGTATTCCAGGCCAGATGAAAAATTGCGCACCGCTTCGCCCAGGCTGCGCCCGACGATATCCAGCTCGCGCCATTGCTGCTCTAATTCGTCTTTGCGGGCAAACGGGGTATACAACTTTTCTAGCGCCTGTTCGTTGGCACGGGCCAGACTTGAGAGGAAAGCAACAGCCTGTTCGTAAGCGATCTTGGGCGCTGCCTCGGCAATGACATCCATAAACGCCACCCACTGCTCGACGATCACCTGGCGATCGACACGTATTTGAAGCACTTCTAGCGGCATTTCAATCAGGGGAGCCGTGCCGCGAGCAGGCGTAATTAATCCCAATTTGCGCCGCAGTATCTTGAGGTTTTTCCGCGCCCAGGCATTCTGAGGATTGACAAACAACACTCTTTCCAAACAGTGTATCTTTTCCTCGTCACGCTCTACAACAGCACTGAGCCACAACCAGCCTGGTTCGTACAGTTCGTCAAGGGCGACAGCCCGGCGTAAAGCGGTCAAGGCCCCTCTATTCAACCGCGCCTTGACCAGTTGTGCCCCTCGTTCCACCAAGTCTGAAACCGACAATTTTGTTGCCGGATCGACAGCCTCAAACCGGCAGCGGCAATAGGCAGAGCTACAACCAGAGATCGGCAAACGCGGCGCGTCCTCAGGCGTATAAAGCTTGGTTTCGTGGATCGAACAGGCCGGACAAGCATCTTGTTGGACCACAATGCGCACCAGCGCCCCGGCACGCGAGAATCGCAAGAGCATATCAAGGCTGTGGCTACTTTTGGGTTCGCTTGTCATCGTCGGAATCCCTTACCTTAACAAGGATCTGCTCCCGGACCTGCTCAAATATGCTCCAAATCTATGAAACACTTGAGTTAATTATATCACATTCGCGCGATAATAAAAAGCAACCACGATTCTCACTGCTCGTGGTTGCTCAAAACGTAAATCGATTTTATCCGCCTGGCTTGCCGGATTGCCTATCCCGCGTGGAAAATGGCCTCCACTTCGCCGAACTCGACTTTGTCGCCATCGCTGAGCGCAGCCCTCGCCTTGGGGGTCACCTCGTCGCCGTTGATGAACGTGCCGTTGGTACTATCGAGATCGATAACAAACCACGCCCCTCCCTCATAAAGCAACTTGGCGTGACGGCGCGATACACCACCATCAAGACCACCATGGGGGGTCATATCCACTTCGGGCTCGATGCCACTTGCTTCGTCCAGCCGCCCCACCAACAGTTCAGGCTGGAGAATCAATGGGATATGTGCGCCGCTTTCCACGACCTCTAGATATGGGCCGGTAGCAATCACTTCAGGCTCAACTTGGACGGCTGCTCCCGGCGCCTGCTGTGCAGCGCCACAACTAGCACAAAACGCCTGACCGGGTTGCACGATCGCGCCACACACCGCGCACTGGAATGCTTGCGTCGCCGACTCGCCAGCAACCTCGATCGCCGGCGGCTCCTGGATATCCTCTAGCACGGCTTCTTCGATCGCCGCCTCTTCTTCGATGATCGCTTCTTCGACCACAACCTCTTCGATGACTGGCTCTTCTATGATCGGTTCCTCGACGAGATCCACCTCTTCAATGACGGCTTCTTCGATCACGGCTTCTTCGATCGCGGCGTCTTCAACAAGCGCGATCTCTTCTTCCATGATTGGCTCTTCAGCGACCACCGTCTCTTCAGCCGCCATCTCTGCCAAAGCAGCGCCACAGCTGCCGCAGAACGTGTCGCCAGCATAAACCACCGAACCACAAACTGCGCAGTACAATTCGCCCGCTTCAGCAGTTTCGGTCGCCGGCTCTTCAATCTCTGGCTCTTCGATCACGACTTCTTCGATCACCGCCTCTTCAACCACGTCCTCTTCAACGATCTCTTCTTCAACGACATCTTGAGCTGCCGCCTCACCGATCGTGATCTCGTCTGCCGCGATCTCTGCTGGCGCGGGTGTCTCTAGTGGCTCGCCACATATGTCACAAAAAATTTCACCCGGCACGTTCTCGGCGCCACAGCCCGGACAAATGACGATCCCTTCGGGCACACTTCCCGTGGGCGCTTCAACTGCTTGTTCTTGTACAATCGGCTCCTCGGCTGGCAATTTGGAGCCGCACTGATCGCAAAAGACCGCGTTTCCAGAAACCTGGTTTTTACAATTCGGACATATTCGCATCTTGAACCTCCATTTCTTTGACTAATTTATGCTTCACTTGTTTCTTGCTCAGCAGTATCCGGAACCTTGGGTTTGCGGGTCAGTTTGCGCGTCGCATAACGCAGCTTTTTAGCCCCGCCCGATGACATCTGTCCCTGTTCTTCCAGGTTCTTGGCCTCTTCCATCGCCGCTTCCGCCAATTGTTTCTCGCCAACCTGCAACAAACGTGTTGCCGCAGCGCGCAACTGCCTGCTGGCCCCATCAACGTCGCCCATCTTGGCTGCATTCAAAGCGCGCGTCTGTAATTTGAACGCCGTTACCTTTTCCACCAGGTTCATGGTCCCTGCGTCATATTGCTTGGTCAAATTGGCATCGCTGGAAAAATCGATCATGATATCCTCTTTGACTTTTTCGCCGACCAATCCCAGAGCCGGAACGTCATAATTGACCTCGGCCTGAGCGATACGGAACGCACCCTCGGGACGCGGCGAGATCAGCAACTCGGCCAAAAGTGAAATGCCTTCTTCTTTGTCGACCTCGCCCAGTTGCACCTGGACAGCTTCATCCGAAATAGGACGATACCCCAAATTCTCGATAATGGGTGTCACCTGCCACACCTGTCGCGGCGTAACGCCATTCACCAAGCGCAAGACCAATTCGGCGTTTTGCATAGCCGTCGCCTGCATCCGCTGCACGGTGGTCTGGAAAACGTCGCTTATTTCCTCCGGCTTTTCAACAAAATCAGCTTTTCCCCCACTGTTCTCGGCAACCTCGTCCAGCAGGTCCTCGTTCCAGTCTTCGCCCAATCCCAGCGCCTGGATCACGATGCCTTTGCCCCCCATCTCGGTGCCCAACTGGCGGCAATCGGACTCGTCGCCAAAGGTCTCCCCATCGGTGAGCAGCAGCATCCGGTTCAAGCGATCGGGTGAGAGCTGCTTGTCCAATTCCCCCATGCCACGCCGCATACCACCCGACATCGCCGTGCCGCCGCCGTCACGAATGCCATCGATCTCTTTTTTGAGATCGACCTTGTTTACCGCTTTTGTGCTGGCCACAATAGGATAGACCCGATCGCTAAAAGCAATGATCGACACATAGTCATCCGGATCCAACATATCGATGACATTCTTGGCGGCCTTGCGCAAACTGATGATCTTGGCACCTTCCATCGACCCACTCTTGTCGAGTACCAATGAGATATTGAGCGGCGTTCTCACCTCGGCGATGCTTTCCCCGGCTTCGACTTGAATGTATACGTATGCAAGCTGCTGTGTTTTTAGAACAGGTAGATGAGGTTTGTTCAACGTACAGTTGATCGTCACTTGATCCATATTTACCTCCTAGATGGAATGTTATAATTGAACGACAATGACACTAATGTTATCCAAACCACCGGCGACATTTGCTTGATCGACCATTATCTCGCAGGCGGCCTGTGGATCGGACTCACGCATCAAAATCTCCTCAATGCCTTCGTTGCGAATCATTTCCCACAAGCCATCACAGCAAATGACCACCCTATCGCCAGGTTCCACGGCAAACGCGTCCCAATCCACGCTCACCGACGGACGGTCTCCGACAGATCGATAAATAACACTACGCTGAGGATGGGTATAAATTTCTTCAGGCTCGGCACTGCCGGCCGCGACCATGCTGGCCACGATCGAGTGGTCGGTCGTCAACTGCTGCAGCCCATTTTCCCCGAAACGATATGCACGGCAATCCCCCACATGTGCGACGTATAACGTCCAATCTTTGAGAATGCCCAGGGTCAGCGTCGTACCCATATCCGTATTTCGCTTTTGACGCTCCAGGTAGACCTGCTCGTTGGCCTGTTGCACTGCCTGAATCACACGATCTTGAAGCAATTGATCGGAAAGGGAAGGCCCTGCTAGTTCCGGCGCAAACACGGTGCTCAGCAACTGGCTGGCTACTGTCTGGATAGCCAATTTGCTCGCCACTTCACCCCCCTCATGTCCGCCCATTCCGTCGGCAACGACGAACAAGGCCAATTGTGCGGTTGCAGACGCGTACGTGCCTTCGGAAATGAACACGAACATGCTGTCTTCGTCCAGGTCGCGCTTTTGACCGACATCAGATTTTTGCCCAACCACCAGGCGCATAGAAGGCATAGCATCGGTCGAAGGGACAGTTTGCTCGAGTTCGCGCCAAACCCAATAGACGCGGTCGACTTCTTGAAAATGCTCTTCAGCCGATGCATCTACCGGTCCTTCTTTTTGCCCGACGGGGCGTTCCAGCATCAATGCCAGCGTCTTTTGATCGAGCATTGCCCCGCATGCATCACAAAATGCCTGGTCGGGGTTATTGTCAGCAAAGCCACACTGCGGACATCGCTGCAAGTCCCGAACCCGGTACAATACTTCTCGGGTCTCTGCGGATAACACTTCGCTGACCTGATAGCGACCGTTTACGACCATGCCCAATTCCAGTGGTGTCATCGCCGGCGATTCTTCTCGCCAAAACAGAGAATCGACAACTTGTTGCTCATAGGGCAGCTCCTCTGACTGGTCATCCGGCTCGAAATCCTCCAGCTCGACAGCATCAAACGACGGCAGTTCTTCTTCGTGCAAAACGGGCACAGGCTCTTTATCCTCCGTGTCATACTGTGTCTCTGTTTCCGGCGGCTCGGTCGATTCCAACGCAGCCGGCTCCCCACTTTGTCCCGGCTCGTCCTCACCGGCAACATCGAGGTCCAGAGATGGCGCGTCCACTAGAGCGGGTTCAAGTGCTTCTTGGGAATCGACTGTCGCGGCTGGTTCAACGGTCTCTGGCTCGACCTGGTCGCTTGATTCTGGTATAGGCTCAACCTCAACAGGTTCCTGTTCTTCCGATCCAAAATCGGCCGGTACAGATTCAGCCGCGTCTATCGCCACGGGTTCGATCGTTTCAGACGCGCCTACAGCATCTGCCACTGCATCTTGTGTCACCTGTTCGACTGAGGATTCTGCAACCGCGTCGACTGCCACTTTTACAGACGATTCTATTGTTGCATCCACGACTGCCTCCGCATCGTCAACAGCAAGATCCGATTCGGGTTGATCGAGGATGGCACCATTCTCCAGCGATGCTCCTTTTGCTGCCAACTCATCGCCCACCTCATCCAGCTCGACAACCTCGGAAATGGCGACCGTCTCTAGCAACGCCCCACAATGCTGGCAAAAACGTGCGGCCTCACGATTTTCTCTTCCACAATTTGGACACTTGGTCATTTATGCCTCCTGACAACTGGTCTGACCTGTAGCTCGGCATTTTGGGATTCGATAGACCTGAGCATGACTTTATCGCAACAAAAAATGGATTGCGACCTCGCCAATCTCGATCTTGTCCCCATTCCGCAATAGTCTGAACTTGGTTGGTATTAACAACTGATCGTTGACATACGTACCGTTGCTGCTTCCCAAATCAGCAATAAAATAGCCGTTCTTGGCCTTGACGATATGCGCATGCCGGCGAGAGACATATCCCTCCGGATCGTAAAAGGTCATATCAAAATCAGGACGGTATCCCTCAGCAGGGTTGGCACGACCAAGCATCAATGGGCTTTTACTTACCGGCATCTCCCAGGCCGCGCGCACAGGTTCGATCACGCGCAATACGGCAGGGCGAACGCCAACAAAAGCATAACCACACTTGACACAAAATCTAAAAGAAATATTGTTTTTGTGCTTGCACTTGGGACAGAGACGAACCTTTCGCACGACACGTCGCACCGAGGGAGCGCTCCGTGTGCTCGTGATCGGGTTAGAGACAAGAGATGGCGCGGCAGGAGCGGATTGGGCACCCGTTTTGGCTGGCGTCTGCGGGGTCACCGTTTTGAGCGAAGGACTCGCCGTCACTCGAGGTTTGGCTGGCGTTGTTCGGCTAGCCGCTGCATCGCTGTTTGTGGTCACCTCGCCTGATGCAGTAACTGGCTCACTCGTTGAGATGACAGAGGCACCGGTCTTTCCGGGAGGCACATAGCCGGGTAAACAGTCGCGCAAAGCCTGCTCAAGTTCCCGTGCAGACGTATAGCGGTCCTGGCGATCCCGTTTCATCGCCTTGCTCACGATTTGTACGACCTCTGGTGAAAGCGCGCTGTTGAGTGTGTCCAATGAAGCCGGCTCGGAAGGCAGAAATGCCGGTGAAGGTGGCATATTGGCAAAAAGATGATACATCGTCGCGCCCAGACCATAAATATCCGACCGAGGATCGGTCTGAGCTTCTCCCCATTGCTCTGGCGCAGCATAATTTTCGGACCCCAAAGCGATCGTATCCTGCAACTTGTCCTCTTTGTAGGTGCGGGCAATGCCAAAATCTACGAGTTTGACAACACCGGCACTATTCACCATCATGTTGCTTGGTTTGAGGTCACGAAAGATAACAGGAGGCTGGCGCGTGTGCAGATAATCCAGCACCTCACAAACCTGGATCGCCCATTGCAGCACTTCGCGCTCCAATAGTGGCGAACGGGCTTTTTCAATGCGTTTTTCTAGCGACTCCCCCCAGATGAACTCCATCACCAGGTAAGCGCGTCCATTCTCCTCAAAAAAGTCGATGACCTGAGGCAGGTTAGGATGACTCAATTGAGCTAAAATGGTCGCCTCTTGGCTAAAGAGCCTGCGCGCATGTTCTTGCGTATCGGGATCCTGCGTCTGCGGGCGGAGTTCTTTGAGTGCCCACAACGAGTTCTGCCCAACAGACAGCCTGGCAACTTGATAGACCCAGGCCATTCCACCACCACCCACCAGGCGCTTTACCTGATACTGGTCATTGGGACTGGTCAAAGTCGTACCAACCGCCAATGGCTTTTCTCTTGGCATCTTGTTCTCCTACGTCTAAACCCGGGCTGTCGATCTCGCCTGTTGCCCGGTTGCGGTTCCTCTATTATTACGCATCAACAAGATGTTTTGTTACACAAAAGAACGGGCCAGGCTCTTCCAGCTCGACCTATCAAAAGCCCACCCTAACCCCACATCTTTGTGCGGACCCCACGCTATAGCAAAGCCCCAAAGACGAGGGGATGGCAAATTGTAGAAAAGACCTTTATTGAGGCTGCCCCCACAAAATCAAGCCGCTTTCAAAGGGTGACACCTGCTCCGAATGACTGGGGACAACGCGGATAGTGTAGCCATGCCGCCCACTTGTATGGCTGGCGATACTGCCCGCAAATGTGTATACGTTTTGAGCTTCTTGCTCCTTGCCCTCCATCTTGACAATAGAGGGATTGATGATATCGCCAGCGGCGTTAATTTCACCAAAGTACAACTCGACACTCACGTCCTGGGGTAAAAGTTCGCTCAAATGAATCTCGGCCCAAACGTTGCATGGCTCATCGACACTGATTTCAGACACAATGTCCGACCTGACATTTTCGATACGAACCTGTGGCCAATGCTCTTGTATACGTGTTTTCCATTCGACGAACTCGCGCAAGGCGGACATATCGTTTTGAATCAGCCTCTCACGCCGCTCACACGAAGGAATGTAAAACATTTCCGTATACTCTTGAAGCATACGGTGTGTGTTAAATATAGGACATGATTTTTTCATCAAGGCCTTCATCATGCCGATCCACTGCCTGGGCAAGCCGTCCGACCCGCGCTGATAAAACAGAGGCACAACCTCTTTTTCCAACAGATTATAGAAGGCGTTCGATTCAACGTGATTTTGCAGGCTATAATCGTCATACTCTTCGCCAAAACCAATGGCCCAGCCTACACTGGGATCAAAAACCTCGGCCCACCAGCCATCAAGGATGCTCATATTGAGGGCTCCGTTAGCCGCGGCTTTCATCCCACTGGTTCCGCTCGCCTCATGTGGGCGAATAGGCGTGTTCAACCAGACATCAACGCCCTGCACCAGATAGCGCGCCAGGTTCATATTATAGTCTTCCAAAAATACCACTCGGGAGCGCAACTCTGGACGCCGTGCAAAGTGAACGACCTGGCGGATCAACTCTTTGCCTGGGTTGTCATGCGGGTGCGCTTTGCCGGCAAAGATCACTTGGACAGGACGCTCCCGGTTGGTGAGCAGTTTGATCAAGCGATCGGGATCGTGAAATAACAGCGTCGCTCGCTTGTAGGTTGCAAAACGACGTGCAAAGCCAATCGTCAGTGCTTCGGGATTCAGCACTTCCTCCGCAGCCAACAGCTCGGCCTTGGATGCCCCCCGCTGCTCAAGCTGCTGGCGCAATTTTCGCCGGACAAATGCGACCATCCGCTCACGGCGTCGTTCATGCGTATTCCACAACTCCGCCCCAGGAATGCGATCAACGCGACTCCACAACTCCGCATCGGCTGGCGTCTGCCGCCAGCGAGGTCCTAGGTACCGTTCGAACAGGCTCGCCATATCGCGGGATATCCAAGACTGCTGGTGAATGC
Organism: Anaerolineae bacterium; assembly: GCA_016929205.1. Next base: position 10,534 of record JAFGJF010000113.1, read on the forward strand.
CATTGGTCACCGAGCCGATAGGCACTTGATCGACCGGAACGCCGGGCCATACGTCTTTGAACATTTTGCGTGAAACCTGGCCATGCAGTTTGCTGACGCCATTTGAATACGAAGCCAGACGCAAAGCCAAAATTGTCATACAGAAAGGTTCATATCGGTCTTGCGGGTTCTGCCGTCCCAGAGCCATAAACTGATCGTGGTTCAACCCCAGTTCGGTATAGCGATGTCCCCAATAGTGCCCGATCAGATCAGAAGGAAAACGGACTATCCCGGCCGGAACCGGGGTGTGCGTTGTGAATACCAGACCTGCCCGCGCAAGTTCCTGGGCCTGCTGAAACGACAGATCATATTCTTTCATTAGTTCGCTTATTTGCTCTATCGCCAAAAATGCCGAGTCCCCCTCGTTCATATGGCATACAGCAGGCGATACGCCCAAAGCCTTCAAGGCGCGCAAACCGCCTACGCCAAGCAAAAGCTCTTGTTTCAGACGCATATCCAGGTCGCCGCCATAGAGCCGGTCTGTGATATCCTGATCGTCCCGGTTATTGCGATCCAGGTTTGTATCGAGCAAATACAGTGGCACCCGCCCTACATCCGCTCGCCAGATCTGCGCATAGACATCGCGTCCCGGAAAGGTCAGCTTGATCATCAATGGCAAGTCATCGTCGTCCCGTTCAAGCGTGATCGCCAGATTGTAGAAATCATTATCCGGATAGCTTTCTTGCTGCCAGCCATCGGCGTTCAGATATTGTTTGAAATATCCTTTTTGATATAAAAGCCCAACGCCGACCAGCGGAATGCCCAAGTCGCTCGCCGATTTCAAATGATCGCCGGCCAAGACTCCCAACCCACCCGAGTACAGCCGCAATGACTCGGTGATGCCAAACTCGAGCGAAAAATAAGCAATGCCCGCCCCTTGATCGTGGCAATGATCGCTGTGCTGTCTGGCAAACCATGCCTTACGATTGAGATAGCGCGAAACACGCTCCCCGGCATGTTCTAGCTGATTCATAAAGCTGTCATCGGTGAGCAACTCTTCCAATTGGTCTTGCTTGAGCCGGCCCAACATAAGCACTGGATTATGCCGCGTCTCTTCCCAGAGATCGGGATCTATACGACCCAACAAGTCAATCGACTCGTGATCCCAGCACCACAGCAGGTTGTGGGCCAACTCGTGTAGTTGTTCCAATCCCGGTGGCAAAGAAGGCTTTACCGTAAATGTATAAAGTGGACGCATCATTCCTCCTTCAAAATGGTCCCCTGGCATTTTGTCATAGATACTGTCTGGCATTTTGCCAGCCCCCCGGTACACTCCCATCTTATCACGACTTGCACAATATGGCAAAATGTCTTGAAACCGCGTTTTTCTGCCATCAAACTCACTATATCACAATCAAAATCTGGCGTCAACTGGTAAATTTGCTCCCTTTTGTATCTAGGGTATAATGGCCCGAACCATATTGAGCGCTTGATGTACAAAAAGGGTTATCTTTTTTTTTATGACCGACAGTCATCGTCACACACAACGACAGATCGCGCGTTCAGCATCCATTGTCTCAATCGGCAACATGCTAAGCCGGGCGATGGGGCTGGTACGTAGTATCGTTATCTCGGGAAAATTTGGAGCTGAGAACGCTATACTGGCTTATACAGCGGCCAAGATCGTTCCTATTCGGCTTTACGAACTCGTCATCGGAGGAATGATTACCTCGGCACTGGTACCAACTTTGAGCGAGTTTGCCAACAAAGAGAAACACGACGAACTTTGGCACGTCGCCAGCCTTTTGTTCACGCTGGCTGCACTGGTGCTCGGCATTGTAACGGTACTGTTACAGATCAGCGCGCCGCTTGTTGCCCGTATAGTGGCTATCGGCTTTGATGCGTCTTTACAAGCAGAAACGACGCGCCTTCTAAGAATTGTCAGTATTGGCATCCTCTTTCTTGGCTTTTCCGGCCTGACAACCGCGATCTGCCAAGCACTTCAACGGTTCACGCTGCCGGCATTCACAACCGCAATCTTTAATACGATCATTGTCCTGGCTGCACTTGTTTTGGGGCCGCGATGGAACGTTCGCGGCTTAGCGGTCGGCCTGGTCGTTGGTGCTGCATGCCAATTTGCCCTGCAGCTTCCTGCCCTGCGCGATATGCAGTTCCGTCCTACATTCGACTTTAAACACCCGGCATTGCGCAGCATCCTGGTTCTTTTCCTGCCGATCATTCTGGGCATGTTTCCTAATGAATTGGGTATTTTGCTGGATCGCAACCTGGCTTCTCGGCTGGACAACAGTATGGCGATCATGGAGTATGCCACGCAATTGATCCAGTTTCCACTTGGCCTGGTCTCGATGGCCATTGCGACGGCAATCTTGCCCACATTGGCCCGACAAGCCACACGAGAACCCACCGATCATAAAAAGCGCGACGAATTCAGCGCAACATTGGCCAGTGGATTGAGATTGGTTTTGGTCCTCACCATCCCGGCTGCCGCAGGGCTGCTGGTTCTTGCCGAGCCTATTGTAGAGCTTGTCTTCCAACATGGTGAATTCACACCTCAAAACACCGTTCAGACGGCATTGGCATTACGCTTTTACCTGATTGGTATGTTTTTCGCAGCCATCGACCAGCTTTTTGTTTTTGCTTTCTATGCCCGCAAAGATACAGTGACGCCAGCGCTCGTCGGTGTGCTGGGTGTCCTCTTTTACGCGATCGTCGCACTGCCCACCTGGCGATCTCTGGGGATGATCGGACTCCTTCTTGGGAATGGAGCGCAATTGGGAGGCCATGCCGTGGTAATGCTCGTATTGTTCTGGCGCAAAATCGGGCCACTGTCCGGTTACGGCATCGGTATGACGTTCCTCAAATCGCTTCTTGCCGCACTCGTTATGGGAGCAACTGTGTGGAGCATCAATCGGGGCATAGATACCCTCGTACAAGCAGGTAGTCTGAACAAGGTTCTTGTAGGCGGGGGCAGTGGTGTGGTCGTTTATTTTGGGATGTGCATCTTGTTGCGGGTTCGTGAACTCGATCTCGTGCGCAAGTTTGTCAAGCGTCGTGATCCTTAAAAATATGGTATAATAAGTCATCCTGTTTCAGAAAAATGACAAATGAAACAACTTGCCGAAGGGGCGCGTCACCTTGGACTTACCATGAGTGACAAACAATTGAATTCGTTCCAGACCTTTTACGAGATTCTGGTTCAATGGAACCAGCAATTCAACTTGACGGCGATTACCGAGTACGATCAGGTTCAAATTCGCCATTTCTTGGACTCGCTGAGCTGCCTTGTAGCATTAAGACATCAAAGATATAGTAAAAATGATGTTCCTTTATCGTGTATTGATATAGGTAGTGGGGCAGGCTTTCCGGGTATACCGATCAAGATCTATTGTCCACAGATCAAAATCGTTTTGCTCGAAGCGACAAGCAAAAAAGTTGACTTTTTGCGGCATGTGATTACACAACTTGGACTCACCGAGATCACACCACTCAAAGGCCGGGCAGAAGAAGTGGCTCAAACCTCGCAACATCGCGAACAATATGATGTGGTGCTGGCCCGTGCCGTGGCGCCACTGCCGGTTCTGGCTGAGTATCTTTTGCCTTTTTGCCGTCCCGGGGGGATCGTTATCGCACAAAAGGGTGCTTCGGCGCAAGAAGAAACGCAAGCCGCCGAATATGCCATCGCCGTCTTGGGCGGAAAACTGAAAACAGTTCTGCCGATCGAGTTGTTGGGTCTTGCCGAAACACGAAACCTGGTACTGATTGAAAAATCTGCACGTACGCCTGCAAAATACCCACGGAGACCTGGAATACCGTCAAAGCGGCCATTGAAAAGAACCCCATTCTGAAAGGAAGTTCAAAATGGCAACCGCAATCAATCCGTACATCGCTGGTAGTCCCGTTCGAGATCCTGCGATGTTTTTCGGACGAGAATCGTTGTTTACAACCATTCATCAAAACCTCGTACAAACCAGTCCATCGCGGATCGTCGTCTTGCACGGGCAACGTCGGATGGGCAAAACATCGATGCTGTATCAACTGGCATTCCACATTCCCGAACAGTACATTCCCGTGCTTCTTGATCTACAAGGTATGTCACTTGATGGAATGGCAAGCTTGCTTTGGGAAATGATGCAGGTTATTCGCCGTGCGATCAAGCGCACAGCAGATATCACCACGACCAGCCAAGATCGCCAATCGTGGTTTGCCGCGCCGAAGCACAGTGCCAGATCGTTTTTTGCACACATTCAAGAACAGGTTGGAGATCGGCATCTGGTCTTGATGTTTGATGAAACGATGCTCATCGCTGACAAGATCGACGCCGGCACGTTAGAAGAATCTATTTTTGACTGCTTTGCCGAGCTATTGACACAATTTGCATATCTAGATTTTGTGTTCTCGATTGGCAGTAAACTTGGCCTGATGAAAGACGAACTTGTGAGACTATCACGCCCGACCGTTTATCAAGAAGTCGGTTATCTAGAAACAGATGCGGCGCGAGCCTTGATCACACAGCCAGTTCGAGATATTCTGAGCTACACCCCAAAAGCCATTGAAGCGATTCTGGAGCTGTCATCTGGACAGCCCTATTACACGCAGCTCATCTGCCATGAATTGTTCAACCTGATGCAGTCGCAAGATCGCACGACCGTCATTTTGACCGACGTTGAAACTGTCCGGCCACACGTTGTCGAATTGGCCGTTGCCCAGATGCATTATGTTTGGTCAGAAACGCCATCGCGTTCCAAGCGAATGCTTTTAGCATTAGCCAAAGTAGAGCACGAGACCGGACAAGGCGCATCTGTCGAGCAACTTTACCAGGCCCTAGCCGAACAGGGAATTGTGATGCCCGATCAAGAGATCAAAAAGACGCTTGGTCAACTCGAAAAAAGATACATTGTTACCACAAGCGCACCCTATTCCTTTAGGATTGGGCTATTTCGCCATTGGATATTGCAGAACCAACAAACTGGATAGCATATCACCATGATTCAGGATATGCTCAAGACTCGTTTTTAGCCCTCGGGTTGATGTGGGGAGGTCATCAAAAAATGGAAAATCTACCACGACAAATCGGTCGATACGAAATTATAGAATTGATCGGCCAAGGAGCCATGGGAAAGGTATTCAAAGCCAAAGATCCAAACATCGGCCGCGTCGTTGCCATCAAAGTAATTCGTCCTGAATTATTGTCTCAATCGGAAACGTTTTTGACGCGTTTTCGCAGAGAAACGCAAGCCGCCGGCAGGCTCTCACATCCGAATATCGTCATCGTCTATGATGCCGAAATGGAAGGTGCACTGTCTTATATGGTTATGGAATACCTCGAAGGGCATGCGTTATCTGACATCATTGGGCAGGGCCTTTCCCCGGAGCAGGTCATTGAATTTGGAATGCAAATCTGCGATGCTCTCGAGTATGCACACAGCCAGGGATTGGTGCATCGAGACATCAAGCCGGAAAACATTATGATTTTGTCCAACGGGCGAGTCAAGATCACCGACTTTGGCCTGGCGCGTCTGACAACATCGCCACATCTAACCCATTCTGGCATGATTACTGGCACGCCCAGCTATATGTCTCCTGAACAGATTTCGGGGCAAGACCTGGATGGACGGACAGACATTTTTGCGGTTGGATGCGCATTGTACGAAATGTTGACCGGCCATCGCCCCTTCCCTGGAGACAGCATTGGCACCGTGCTGTATCGTATTATGAACGAAGACCCAGAGCCCTCGCCCAAGCTAGACAATGTCGCACCACAATTGATTAAAAGCATCATTATGCGCGCATTGGAAAAAAAGCCAACAGATCGTTATCAAACTTGCGCCGACCTCATTGTAGATCTGAAACAGTGCAAGCAGATCGGTGAAGCAGCAGGCATGATCAGCCCGCTGCCGGCCCCAGAGACCACACAGACAGCGACTATTACTGCGCCAGGCATACTCCCAGCCGTCAGTCCTTTTACTTACGGCAATCCGATCACAGATCCAGAACGTTTTTATGGCCGGCATCGAGAAATTGAGCAGATTTTTAGCCGTCTCCGCAACCCGGCGTTTGAGTCAAGCTCCATTGTTGGTGAACGACGAGTCGGCAAGACATCACTGTTACGTGTCATTGCCCACCCCGATGTCGTCCGTGCGCAAGGACTCGATCCTGAAACATACATTTTTGTATATAATGATTTGTTAATGGTCAGCGAAACGACAACGCCGCTGCAGCTATGGATTCGACTCTTGCGCACAATCCGTCGCCAGATTCAGGAGCCGAATCCAGAACTCAATGACATTGTCGCCGAATTAAGATCGTCAGATGTCATTGACAACTATTTACTTGCCGACTTTTTCGATCTGTTGAGCGACTCGGGAATCCACGTTGTTTTGTTATTGGACGAATTTGAAAAGATTACGTACAACACCAACTTTGGCCCCGATTTTTACGGCGGCCTGCGATCGCTGGCCATTCACCACGACCTGGCCCTGATCACCTCCAGCCGCCTGGAACTGGTCAACTTGTGTCATTCCGACCAGGTGCGCACATCACCTTTTTTCAACATTTTCGCCAATATCAATCTGCGAGGGTTGGAAACTGAAGAAGTTCGAACATTGATCACCCTCCCACTCCAAGGTATGGGCTTCACTTTTACAGAACAAGAGCAACTGGCCTTGATCGCATATACCGGCTGCCATCCATTCTTCAGTCAGGTTGCGGCCCATTTTCTTTGGCACGCCTACCGCGAAGGGATCCCCTCAGAACAACGTCTGACCCATATGCAACATAATGCCTGCATCGAAGCTGAACCGCACTTTGCGGATTACTGGCAACACAGCACAGAAAGCGAACGCATTGCCCTCACTGCTCTGGCACTGAAAGGCGTTATCAATCGCGATATCGACCAATACAAAGATGACCTGGCTCACCAATCGTTTGGTCGTATGGAGTCTACTGCCGGCCTATTGAGAAAACGGGCCTTGATCCTGTCGCCAAATGGACAAGACAAACTCTTTTCTCCGGCTTTTGAAGATTGGATCATGGGCGAGATATTCAGTCTGGTCGGCACTGCGGATCAGAGCTTTCAAGAATGGTTGTCCAAACAAACCCAACCGTTTGCAGACCCGGTTCGGGAGATTTTGCCGCGCGTCAAAATGGAACACAGGCTGTGGCTTGGACAATGGCTCTCGGCAAATGAGTCCAGTGCTCTGCTCCAGGCGATTCAGCACTTTCTCGGTCATTCTTGATTCAGGCTGGAAAATGTTTCACGTTTTACAAACTTTTGTCGACGAGGTGATTGTGCAAGATCACAACCAAACTATCCCAATCTGTGATTACGAAGGCTCTGACTACCAAACCCGGTTCTGGGAAAACCAGGGACGCAACTATGAGGATCTCGCCGAACGCATCGCCATTCGACATTTGCTCCCAAAACGAGGAAAACGGCTGATCGAGATTGGCACCGGGTTTGGACGTCTAGTCGATATGTACCAGGGGTACGACCACATTGTACTCTTGGACTATTCCAAATCTCTACTTCAACAAGCAAGGAAACGATTGGGGGAGGAAAAATATACATACATTGCAGCCAACATTTACCAACTGCCTCTCGCCGCAGATCAATTCAACACCGTATCGATGGTGCGTGTGATCCATCACCTGGTCGACGTTCCCCTGGCTTTGAGTCAAATCGGCCGCGTGCTTGAGCCAGGAGGCGCGTTCTTGCTCGAGTTTGCCAACAAATGCAACCTCAAATCTATACTTCGGCACACAGTTCGCCGCCAAACGTGGTCTCCATTTGATTTGGAACCGATCGAGTTTGTGCCCCTCAATTTCGACTTTCACCCGCGCTGGATACGAACACAACTAGAAAACCAGGGATTTGTGATCCAGCACACACGCGCGCTTTCTCATTTTCGCATTGCATTGCTGAAACGACTTGTTCCGGCTCGCATCCTATCTGCGCTAGATGGCTTATTTCAACCCAGTGGACAATGGTGGCAGCTCACACCAAGCATCATGGTTCTGGCTCAACAGAAAGGTGTGCCCCAAACCTCCCCGCATGAGGATATTGTATTTCTTTGCCCTGCATGTCAGACCAGCAATTGGCACACAACTCGATCGGAAATGCATTGTCTGTCTTGTCACACACGTTGGCGTATAGATAATGGCATCTATGATTTCAAAACTCCAATAGAACAATAGACACTTGGCCCACTCTTTGCACATCAGCACATCTTCTAGGGTGGGGGATGACGCCTGCCGGTGACGTCCTCGTTATGGAAAATTGGGGCTTGCCAAAAATTAAAAATGATGATATCATATACATGTACATGACATAATCTAGAGCACTCTACAGGTTTTTTCCCAAAGCCTTGTACAACTCCTGTATGATGGAGGTAAATGATGGCAATCAAACACAGTCTCCCTCGATGGTGGATCATCATCAGCACACTGGCCTTGATCCTGGGCATAACAGCTTGCATTCCGTTTGGTAGTGGACAGAAGACTGAGCCAACACCGACACAAATGCCGCCACCGACAGAAACCTCGATGCCGGCACAGCCGACGTTCACGCCCACGCCAACACTTGTGGTTGAGGAACCCACAGCCACACCTGTCGCAGAGGGAAACGAAGAAAAACCCACGCTCACGCCTACACCTCCGCCACCAGAGCAACCCACCAGCCCACCGGTTGGAGGAAAAGAGCCAGTTGTCGTTCCCGTTACCTACAAAGTAACCGCAGTGCCCAAAAAGGGGAATGTCCTTCAAAATAGCAGTTTTGAAGATGGCTTTGATGAAAACGGTGTAGGAACAGGGTGGAGCACGTTTGACAACGCCGGCGCCGTGTATGCTTGGGAACGTGATATACAACACATTCACGTCGTCGACGGACAATTCGCCCAAGTTATGCGCGTTATGGGCCCTGGTGAACCGGATCGGTTTGTTGGCATTTACCAAACAGTCAATGTCATCGCTGGTGAAACGTATACTCTGACTATGCACGGCGTTATTCACGCTTCGACGGCCGGAAGGCAGCAAACACCATATGGTCACCGCGTTCAATGGGCGGTCGATCACGAAGGAAGGGGATATTGGCCTGCCCTGGACGAGTGGACCGACTGGACCGAGACAGGCTGGAACGACGTCGAACTTGAAGAAGAAAACCCAACGATGAATTCGTTTTTTGAATACATCGTTCCGGAAACGGACACAATCACGCTCTTTATCCGTGGGTGGAGCAAATGGCCAATCATACACAGCGAGGCCAAATACTTTCTCGACGGTATCTCGCTTATGGGGCCTGTCCCCGGCGAAGAAGAGGTGGTTACGGTGATGAAAGATGCCGGCGATGGGACCATAGACGAAGAAATGCCTACCACTGGCGGTGTAGGAACCTGGATTCCAATTGCCGGCGTTATCTTGGTTCTAGGATTTGCTTTCTGGGAAATTCGCAAAACCTGGGCACACTAGAGCATTTACAGCATCAATCAAGATGGCGCGGAGAGTTTGTCCGCGCCTCTTTTTTATGGTAAAATACGCCTTCAACCGATGTTGATGCTATTTACGAGGAGAAAACCCTATGAAAGCATCGTGCCTGCAAGATAATCTTTCCAGAGGGCTTGCCATTGTCGGTCGGGCTGTAGCCACTCGTCCCACACTTCCTGTTCTATCACACGTGCTCCTATCCGCAGAACAATCACAAATCAAACTGGCAGCTACGGATTTGGAATTGTTTGTCGTTTGCTGGCTCGGTGCCAGGGTCGACCAGGATGGCGAAATCACGCTTCCCGCGCGGCTGCTCACCGATCTGATCAACTCTTTGCCCCAGGAACAGATCGAACTCGATCTGGATGATCAAACACTCCATCTTGCTTGCGCGCGCAATGACGCTGTCATCAAGGGCATCGATGCCCAAGAGTTCCCGCTCATCCCGGCAACTCAAAGCAATGCAAATGGATATTCGTCAGAGATGCTGCTCGATCCAGATTTGCTCAAGCAAATGATCTCACAAGTCGTATTCGCTGCGGCGACAGACGAAAACCGCCCGATCTTGACAGGCATATTGGCTCGCTTTGAAGATGACACCTTGACCATGGCTGCAGCCGATGGATTCAGATTATCCGTTCGATCGGCCAAGTTGTCTACACCAGCATCAGAACCGATCAGCGTTGTCGTTCCATCCAAGGCGCTGACCGAACTGGCGCGCGTGGGCAGTGATGAAAAAGAACCTATTGGGATGTACATCACGCCATCGCGAAGCCAAGTCTTATTTCATTTGCAGGGAAACGCCGGGGCAAACGAAGGCAAGATCTTTGGCATAGATCTGGTCTCACAACTGATCGAAGGCAACTTTCCAGACTATAAACAAATCATCCCTAAATCACACACGACGCGTACCATCCTCAACACGGTGGAATTTCTCAAAGCGTGCAAGACAGCCAACATCTTTGCTCGCAACGAAGCCAACATCGTGCAATTGGACGTTGACCCGGTTGCTGAACAAATCAAAATCACGGCAACCAGCGCCGAAATGGGAGACAGTGAAGTTGATCTCGATGCCAACATCCAAGGTGACCCGATTACCATTGCTTTTAACGTTCGTTTTCTGATCGATGCACTGCAAGTGATGGATAGCGCCCAAGTTGTCCTGGAGACCTCTTCATCCGCGAGACCGGGTGTGCTCAGACCCATAGACTCGGAAGACTTTACGCACGTGATTATGCCGATGCACATTCGCTCTCAATAACCCAACATAACCGCATGATGCAGTAAACCCATACAAGGCTGAAAGCTCTGACAGGCTTTCAGCCTTGTATGCTAGTCGTATTGGAACAAAAGGAGCACAGATGTCCAACAAAAAAAGGTATGCAATCGTCGGTGTAGGTGGCAGATCCAGGATGTACTACCGGGCGATCACGACTCGCTATGCCGAGACAGCCAAACTGGTGGGTTTTTGCGATCTGAATCAGACACGGATGAACTATGCCAACAAGATCATCACAGAAGAGATTGGTGCTGAGCATGTCCCGACGTATGGTATCGACCAGTTCGATCAAATGATCGCCGAGACTCACCCAGATGCTGTGATCGTTACCTCTATCGATAGAACACACCACAAATACATCATCCGTGCTATGGAATTGGGTTGCGACGCCATCACGGAAAAACCCATGACCATAGATGAAACCAAATGCCAAGCCATCCTGGATACGATCAAACGAACCGGGAAAAAATTGCGCGTCACATTCAACTATCGTTATGCGCCACACAACACCAAAGTCCGAGAGTTGATTATGGATGGCGTCATCGGGCGGATACACTCGGTCCACTTTGAATGGCTGCTCGATACCTATCACGGTGCAGATTATTTCAGGCGTTGGCATCGCGACAAACGTAACAGCGGCGGATTAATGGTGCACAAAGCAACCCACCATTTCGACTTGGTCAATTTCTGGCTAAATACCCATCCCAAAACGGTCTTTGCGATGGGGGATCTGGTCTTTTATGGACGCGAAAACGCCGAGAATCGTGGCTTGACCGCGTTTTATTCCCGTGCACACGGCAGCAAAAACGCGCAGGACGATCCATTTGCGATCCAACTCGAACAAAACGAACGGCTCAAAGCCATGTACCTTGATGCCGAACACGAAGATGGGTATTATCGTGATCAGAGTGTGTTTGGTGATGGGATCAGCATCGAAGACATGATGGGCGTTATGGTACGCTATGAGACGAACGCCGTAATGACCTATTCGCTAAACGCCTATATGCCCTGGGAAGGCTATCGGGTCAGCTTTAACGGCGATAAAGGGCGGATTCAAATCACCATTGTTGAAAAAGCCTACATCAACGCGGGAGGAGATATGACGGCGGAAGGCGCGACGAGGACCAAACAGATTACCGTTTTTCCCCTGTTCGCAGAACCATACGACGTTGAAATCCCCCAAGCTGTAGGTGGACACGGTGGTGGCGACGCAGTTATGCTAGACGACATTTTCGGCAATCCGCCGCCCGATCGTTTCGAACGCGCCGCTTCACATATCGAGGGCGCTATGTCCATCATGGTTGGCATTTCAGCCAACAAATCTATGCGTACGGGACTACCTGTAAACATTAAAGATATGGTCACGTTGTAAAAATCCCAAGATCACCCCAGCCTAAGGGATCTCAGTCCCCCAAGGAGGCTAGTTTGACAATGTCACATTTGTCAAACTAGATAGATTCTTAACCTCCCTTGGGGGCTTTTGGGCTTTGCACCATCGCCAGCAAAAGCATAAACACAAACGCCAGATCAACCAAAAAAATCGCATGATCAACCAGTCCATGGGCGAGAACGGCCAACATTGAGGCCGTCACGCCTAGCACAAGTGTTCGATTATCCCCAAAAACAGGCACTTTTCCCCATGTTCTGTGGAAAAACCATCCCAACAACCATCCGATCACAATGACTCCGGCGAGACCGAGACGGGTCCAGGCGTCAAGCAGCAGATTGTGTGGATGCGACAGATCCAACTCGTTCCAGGCCGAGGGCAAGACATAACGTGTGCGATATAGATAGAGAAAATTGTCCAGCCCAACACCGCGCAGCGGATAATCAGCGATCATATTCCAGGTGGCCCGCCACAGCTTGAGACGGATAAACCCCGTTCCGATGGTTGGATCAAACCAGACGCGAAAACGATCCGAAAATAGAACGGCCAACAGCACAACCCCCAATGCCAAAATGCCAACAGCACCAACAGTTAACCACGCCGCTTTTCGATTTTGCTGTAATAAGCCTAGCGCCAAAACAGAAACTGGCACACCCAGCAAAAGGGCCCCACGCGAAAACGTCAGCACCACCCCCACAAATACGATAAGCGCAGCCACGCCATAGATCATGCGTCGTATCTTTACACGCCCCAACCATGCAAAAGCCACCAACACCGGCAAGGCGCGTTCAAGATACAGGGCCAGGTTATTAGGTGACCCATACACCCCTCGCACGCGTGAGATCCCCTCGGCCGAAATCAGATTTCGACCTATCGCCATCTGAACGATACCGATAGCTGAAGCCGTTACTGCGCCCAACAGCCAACCTTCAATAACTCTTTGCCGCGCA
>JAFGJF010000114.1 GCA_016929205.1 Anaerolineae bacterium
GACGGCAGCACGATCCTGGTCAGGCCCGGCACCTACAACGGGCGGGTGCGGCTGCGCGGCACATTTGCCCAAGGGGTCGTCGTCCGTTCGGAGACACCCTACCAGGCCCACTTGCGCCATAATGACACCGTCGTCACCTGCTTTTATGGGCAGGGGATTGCGCTTGAGGGATTCGACATCGCACACAGCGGCCCCGGTGCGGGGGCGCTGGTGATCCAGATCCAGGACCTGATCGATGGGCCAGCGCGGGTCAGCCGGATCACACTACGCAACAACGTGTTGCACGACAGCACGAACAATGACATTTTGAAAATAAACAACGGGGCCGGCGACATCATGATCGAGGGCAACGTTTTTTACAACCAGGCCGGTTCGGACGAGCACATCGACATCAACAGCGTCACCGACGTCGTCGTGCAAGACAATATCTTTTTCAATGATTTCGCAGGCAGCGGGCGGAGCGATACAGACACGAGCAGCTTTATCGTGATCAAGGATAGCAACGAGAATAGCGATGGCCAGTTGGGTAGCGAGGGCATCGTCGTGCGGCGCAACGTTTTTGCGCACTGGGAGGGTTCGAGTGGTCAAGGATTCGTGCGTGCGGGCGAGGATGGGCAATCGTTCTACGAGGCGCGCGACGTGTTGATCGAAAACAACCTGATGATTGGCAACAATACGATGCAGATTCGCTCGCCTTTTCAGATGATGAACGTTTACAGCGTCACCGTGCGTGCCAATACCGTCATCGGCAATATGCCGGCCAAGGAATTCGGCGCGCGAATGTTCACCTATGGCACGAACGCTCCGGACAACGATCAGATTCACCTGCACAACAACATCTGGGCCGATCCAACGGGCACAATGGGAGACACATTCAACCGCGGAGACAATACGAACAACCTGTCCTTTGACAATAACCTGTTCTGGAACGCGGGCAACGCTTTTCCGACGTCGTCCGAATCGATCATCGAAGTGAGCGACGATGCCAACCGCGTGATCGGCGACCCGCTGCTGGGCGACCAGGCAGGGTTGGTGCTGCCGCGTTGGGATCCGGGGGCGGGGCGGTTTGCCGATGGCTCGTCGACGATCGAGGAGGCATTTGCGCGCCTGGTACGGCTTTACGGCACGCCTGCTGCAGGTAGCGCGGCGATCGATGCGGCAGATGCGGCGACGATGCCGGCTGAGGATATCCTGGGCAACTCGCGCAGCGGACCCGACATCGGCGCGGTCGAATTCGTGCCTTTGTTGATCTTGCGTGCAACGCCCGCCGACCGGGCTCTCGATCTCGCCTGGAGCGTGAACGGCGTTTTGCCCGTCACCACCACCTGGTGGATTGCGTACGATGGCCCAACCGGCGACCAACCGTCGCCGATTACGGGGATCGTTAGTGCGACCCGCGCCTACGCGCTGGCCGGCCTGACCAATTATGTCCCGTATACGGTGACGCTCAATGCCATTCTCGATAGCACGCCGTTGATGACCAGTACGGTCAGGGCAATCCCTACCGACATTGCCGTGTATCTGCCTATTGTGTTAAACTGACCACAAGATGGACAGGTCTAGCAGTCTGAATGGCGTTCGTGTTTGTCTTGTAAAACATGAGTAATAACGCGCAGCATGTGCGTTTTTACTGTTGATCAAGGAGCAGTCTATGGGCAGAAACGGCAGGACAGCATTGGTGACTGGTGCTTCTGGCGGCATCGGCCGTGAATTGAGCAAGCTGTTTGCCGCCGATGGGTATGACGTCGTTCTGATCGCACGGAGTGAATCCAGGTTGCAGACGTTTGCCACCGATCTGAGCAAAGCCTACGGTGTCAAGGCAGTGACTTTGTCCTACGATCTGGGCGATCCCGCCGCAGCTGATGCGATCTGGTCAGATATGAAGCAACAAGAGATCACGGTCGATGTTTTGGTCAACAATGCCGGGTTTGGGCTGTTGGGCGATTTCGCCGAAACAGATTGGCAGGAAGAGCAGTCGATGTTGAATCTGAACGTCGTTACGTTGACTGTGTTGACCAAACGCTTTCTGCCCGGTATGGTTTCACGCGGCTGGGGACGAGTCCTCAACGTTGGATCGACAGCGTCCTTTCAGCCTGTTCCGTCGATGGCCATATACGGCGCGACCAAAGCGTACGTGCTCAGTTTTTCGGAGGCGCTGGCGCAGGAGGTCAAGGGGACAGGCGTGAGTGTGACTGCGCTCTGTCCAGGTGTGACGCGCACCGGGTTCCAGGCGCGGGCTCGAGTCGGTGGATCGCGGTTGGTAGGGATGGGTATAATGAGCGCCGAGCGGGTGGCTCGGGTTGGATATCGGGCATTGATGCGTGGACGGGCGGTGATCGTGCCCGGATTGTTGAACCAAGTGATGGCCTTTTCGGTGCGCTTGATGCCACGAGCGTTGATCCGTTGGGCGGGCCAGTGGATGATGGCCGGAGGGCACTGAAATGGGTCAAAGCCGGCCTATTCAAGACGTTATCAGACGGCGGTTTTCCTGCCGCACATACGAAAAAAAGGCTATTGAAGCGCAGACGCGCCGCCGGTTGGAGGACCTGATCGGGCAGGCGGCGATGGGACCGTTGGGATCGAAAGTGCGTTTTCAACTCATCGCTGCGACAGAACAGGATCGCGCCGCGCTAAAGGGGCTGGGCACGTATGGCTTTGTCAAGAATCCGACAGGATTTTTCGTTGGCGCGGTTGAGTCGTCGGGAAAGGATATGGAGGATTACGGTTACCTGGGGGAACAGCTGATCCTCGATGCGACCGCGCTCGGCCTGGGCACGTGCTGGCTGGGTGGCAGTTTTGCCAGGAGTCGCTTTGCCCAGGCGATCGATCTGCGTCCGGAAGAGTCGATGCCTGCCGTGGTCTCGATCGGCATGATTGCCGACCGGCAGCGGGCGATCGATCCCCTGATCCGGCGCGGTGTGGGGGCAGACAAGCGGCGGTCTTGGGAGCAGCTTTTCTTCGAGGGGACGTTCGAAACGCCGCTTTCGCGAGAGAAGGCCGGTCGTTACGCCGAGGCGCTGGAAATGGTGAGGCTGGGACCGTCGGCGTCCAACAAGCAGCCCTGGCGCATTGTTCGCAAAGGTGAATGCTGGCACTTTTATCTGCGCCGCACACCCGGTTATCATAAACCAGCGCTGGGCCGGGTCAAGACGGCCGATCTGCAGCGCGTCGACATCGGCATCGCCATGTGCCACTGGGCGCTGATGGCAGAGGCGTTGGGGCTGTGCGGCGTATGGCAGGTCAACGATCCCGGCATCGGCCTGCCCGACGCGCTGACCGAATACGCGGCCAGTTGGATACCTCATAAATAACACAGCGGCTACACGCTCAATCCTTCCAGCAACTGGCGGCGTGTCCACTCGTTGAGCAGCGGATCGCCAATTTCTTCCATCCATACCACCAGCCGGTGCCGCAGCCGTGCCAGATCGTCGCGGCAGGCGGGATC
>JAFGJF010000115.1 GCA_016929205.1 Anaerolineae bacterium
CCAACACGGCCTGGGCCATAACGTGCGATGCAGAGTGTCGGATGCGCTCCAAATTATCGTCTATTTGTTCAGACATTTTACTCTCCTTGAATGTCAAGCAAACTTTTTCTGTATTGTTGCGGGCTGCTGTCCCCAGGACGGGTAAGCCAGCCCACCAACTTGCATTTTACGCTGATTCCATATGGCGAAGTTGTGCCAACGTCCGCCAGGTCGATTCGATCCACGTGTCGCGTTCGGATAGCAGCAGATGTTGTGGATCGCGGTCTCGCAACCAGGTCGTCATCGCCCAACTTTGCGCGGCGACCAATGCGCTCCAGGCTTCCATGTCGGTTAACGTTTGTCCAGCACGATCTTGATAAACGACAAGGAATCGATCGGCCAGCGCGTCGGCCTGCCGGGCCCGCAGCCAGTGAGTGGCACGCACGACATCCCAGCGTGGATCGCCCAACGCGCTGTTGTCCCAATTTGGCAGGGCGGTGACGCCCCGTGCGTCAAACTGTGCAGCAGCAAAAACGGCCTCGCCGCACAAGACGCATGGAGGGAACTCTTCCTTTGCTTGAAATGCTGAATCCAGTTCCATCGTTGCCTCGCTCAGCTCACGATCGTGATATCGATCGGCTATGTCGCTCAGCCGTTCCAGCACCCGGCCACGCTCTATTTGAGGCAGTACGTCACGGACATTCGCCGGCGGCACCAGGCGATGCACCTGGGCCAGAATCCGAGCCAGGTCGGCGACGTACGGCTCGACCAACGACAGCGATTCGCCCGCACTAGACGGCACACTGTGCCCGCTTGTATTCGCGATCAAGACATAGTCATCGCCCAGGGCATATAGTGCCGGTACCGGCAATCCCACGCCATAGAGCCAGCGCATCACGGCCCATTCGCGCTGTGCCTTTGGGCCGTCATCTGAGCCATTTTCTTGGTCACTGCCGACCGTCCACCACGTCCAGGGCTGCGCGTAGCGTCGCACCACCAACCGGTCGACGCGCGCCTGGCGTCCCTCGCGCCATGACAGAACAAAAGATATCGTCCGGTGCCGCGCTTGTGTCCGCGAAACAAACTGTGACACTCGCTGTTCCAATCGCTCGGGAAACGACCTTGAACATAGTTTTTGCAGTTCCAGTATTTCGGGCGTCGTCAACATACTCCGACCTGGCTTCCGGCTTTGGCCGGGAAAATAAAAAAGCCTCTCCCCCATATGGGGCGAGAGGCTGATATGCTCACGCGGTTCCACCCAAATTCAGCGCCTTTTCTCAAAGGTCGCTCTCTTGAGGAGCCGGTAACGGGGCTACCCGGAGCGCCTTACTCGTCGTCGCGGATGGTGCCGCCAACGATTTCAGACGCCCACTCTCGGGGGGTTTTCACACCTTTCCAGACGGAAGAGGCTCTCAACCGGTGACCTCTTTTTTCTGTCGCCTTTTCGGATGTTACTCGTCCCGATCAACGCTTTCGATGGTGGGCGGTATAGGACTTGAACCTACGACCTCCTCGATGTCAACGAGGCACTCTAGCCAGCTGAGCTAACCGCCCGAGTTGTCTAGAGTATAGCACAAATGACAGCGAAATGCAAATCGAATCACGTCATTTGTGTTATGACGTGCACACCGCCGCCGTATTGAAAGGGAATATGGCGCAGCGCAAACGCAACACTTGGACGCCGAGCCATTTGGACAAACTGGGAAAAGACGGTCGACTGCGACCTGACGAGACGTTCATCGAGCGAAACAAGCGCTCTTTTTCCGCCTTGCGCTCAAGATCGTGGCGGTACTCTGCGATAACGAGCTCATCGTGTATGGGAATAAACATCGTTGGTTTTCCTCGTCTATGATTGTTGATGCTACGACCCCGAGTCGACACGACTCTGAGTCGGCAGCGCGCTAAAGGTTTATCCAATATTTGACTCTATCCTAGCACGAGTCAGGTGGCGCGTATACGACAAAAGTCGCATTACTGCCTGCGACCTTCGGCGAACGACTTTCTCAGCTGCCTCCTAGGGCAAGTCGAGGCAGTTGCCCGAATCGACGATCACGCTGTGGTCGGGATTGGCAACCAGCACACACAGTTGCGTGGCGCCATCAGGCCGGTCGGCGACGGCATAGTGCGTAAAGGGACTGGACCCCGATTCTCCGGGCGACGCCGGATACAACTGCCAGGGGCCTTTGCCCGGCAGACCTGCCTCTTGAGGGGGAACGGTGTTGAAAAAAAAGTGAAGGTGCTGCCCGGGCAAAGTTGGGTCGAAACCGGCTGTCGCAAAATCGACGACGTAGCGCCCTTCTTGTACGCGGATGGCCTCAATCCGCGCGGCATAGGTTGGTTGCGTGGGGTCGGATTGTTCTGGGACGTCGACGGCAAAGCGCCAAAACCACTGGGTTGAAGACCCGTCAGTAGCAACAATGTCGATCTGGACCAGGTACAGATCATTCGCGACCGGCTCGCCGTTCGGCCACTGTTTGTCATGCCCGACAAACGACCAAATGGTGCACTCGGGCGTGCCGCCAAAAGCGCAATATGGCGGTTCGCGCAGTTCGTTTTCATGGATCACCGGACCGGCACCCTCGCCGGCGACGATCTGAAACGATACGCTTTCGATGCCCGCACCGTCCGAGAATCCGGCACGGGTGTCAAAAACCTCGATCTGAAAGACAATCGACTCGCCAAAGACAACCGGGTCGGTGACGGCAGACTGGCTCAAGCCGGGCAGCAAGACCACACGTCCCTGGTTGCTATCAGAGCTGCCGCGCAGAAAGTCGTCACCGGCGTTGCCGTCGACGTCGCTTTCGGCGACAATCAATTTTGGCGCTAACGTCGGCGTCGGAGCGTCGGCTGCTAACGTCGGCGTCGGAGCGTCGGCTGCCAACGTCGGCGTCGGAACGTCGACTGCCAACGTCGGCGTCGGAGCATCGGCTGCTAACGTCGGCGTCGGAGCGTCGGCTGCCAACGTCGGCGTCGGAGTGCGAACCGCCAACGTCGCCGCGACGGCGGTTTTTACGATTTGATCCGTATCCTGCTGTTCCGCGCTGGTCTGTGGCGAACAGGCTGCAGCCAGTACAACCAGCAAGGCCAATCCAATTGTCCACCCAATGTGTTGAAATTTCATGTCTAGTCCCCTTATCACTTTTGAGCATTTTCTTCGGCCACAGCATAGTAGCGCTGGCAGCCTTGTTCGATCACGACGGTCTGTAAAAAGGCGTCAAATGGCGCCTTGATGCCCTGTTCGAGGCACGATTGGTACGCCGCCTTGGCCAGTTCGAATTGTATCCGGCTGGCGTCTGTTTGTGCCTGCTGGCGCAAAATCGCGCCCGAT
This sequence comes from Anaerolineae bacterium, assembly GCA_016929205.1. The sequence goes on from JAFGJF010000115.1 coordinate 3,308, forward strand.
TGCAAGAATGCCGCGCCCCGTGATTCATAGGCCTGTGCCAGCAGGCGATACTGCCGCGTGTCATTCAAGAGCGCGATCGCCTGTTCGGTTTCTTCAAGCACACGATCAAAGGACTGCCTGGCTTCTTGCAGGCGGTCAAAAAGGTAGTACGTTTCACCGAGCAGCCGGTGACTTTTGGCCGACGCGATATAGGCCGCGGCCAATCCCAGTGGTTCCGCTGCCTGCCGGGCAAGGTCAAGCCCCAAACGATGATTTTCGAGCGCCTGTTCCAGATCATGGGGCGCATCGAGCCGTTCTTGCGGCGGAACGGCGCGCGCGCGCTGCAGATAGGTGCTGCCCAAGCCAACCTGGGCCCGGGCATAGGCCGGATCGATATCCAGCGCGCGGCGAAAGGCTGCTTGGGCTTTTTCACTCTGTTTCAAGGACAACTGTTCGCGTCCGATGAAAAAATACAAGAGCTCTTTGCCATCGTCTTCGGGCCAGTTGTCGAGCGCCTGCTCGGCATGGAGCAAGATCTCTAGCGCCTGCTCGGATCGCCCCAACGAACTCGTGGTGAGGCCCATCGTCAGCCAAAACAGGGCCTGTGTGCGCACCTGGAGTTTTTCGTCGACGAGGATGCCAACTTCGGGGCTGTCGACATCAAAGGGAACCGGCAGCGGGATCGGTTTGCCCAGGCGATACGGTCCGACCAGCGAGGCCGTTTCGTCGTTGAGCAGCGGCGAGATGTAGAATTCGATTTCCAGCCGCTGTGTCGCGCCACCGTCGACCAAGTGACCGTAAATAACCATATGCGCGTTGACCCGGTCTGCCAACGTCGCTGCTGCTGCCTGGCGTTCTTGGAATGTGTCGCCGCGCATCACCCCAAAACGGATGTTCTGCTCTGTGTCTTTGCGCGAGTCGTGCCAGATCTCAACCGACTGAGCCAGTTCGATGTCGGCATTCTGTTGGTATTCCTCGTACAGGCTTTCAAAAAGCCAGCGACTGAGCAGCGAACCGGTCTGCGATCGCCGGACGCGATCCCGGGCGTCTATTTCGCCAAAATCGGCGACGGCAATGCGGAATTGTCCCGTCATCTGTGCCGGCGCCCAGAGTGGTTTGAGCAGCGGATAGGCCAGAATGCCAATCGCAATCAACACCAGCAGCGGCGTCAGCACAATCGGCCAGGACAGCTTGCGGATGCGGGCAATAGCCTGTTCTTCGGGCGGCGTTTCAACTCGCCAGAGCACGCCGTCCGGGGCGCGCATCGACAGGACCGGCGTGCCCCATTCTATGGATTGTGGTTGGGCGAGGCTGAGTGCCTTACGCGCTTCGGATACAGAGGCGTCGATGGGCAAATTGGCCGCCAGAGCGCCATAAAAGCTGGCCGTGAATTCGACGGCAGCCGCGTCGCTGATCGGGTACTGCATAGCCAGCACGGCGGGCAGGCCGCGCTGTACCAGGGCAGCAGCCAGGCTTGAAAACTGGCTCTGTTCTTGCGCGCGCGCACCCTCACAGGCATTCAGCAGCACCAGCCGCAGGGTATGGTGATCGGACAGCAAAAGTGCCAACTGGGACGCGCCAAGCGGCGCCGAGAATCCATCCTCGTCGGCCAACAGCAAGGCCCCCTCGCTGCCGCCGGTGCCAGGAAAGGCGTGCCCGACAAAGTGAAAGACGTGCCAGGGGCCTTGCTGCATTGCTGTCTGCAGATCGCGCCACGTCTGGCCCTCAACCCAGTGCAGTTCGACCTGCCCCTGCGCCTGCAGCGCGCCCATTGCTTGTTCGAGACGGGTCTTTTCGCGTTCCACGTCCAGTTGCCCGACGTCCGATGGCGCCGCCACCATGCCCAGAATGCGCAACGGTGGGCGAACGGACAGCACAGATTCAGGTATGGGCAGCTCGACATAGCGCACCAGAGGTGTATGGCGAGACAAGGCCACGAATTCGGCCTGGCGGGGATCGTATAGAAATTCCCAGGGTAAGGCGATTAATTCGGGGGCATTGATGCGCAGCTTGATGCGCAGTCCTTCACCCCTGGCAAGCACAGCCTGGCGGCTCAGATCGTAGACGGTGCGCACGTCACCCCGAATGAGGGTATCAAAGAGCTGCGTGCCAAACTGCCGGGCAACCTGCCCGACGTCGTTGGCGAGTGCACTTTCAATGGCAGCCAACTGGGCATCCATTGCCGAGACGTCGAAAGGCAGTCTCATCGTCGCCCGGGCCTGCCCGGACGGAGAATGTAACACGGCAACGGAAAAATACCCTCCATTGCCGGGCAAAACACTGTTAGCTGATATGTCGATTTCGAAATCGTGAAAAGTCAGTTGTTCCATGGGTAAAACCGCTTCTTTCATCTTATTTTATCAGCATTCACGTGGCGCGTCTATGACAAAAGTCTGATCATCGCGACGGATTCGTTTTGGCTATTGCGCATTTATGGAAAGTTGTGGTATAATGGTGGGGAAGAGGAGAACATTTGAGCTATGACCAGACGAACAACGAGAAAAAGTTCGAGCCGGAGCAACGGCCGCAGTTCTAGCGGCCGCAGTTCTAGCGGCCGCAGTTCCGGCAGTCGCAGTTCGAGTACGCGTTCGCGAAGCACGTCTACGAGCAGCCGGAAAAGCAGCAGCACACGTTCCAAGGGGAGCTCTGGCTCTTCACGACGCTCGACGTCGCGCCGGCAAACCCGTTCCAACCAACCGCAGTTTGACCTCTCGGCTATCCTGACGACCGAGGTCGTGGGGGTCGTCTTGTTGGCCGTCGCCATTCTCACGTTTCTCACCTTTGTCTCACCCAATCAAGGCAGAGTCACGGCCGGCTGGCTCCATTTGCTGCGGCAGGGGTTCGGCTGGGGGGCTTTTGTCACGCCCTTTGGCCTGGGCATCGCCGGTGTGTGGTTGTTGATGGGCGGTTTCGGACGTTCGCCCTCGATTGGCCTGGAAAAGGTGATCGGCGTATTGTTGATCTTTGTCATGCTTCTCGGCCTGACACATCTCGTGACCGAGACGGCGACCCCATGGACACTGGTCGTCGAGGGCCGTGCCGGAGGTCTGCTCGGTTGGGTGGTGGGGCAGGGACTGCAGTATAGCCTTGGGCGGATCAGCGCATTTGTGATCGTCATTGCCATGCTGATCATTGGCATCTTGATGGTTGTGGGGCGTTCGACATCCGAGATCGGGATGATGTTGTGGCAAGGTTGGGCGCAGCTCAAGGGCCGGATTCAAGAAAGGCAAAGAGCCCGCCCGGCGCGGCTCACCCAGCGGCCGGATTTTGTGATCAACAACCGCTCTTCTGTGACCAGCCCGGCAGAGCAGGAGCCGATCTCCGAAGCACCCAATGCGCCGCTCAAGCAGGAACCGGCGATCACGGTTTCACAACCCAGGCTCGAGCCCCAACCCGAGCCCGAACCCGAGTTCTCGGCACTGATGTCACAATCGACACAGGCAAAATCGGCCAACGTCAACTGGAAACTGCCCAAGTTGAGCGCTTTGCTCGAAGATCTGAGCGATCAGGAAATCAGCCAGGCCGAGATCGAACAACGCGTCAGTATCATCGAGCGAACGCTGGAGAGTTTTGGCGTTCCGGCACGGGTGGTAGAGGTCAACCAGGGACCGGCGATCACCCAGTTTGGCGTCGAGCCCGGATTCACCGTTGGGCGCGGGGGCAAACAGACCAAGGTCAAGGTCAGCAAGATCGCCGCTTTGGCCGACGACCTGTCGTTGGCGCTGGCGGCGGCGCCGATCCGGATCGAAGCACCGGTGCCGGGGCGATCGATCGTCGGCGTCGAAGTGCCAAATCAAGAAGTCGCCATGGTCTCGCTGCGCGGGGTGATGGAGACGCAAGTGTTCGACAAGGTGAACCACAAGACGCAGCTACCGATCGCCCTGGGGGAGGACGTCTCGGGAAGTCCCGTGGTCGCCGATCTGATCGCCATGCCCCACCTGTTGATTGCCGGCGCAACCGGTTCTGGCAAGTCGGTGTGCATCAATGCGATCATTGCCGCATTTCTGTGCACAAATACGCCCGACGACCTGCAAATGGTGATGATCGACCCCAAGCGCGTCGAGTTGACGGGGTACAATGGCATCCCGCACCTGCTGGCCCCGGTCGTCGTGGACCTGGAACGTGTTGTGGGCACGTTGCGGTGGGTCACGCGCGAGATGGACCGGCGGTACAAGCAGTTTTCCAAAGTCGGCGCGCGCAACATCCAGGATTTTAACCGGCGAGTCGTGGCCGGCGGGCAGGGAAAATTGCCTTATATCGTGGTGATCATTGACGAACTGGCCGACTTGATGATGGTTGCCCCGGACGAAGTGGAGCGGCTGATCTGCCGGATCGCACAGATGGCCCGCGCAACCGGCATTCACCTGGTCATCGCCACGCAGCGCCCCAGCGTCGACGTCGTCACCGGTCTGATCAAGGCCAACTTTCCAGCACGGGTCAGTTTTATGGTCACGAGCAGCGTCGACTCGCGGGTGATCATTGACACGACCGGCGCAGAACGCTTGCTCGGTTCGGGCGATATGCTGTTCATGTCGCCCAGTTCGAGCCAGGTGCTGCGGCTGCAAGGCTGTTTTGTTTCTCCCGCCGAACTGGATCGCCTGATTGGGTATTGGAAGGATGCGGCAGAGCAATCCGGGGAAACGCCGTCACCCAGGAAGCGGCTCGTCCAGGGCGCGCTGCCGACTCTGCAACAAATGCAAGAGCCGGAGCCGGAACCGCTGCCCGGGCAGGAAGACGAGATGGTTGACAAGGCGATCGACGTGATCCGCCAGGAAGGCAGGGCGTCGATCACCCTGCTGCAGCGCCGGCTGCGGATCGGTTATGCACGCGCGGCACGGATCATTGTCGCCCTGGAGGATCAGGGGATCATCGGTCCAGACCAGGGCGGCAGCCGCGGACGCGAAGTGTTTATGCCTCAAAACTAGTCGGTATAAAAAGCAAGGCCGATCGCGCCCGGCCCCGCTGTCGCGCCGACGACGGGGCTGACGGACGAGCGGTGAACGATGTCCAGACCAAAGCGCTCCTTGACCTCTTGGGCCACACGGTCGCCCTCAGCAGGACTGTCGATGTCTACGACGCCCGCTTCAGCCATCGGCTTTCCGCCTAGCCGTTCCTCGGCAATCGCCAGCATGTGGGCCAATGCCTTACTTTTCGTCCGAGCCTGGGAGAGCGGCTCGATTTGCCCATCGACGATATGCAGGATCGGTTTGATCTTGAGCGCCGTGCCCAGCAGCCGTTTTGCCCCGCCAATCCGGCCCCGCCGGTGCAGGTATTCCAGCGTATCGACCACAAACAAGAGGTTCATTTTATCCTTCATCACCTCGGCCGCTGCCACAACCTCGGCAGGGGATTTGCCGGCGGCGGCAGCCCGAGCCGCAGCCAGAACGACGAATCCGAGCCCCATCGAAACCGAATAGGAATCGACGATCTGGACGTCAAGCGAGTCCATTTGTGTCTGGGCGGCCTGGGCGCTGGCAACCGTGCCGCTCAGCTTGTTAGAGAGCAACACGCTGACAATGGTCTCACTCCCGGGCGCGACCTGGTGGAAAAACGCCTCAAACTCGCCGGCAGAAGGTTGTGACGTGGTGGGAAGCGATTTGGCGCCTCTTAGGCGGCGGTAAAAGGTCTCGGGATCGATATCCACGCCGTCCCGGAAACGATCGTCATCCCAGATGAGCCACAGGGGGATGATCGGGACATTTAATCCTTGCAAAGCACTGTCGGGAATGTAGGCCGAACTGTCGGTGACGACGACGACGTTGCTCATAATTCTCTTTCCTTTCCTCTGACGCATCCGTTACGAAACACAAAGAGTTGGCACAGGACTGCCGGGACACAGGATAACTGCGATACAGGCGATTTTCTCAAGTTACTATATAAAAACCGGTTCGCGCTATTTGGTTGCTCTCTCGCACCCGGCGCAGAGAGGCAGATGGACGGCGCTGGTTTGACAACTTGGTAGATCGCAGATATAGTTATGCGCGGTGTAAATGGGATGGATAGTAGACACGACATCTGTCGAGACTGGACAAGAAATGCTCGCTCTGCTCGCAACCCCCGTCTCGGGGTGTCGCCCCGGGGACGGGGCTCAGAGCGGATATATTTTTCCACAAGACAAGAAAGGTGACGAGCGATGCCCTCGCTGCACAAACAGCTTGAAAAGTGGCGCGAATACAACAGGATCTCGGAGGCCGGGCAGATCGCCCGCCGCGCGTTTGCGAACAATTCTTTCGACGGGATATTGACCATGATCGGCGTGGTGATGGGGAACTTTGTCGTCGGGGTAGACGATGCCAAAGTGGTCCTGGTGACCGGCCTGTCCACGGCGCTGGCGATCGGGATCTCGGGCGGCTGGGGGGCCTATTTGACCGAGTCGGCCGAACGGCGCCACGAGATCGACGAACTGGGACTGCTGACGCTGACCGATCTGCACGATACCAAGATCGGCAGGGCCTCGCGCATGGCGGTAGGATTGGTCGCCGCGGTAGATGGACTGTCGCCTTTTTTGGCGGCGCTGCTGGTGGTGATCCCCTTTTTCTTTGCGCCCCTTTTGCCCTCAGTCGCCTATGCTTTTTATGCCTCCATTGGCATGGCGCTGCTGTCCTTGTTTGCTTTGGGCGTCTATTTGGGCAACATCTCGAAAGAGAATCTGATCATGGCGGGAGTGAAAACGACGATTGCCGGGCTGGTGTGCATCGCGCTCACCTATTTCCTGGAACAGATCTCCCGAATGTGACGACGTCATCCGGATGGTCGCCACGTTCGCGCGGCATCGTCGTAACGATAGGTGGGGCCGCCGCCTTCGACCTGTAGACGGGACAATCCGTGCGGGGAGGCGAGGTGGTCGATAAACTGTGTGCCACACCCCACACAGTGGTAATAGGCCGACTCGTCATAGTCGGCGCGCGGCGAAACACCCAGTCGTTCGCGCGGCGTGGCCAATTTGCGCGGGGGACGCGGTCCGCTTCGCCAGCGCACGATGCCGTCGTCTTAAGTTGGTATTCGCCGCAG
>JAFGJF010000116.1 GCA_016929205.1 Anaerolineae bacterium
AGGTCGCTCTGCTGGCCTACGCGCTGTCAGGCACAACGCTTCGCCCCGGCGACACGCTGACCGCGTTCACGTACTGGCAGATCCTGGACGAGAATGCAAGACCGCTCAAGCTGTTCGTTCACCTGCTCGATCAAAATGGCGCGTACAGCGGGGGCCAGGATCGGCTGGATGTGTGGTATGAAAATTGGCGGCCGGGCGACCAATTTGCCCAGGTGCAAGAGATCGTCCTGGCCCCTGGCACCAAGCCGGGAGACTATCAGGTGGAGATCGGTTGGTACAGCCCGGGCACGATGGCCCGTCTGCCGGTCATACAAGATGAAACTCGGGCCGATCGTGTTTTGCTGCAAGCCATATCAGTCGACTACTGATCCCGACATATAAAACTAAACGATTTTTTGCCCCTTATGAGTAGCATTCAAAAGTTTAGGAAATTTCGTCCGGATCAGTAGGATCATTGGGATAGGTTGAGGATTGAAACGTCATTCAGTTTACAGAGACCTGATCATATTTAGCGTCTATCTGGCAATTGCGGCCATAACGACCTTGCCGTTGGCTGCGCATATGAGGACGCACCTTCCAGACGGAACGGATACGTTGCTGCATTATTGGAATGGGTGGGCAATCGAACAGGCCCTGCGTGAGGGAAGAGGGGTATATCATACATCCTATCTTTTTTATCCGACCGGCGTCAGCCTGGTGTACAGTAACCTGGGTTGGCTGCACATTCTACCCTGGCTGGCACTTGAGCCCATCGCCGGCGGCATTGCGGCTTACAATTTGATTTTTTTGCTGCACCTGGCCCTGTGTGGTTTTGCAGCCTTTTTCTTGGTCATCGATCTGACCGGCGACTGGCGCGTGGCGTTTCTATCAGGGCTCATTTACCAGTGCTGGCCTTATCGGATGACACAACCCAGCCATCCCAACCTGATGAGCATGGCATTTGTACCCATCATGATGCTTTTCCTGCAGCGCGCGATACGCAAGGCCAGATGGCAAGACGGCTTTTGGCTGGGGATAGCAATGGCCTTGGTCGGATACACACGCTGGCAATTGCTTATCCCGACCACGATCGTCGGTGGCGTCTATTGGCTGCTGACGCTGCCACAAAGCGCGAAACGCAAACAAATGCTGGTCTTGATGTTGGGCGGAACGGTTACGATCCTGGTTTTGCTGCCTCCCATGCTGCTGCTGGCTCGCGAATGGCGCACCAACCCCGCCGAACTCGTCGTCGCAGGTGAGGAACTGACCATGCTGACCGACGCGCTGGCTTATCTCGTGCCACCCAGTTCGCATCCCGTATTGGGCATCTGGACTGAACCGATCTACAAACGGCTCTATGCAGAACGCGGCAGTCGCAGCGCGTTTTCTCCTTACGTTGGGGTCGTCGCTTTGGCCCTGACCCTGCTGGGCATCTTTGGGGGGCACCGACAGGAAACAGACTGGAAAAAAACGTTTCTACAGGAAAAACTGCCCTGGATTGGCATCGCCGTCGTGTTGGTCCTGTTGGCTTTGGGGCCTGTGCTGACCATCAACGGCAAAAGCTATCCCAACATACCCATGTTGTACAATCTGGCTGCGCGCCTGTTTATCGTTCGCCTGTTGCGCGTTCCCGACCGCTTTAATATGACGCTGGCCCTGCCAATAGCCGTGCTGTCGGCAGGCGGTATACGCTATACGCTTGCATGGCTTGCTACAAAATCCGGAGGTGCCTCCCCGGCCCACAAGGGGTTGAGTGCCAGCGCCTCTGGCAAACGTTTCCCGCTCCGGCTTTGTGCTACGGTTTTGCCGGGACTGCTGGGTGTGGTCATCTTGTTTGAATACCTGATCGTACCACTGCCGCTTCAATCAGCCCGGGTATCTACGTTCTATAAACAGTTGGCTTCCGAGCCGGACAATTTTGCCGTTTTGAACCTGCCACTGGATCCGTATCGCTCCAAACCAGCCATGTTTGCGCAGACGATCCATATGCATCCGATTGTGCAAGGACATGTGTCCCGTTATCCCAAAGGCACGTTTGACTATTTGAGAAACCAACCCTGGCTGCGTGAAATGCGCGCTTACAGCCTGGTTCCTCCCAAACAAACGGATATCAGCCGTCAGCTTGGTCTATTGGCAGATGACGATATCCGGTATGTCATCGTTCATAAAGAGTGGATAGGGGCTGAACATTGGCCAAGCTGGGAACGCTACCTGGCTATACCACCACACTTTGAGGACGACGAGATTGCCGCGTACAAGACGACACCCATTGCCGGGCAAGACTTTGCGCTGTCGCCCGAGTGGCTACCAGGCATTGGCATCATCCGCAGCAGTTTGTCTAACCAATGCATCAATCCTGGCCAGGTACTAGAGCTAGACGTCGCCTGGGGAACCAACACACCCATCGACACAGATTTCGACGTCAAGCTCGAGCTTTTACGAGGCATTACGACCATCTCGGCCGGTTTTCCTCTTTCCGGCGGCTGGCCTTCAAGTAAATGGCCAGAAAATGCTGTTGTGTGGGGATATTACGCGGTGGACATTCCGGCCGAAACCGTGCCGGGCGAATACGACCTGGCTCTATCACTCGTCAACGCTGCGACAGGCACAGTGCAACAGGCTCCGATTGTTATAGAACGAATCGACGTTTCGACAAACTGCCCGTTTGCAGCCCCGGCAGATGCAGTCGGTGTGAATGCCCTCTTTGACGGCGAGATGCGCCTGCTGGGGTACCAGCTGTCGCAAGGGCCCGACCAACTGCAGTTGCGCCTTTATTGGCGTCCCGAGCATCGAATGAACACCGATTTCAAAATCTTTGTCCACGTTTTCGATCCTGTGACAGGCATCCCAGTCGCACAAAGCGATACGATGCCTCTGAATTGGACGTATCCCACCACGTATTGGGGACTCGAGCAGACTGTAACCGATCTGATAACCATCCCATTGGCGGACGCGCCGCCTGGGGAATATGGTTTGGCAGTAGGGATCTATGACCCAACGAATGGAGAACGTCTTACCGTCCTGGATCGCAATGGGCAAGAACAGGCAGACAATCGGCTTGTGTTGGCAGGAGAGACAATCAAAATCGAGTGATGATTTGCCCTGTATTTTCCTATACGCTATAATTGAGACAAGTGATAACAAGCAGGCTTTTGAAAGGACACAAGATGGCACAAATCTGGGTGGCTTTGCCCACATTTAACGAGTCCGGCAACATTCGCGTGGTGACAGAACGTATCCTGGCACAGCCGCTCGACATTGGGATCGTGATCATCGATGACGATTCACCGGATGGCACGGGCGACATCGCCGATGAACTGCACGGTACTTACCCTGATCGGGTACAGGTCATACACCGGCAACGTGCACAAGGACGCGGCACAGCCCTTTTCGACGGGTTCAAACGATGTCTGGCCCTGGGAGCCAAGTGGATCATTGAAATGGATGCCGACTTGTCTCACAATCCAGACACCATCCCACAGATGGTACAGGCCAGCATTGACAAAGACTGTGACCTGGTGGTCGGCTCGCGGTATATGCCTGGTGGATTTGACACGGACCGGGGCTTTAAACGGCGCTTTATTAGCTGGGGAGCCAACAATTACTTGAGACTGGTGTTAGGGCTCAAATTGCACGACTGCTCTTCCGGGTTCAAGTGCTACAGGCGGAGCGTGATGGAACGCCTGGACCTGGATTCACTACACGCGATTGGGCCTGAATCAGGACCGGAATCGCTCTACTGGATCAAGGAACTCGGATTTCACATCTGCGAAGTGCCGATTACGTTTATCGATCGCAAGGTAGGTGAGTCCAAATTGATGAATGTACAAACCATGGTCACCAGCTTGATCTTTCCCTTGCGCACACGATTTAACATATGGTAGTGGACACCACCGTGATTACAGCCACTGTCACGACCCAACAAAGACAACCTTGCGCGTAACAAAGGGACATGATATAATTTGATGCCTGATCAAGATGAGTCATACAAAGAAGAGGAGAAATGATGGCGCTGAGCATTGAGACTCGAAATTTGAAACGAGTGAGCATCGTTGCCGTTGAAGGCCGTGTGGACAGCAGCAATGCTTCGGAATTGGATCAAGCGTTCAAGATGTTGATGGACGAGGGCCAGTTTCACCTGGTGGCAGACTTGAGCGGACTGGAATATATCAGCAGCGCGGGGCTGCACATTCTGGTATCGACGCTCAAGACCTGTCGTCGTTATAACCGGGGGGATCTGCGACTTTGCAACCTAAAGCCACGGATTTCCGAGGTTTTGGATCTCGCCGGTATGACGCCGCTGTTTGAGATCTTTGCGGAAACAGTAGAAGCAGTAGGCAGCTTTTAACGAGCCCGAATGCGCTGTTTGTTAGGGTTTGAGCAAGCAGCATCGGATGAACTGCATCCGCGCTTGTTTCTCCTCGAAACCTAGGCTTATATTGCTTATGTCCAACGAATGCGATCTCGTCGTACCGGGTCGTTCCGATCAGTTAGACACCATTCGTGAATTCATTGGTCGAGTCGCTCGTCAAGCAGGACTTGACGAGCAACAAGTGTTTCGTGTGCAACTGTCAGTCGATGAGGCATGTGCTAACATTGTCGAGCACGCCTACGAAAACATGCAAGGCGGTGATATCGTTCTCAAATGCCAGTGGGACGACGACAAGCTGACGATTACGATTCAGGATTTCGGCGAACCGTTTGATCCTGAACGTGTTCCTCCTCCAAATCTAGACAACGATCTCGAATCTCGTACCCCGGGTGGATTGGGCCTGTACTTTATGTATCAGATGATGGATAAAGTATATTTCGAATTTGACCAGGACCGTGGCAACACATTGACGATGGTCAAGCTGCTCAAGCCACCTCCTCAAGATATCCCTTGATCACAAATGCATCGCGAGTTCAATCCTTGCCGCGATGACCATGTTGGAGACTCGGATTGGAACAATCAAAGCGTACCGCGCTCCTTAATCTGTATCGAATTGCCGTTGGCTTGGTCGGCATCTGTGCGCTGATTGTGTTATCCGGTAACGTGCCATGGTCGCAAGCGAGCATACCATTGATCCTATTCGCGCTTCTTTCATTGATCATCAAGCGCGCCGGGTTTCATATTGCACCGGGAGTGACCCACAGCCTGGTCGGCATTGTCGACGTGGCTGCGTTGCTCTTGTTTGGCCCCGTAGCCGGCGGCATCGTTGCCACCACAAGCTGTTTGATTTACTTGTTGCTGCGGACCCTGCGCCACCAGACACTGGCAACACGAAACGAGATGCTCCAGGTCGCCTTGTTTAGCGCTGGACTCAAGGCACTGACTGCTTTGGGTTCGGGTTGGCTGTACAGAGCAGCAGGAGGGCGCACGTTATCAACCATTGTCGCGGACGACGTGTTGCCACTGCTGGTCTTGTTTGTCGCCTGGTTTGTCATAGACCACCTCGGTTGGGGGCTTTCGGAGAGCATTCAAGGCGGGCTGGGACAGGTAGCCATCTTTTTACGCGCCGTGTGGGGCACCTCGCTGCTGGTCGAGTTCTTGCCTTTGTGGACGTCTGTGATCATCGTTTTTGTTTACGTCCAGGACAACATGTTTGTCTTTTGGCTGTTAGCCATTGGCCTGATCGCCGTATCGCTGATCGTTCAACGCCTGTCGGATATGTGGGAAAACGCGCAGCGTCGTCTGGCCGAGGTGACGGCATTGAGTGAGATGGGACAGGCTATTGTCAGCGCCCAATTAGATGAAGACGATCTATGCGAGCTGATCTATCAACAAGCCAGCACAATCGTGGATACGTCCTCATTCCACCTTGGCTTGTTTGACGACGACGACTATATCCTCAAAATATCGGTCAAGGATAACGTGCATCAATCCGGCCAGACCTTTCCTATGGCGGCAGACAAAGGTATCGTCGGCTGGTTGCGGCATTCCAAGCTACCTCTGCTAGTCCAAGATTTTCAGCGCGAGATGGATTCGTTGCCTGCTCGCCCGCGATACAACAGTGAACGCCCGCCGCGTTCCGGGGTGTTTGTTCCGCTCATCGCCAGGAACGAAGTGATTGGAACCATGTCTATTCAGAGTTTTCGCCCTGCCACCTTTAGCCAGGATCACCTCAGGCTTTTGTCGGTCATTGGCAACCAGGCGGCTATGGCAATTGAAAAAGTACGCCTGTATGAGACCGAACAACACCGGGCTCGCCAGTTGGCATTGATTGACAACGTAAGCCGCAAAGTCGCCTCGATCCTGGAACTGGACGTGCTGTTTGCGCAGGTCGTCCAGCTCGTTCGAGAAACGTTTGGATATTATCACGTCAACATCTTTTCCGTCGCTCCCGATTCTGCTGAACCTGTGCTAGAAGCCAGCACCAATGTCGAGTTTGAGAGAAAAAACTTTCGTTTAGCCGGCGGCCAAGGTATCGTTGGGTGGGTCTCTCAAAAAGGGCAACCTCTGTTGGCTAACGACGTCAGCCAAGACGAACGATTCCTTTTCGAACAATCCCTGCCGGAAACCCGCGCCGAACTGGCCGTCCCGCTCAAAGTCGAAAGCCGGGTGCTGGGCGTTCTCGACGTCGAAAGCGATCGAACGGACGCATTTTCTCAAGACGATCTTTTCATTTTACAGACCTTGGCGTCTTCGATAGCCATGGCTATCGAAGACGCACGGCTTTACGCCGCACAACGTGAAGAAGCCTGGGTCACGACGGCTTTGCTCCAGGTCGCAGAAGCCACCAGCAAACTGTCCAACCTGTCTGACGTCCTGACCACAGTGGTCCGCCTCACACCGATGCTAACTGGCGTCGATCGATGCGGCATCTGGTTATGGGATGACAAAATGCAACGCTATGTCCCTGCCCAGGCATATGGTCTCAAGCAGGATCAGCGCACCTTGTTTGCGACGTTACATCTGTCCCCCGAAGACGCACCCGCCTTGGAACAAGTGCGCCTGACCCGGGAGCCACTCGTGCTGCCCAGCGACCAACTCTCGACATCGCTGCCGAAGGCATTGAGCGATGATTTTAATGTCCGAAACCTGCTTATCTTGCCCCTATCGGCGCGAGGGCAGGCGCTTGGTGTGATGCTGGTAGACTATGCGGAACCGTTCGAAGCATTCACCGAGCGCAAGACCAATATGATCGCCGGCATCGCCAACCAGGCAGCCGTCGCCATCGAGAACGCACAGCTCTACGCGGCACAACAAAAAGAAGCCTACATCTCGATGGCCTTGTTGCAGGTTGCGGAAGCGGTCAGGAGTCTGACCAGCTTGCAGGATATCTTGAGCACAATCGTGCGCATCACGCCGATCCTGGTCGGCGTGGAACAATGTGTCATTTTCCTCCTGGACAGCGAGAAACAAACGTTTTTGCTGGTCCAGGCCTATGGCTTATCGGAAGACAAACCGATCAACCTCTCGGACGTCGACCTGAACCCCGGCACCCCACTAAGGGACATGATCCTGGAGGGACAGTTCGTACTAGGTATGCCAGATGACCTGGAAAGCCACCAGGCGATGGAAGAAGTGGCGCTGATAGAGCACGACATGGCCATCCTGGCGCTGCCGCTGCGCGCCAAAGGCCGGGTTTTGGGCACAATGATCGTGGACTGTATCGGCGCACCCAAGGACTTTATCGAACGGTGGCTGAGTATTCTTGGCGGCATAGCCGACCAAACGTCAATTGCCATCGAAAACACCCAACTCTACAGGCTGGAAGCTGAACGCCAGCGCCTGGCGCGAGAACTCTTGGTCGCGCGTGAAATCCAGGCCAGCTTTTTGCCCGAACAATACCCGTCCTTGCCTGGATGGGAGTTGGATGCCTTTTGGCAATCTGCACGTCAGGTAGGCGGCGATTTTTACGATATGTTTGTGTTGCCGGATAACAGAGTGGGACTCGTTATCGCCGATGTGGCTGACAAGGGCATTCCGGCAGCGCTGTTTATGGCCCTCTCCCGTACCCTGGTCCGAATCGTCGCGCACAGCGGTCTGGAACCGGCACAGGTCCTGGAACGGACGAATGACCTGATTATTTCCGATACCCATTCGGACTTGTTTGTGACCGTCTTTTACGTGCTGCTCGATCCGGAGAGCGGCGAACTGGTCTATGCCAACGGCGGGCACAATCCCCCCATCCTGATCCGTCAAAATGGCGAGGTGGAATCGCTGCGCGCGCGCGGAATCGTTTTGGGCATCGTGTCACCCATTCACCTGGAAGAAAAACGCGTGACCGTCGAACCCGGCGACACGTTGGTCATGTACACCGACGGGGTCACGGACGCGATCAATGAAGATGAAGAAGAATTTGGAACGGCGCGTCTCGCCGAAATCGTGCGGCGCACGCGAGAACAGCCTTCTCAAGACATGCTTGCCGCCATTTACAATGCTGTCCTGGCATTCACCGGTGACACACCGCAATTCGACGACGTTACACTGGTCGTGGTCAAACGGACCCAGGCGTCACTCACCTGATCAAGATCGCCCTGGCTGGCGCACCGTCGCAGCCCTTGATCTTGAGCGGCAAACAGTACAACTGGTACACGCCCTGCTTGATCCCGTTCAGATTGAGTCCTTCCAGCAAAACAATGCCCGCAGCTAACAGAGCCTGGTGTGTAGGCCGCGTATTGCCGTACGGCGCGACCGATAGATAGTCAATGCCCACCAATTTGACCTGGCGCCGCACGAGCCACTGCGCGCCGTCCAGCGAGAGTGCCACAAATTCACGGTAAAACGTCTTTTCCCCATAGGCCCACAGTTCCGAGTTGCTGGTCTTGAACAACACGCGCTCCGTACCAGCCGGTACGTTCAGGGCGTTTAGAACGCTCGCCGTGAGCAGCTTGGCACTGCCGGTATCCACAACCAGCGACGGGCCGACCAGTGCATCCAGGTCCAGCTTGTCCACACCCGGCCCGCCAGCGATAAAGTGCCTGGGCGCGTCGACGTGCGTGCCGGTATGAGCGCTCATCGTGAGCTGGGTCACGGTTGAATTGTCGCCCTGGTTCAGGTTGGACAGCAGTGTAAACTGTGGCGACGGATCGCCGGGCCAGACCACCGACGATTCGGAAATAGGAAGCGAAATGTCATAGACTTGCATGTTTACCCTTTCTCTTATCACCCGCTGGAGGCCAGCGTTGCTGCTACGCGAAACAGGCGGTACGCGGTAAGCATACCCTCAGCCGACAGCGTGATCTGCCGCCCCTGGCGCTGCACGCCGGGCATGATCGCGACCGGATCGGCCATGTTTGAATGCGCAAACGCGACGACCAACGTCACCGGTGTTTCGACCTTGAGCGGCACGGGCGACTGCCCGGATTGAAAACGCCGTACAGCGCGCGCGGCCGCATCGCGGATCGCCCGCTGCGCCACCGCAGGCGGCAGACATTCGGCCCCCATTCGCCCGCTGGCCCGTTTGACTGCAGCGGTTTCGATGTCGCCCAACAAAGCCCGTGCCTCGTCGCACGCCCCCTGGCAGCCCGAGATCATAAGCACCGGCACGCCAAAATGGCCGCACACGGCCGCATTCAAGCCAATCTCACCCACCGGCATGCCGTTCAACCACACATCCGATAGCTGCCCGCTCCAGGTGTGATCGAGGATCGCGTTCGTCGTACCCGCCCGCGCGTGATAGCCGACAAACAGCGCCGCGTCGATGCCCTCGTCAATCGCCTGCACCATCGCCAGTGGGCGCGCGCTGCCGCTGTTCAACCTGGCCCGCTCGTCCAGTTCTTCGATCAGGATGTTTTTCGCGCCCCCGTGCCCGTCGGTCACGACAACCTCGTCTGCGCCGGCCTCAAACGCGCCGGAAATGGCAGCATTAACGTCGCCGGTCATCATCCGGCGAAACCGCTCATACTCTTTGTGGGTGCTGCTGACGTGGTCCCAATGCACGACACCGGAGACACCTTCCATGTCAGCCGCGATCAAGATTTTCATATCGTTTCTCTCCTTACAGGATTCACAGGATTTGCAGGATGTACAGGATGAAATCGATCGATCCGCCCGCGGGTCATCCCTTTGTCAAACGGGATGGATCGAAAGGGACACTGCCCGTTCGCGCAACAAGCAAGAATTGTATGGTAAAACCAAATGTTGACAAATCACACCCAAAACAGGTATGATATGCCGAATGCAAAGTGGTACGTTGGCAGGTTATTCATCCTATACGATAAAAGGAGGAAAAAAGATGCAATGGGAACAACTCACCGCCACGGATTTTGAACGAGCCGTGCGCGAAACCGGCGTCTGTCTGATCGCGATGGGCGTGGTCGAAAAACACAGCGAGCATTTGCCGCTGGGCACCGATTTTTTGAACGGGCACAAGATCTGCTGCCTGGCCACGGAAAACGAACCGGCAGTGGTCTTTCCACCCTTTTACTTTGGCCAGATCTATGAGGCGCGCTGTTTCCCAGGTACGATCACGATCGCCCCCAAACTGCTCGTCGAACTTGTGCAATCTGTTTTTGACGAAATAGGTCGCAACGGATTCCAAAAAATTATCGTCTATAACGCACACGGGGGCAACTCGCACTTTTTGGCCTGGCTGGCCCAATGCACGTTGTGGGAAGAAAAACCCTACTCGGTATACATCCCCACGCGGCACATTATGCCCGGCAAAGAACAAGATTGGAACGCGATCCTCGAAACGCCGCTGCACGGCCACGCTTGCGAATGTGAAACCAGCGTCTCGTTGGCCAACCACCCGCACCTGGTCAAGATGGCGCGCGTACCCGCCGAACCGGCCAATCCCTTGAACCGTATGGAGGCGCTGCCGCCCACCTTTGCCGGCATCGGCTGGTATAGCAACTATCCTGACCACTATGCCGGCGACGCACGTGTGGCGACAAAGGAAAAAGGAGAAAAACTGCGCCAGTTGCAGATCGATTTCCTGGCTGCCTATATCGCCGCCGTCAAAGCCGACCAAGTACTGCCGGGTTTGGAAAAAGAGTTTTTCGGGCGCGAACGGGGATTGCGTTAGGCGGTGAACCGTACCGCACGTAAAGCGTCAATCGTCAAACGTCAAATGGTGCTGAGCGGTACAGCTCGACCGGAAGTCGTACGGCAAACATCTATGAAACGATGCTGGGGGGATCGTGCATCCCCCCAGCTTTTTTTGTCCAGAATCGTGTCACGCCCGCTCGATAACAAACACGCCGCCACAGCTCGACACCTGGGTATAAGTAACCGCCAACCCGATTTCCCGGCAAGCTGAGATCGTTTCATCGGCAGCCCAGTAATGCTCGTCTTCGTCCCAGTGATCTGCACCGGCCTGCTTGAGCGCTTGCTCACTTGGAAAGGCAATGTCGCCGATTACGATCCGCCCCCGATCCGCGAGCGTGTGATCGGCCAATCGTTCCAGCAAACGGACTTTGGTTCGCAGATCGAAATGATGAAACACGTACGCTGAGACAATGCGATCAAAGCGCTGTCCATCGAGTTCTCCAGGCCAGGCATCTTGCAGCAGATCCATCTCGACAAGCGTGGCCTGGGGAATCTTGGGCCGGGCTTTGGCCAGCATCGCTGGCGAAAAATCGGTGCCCCATACCTCGCAGCCCAGCCTGATAAAGTGCTGCGCCAGATTGCCGGTACCTGTTCCCAGATCGAGGACACACATACCGGAGCGAGCGTTGGCAGAGCGCACGATCAAGTCCAACACCTGGGCGTATCCCTCGAAAACGCCGCCCGCGCTTTCGACGGATCGATCGTAATTTTCGGCCCAGTCGTCAAAGAGCTCAACCTGGGTACGAATGCTCATTTGCATTGTCCCTTTTGTGCCGGCTTGCTCTAGTCAAAAAAGTCCTCATCCCCCTCTGGCAAATACTGCCGCGCCTTTTCCACGTTAAAATCGACGCCCAGCCCCGACGTATCCCACACCTCGATGAAACTGTCCTTGACGATCGGATCGGGCAGCCCCTCGATGATGTCGTACCACCACTCGGGATTACCGGTGGGATACTCGAACCCGATATAGTTGTGGGGCAGCGTCGCCGCGACCTGAACCAGTGCCGCCAGGCCGATCAGGCCGTCGCCGGTGCCATGCGGGGCCATCAAGATGCCGTGCAGGTCGGCGTATTCGGCCACCCACTTGAGCTCGGCGATGCCGCCAATGTCTGCCGGGTCCGGCCCGACGACATTGATCGCTTTTTTCTCAAACAGCTCTTGGAAATTCTGCCGCAAATAGATCTGCTCGCCGGTGTGGATCGGCGTGACCGTGCTGCGAGTCACCTCGCGGTACAGGTCGGCCATGACGTAAGGCGTATAGTCGCCGGTGATCATGTCCTCCAGCCAGGCCACGTTTAGCGGCTCCAATGCCTTTGCCAGGCGAATCGCGTCGGGCACCATAAAGCCGGGGCCGCAGTCCAGCGCCAGGCCAACCTCGTCGCCCAGCACATCCTTCATCGCCTCGACGCAGGCGATGATGTGTTTCAGACCGCGTTCGGTCAAGGGACCGCGATTAGGATGCGGCGAGCCGCCCTGCTTGTTGCCGTAGAAAAAGTCGGGCACGGCGTCGACCATGTGTGTGCCGTGAAAGGCAATGCCCTGCTTGATCAGACCGAAACGCTGCGGCAAGGCCTTCATTTTGGCCATGTTTTCGGCATAGTCCTCCGGCGACGCTCCCTTCATCGGAAAACGTACATTGCCGTTGTAGACGCGCACCTTGTCGCGCACCTTGCCGCCCAGCAGCTTGTACACCGGCACGCCCGCCGCCTTGCCGGCAATATCCCACAAGGCCATCTCGATCGAACTGACTGCCGCACCCCAGGGCTTAAAACTGCCCATCCGGCGGATTTTGAGCATCACCCGCTCTACATCGGTCGGGTCCTCGCCCAGCAAATAGGTCTTGTAGAACAGGACGTACGGCTTGAGATAGGTTTTAGCTGCCTCTGCCTGGCCCAGCCCGTAAATGCCCTCGTCGGTCAAAATGCGAATGACGGGGTTACGGCCGATAATCGTACACTTGAGATCGGTGATTTTCATTTAGCGCCTCCACTTTAGTGATAGGAAAGAAGCCTATTCTACCAACATGAACAGGATAAAGCAAAACCGGTCAGGTCACTTTTCCAGGATGCCGATGGCTCCCGGAGAACCAGCAAATGGCCCTTGAGTGATATAATCTCGTTTCAGGTTCTTGATGATACGAAACCCCAAACGCCTGATCAAGGCCAACGAACGGTGTTCAGGATGCACGATCACGGCATTTACGATCCGGTTAACGCCCAGCTCGCCAAAGCCATAGCCGATCAACGCCTTTGCAGCCTCGGTCGCGTAGCCATAACCCCAGTAAGCGTAACCCAGGGCATAGGTCAGTTCGACCTCGACGATCACAGAGTTTACGCCCACCCGATCAGCAGAGTCCTCAAAGACCATATAACCAATATCCTCTCCGGGTTCGTATCGCTGGAAGCCTATCAATCCTAACAGCCGGTTTCCATCTTGGCGCACCACGGCCAGAAAACCAAACCCAGCTTCTGCATGCCAGACAGGATCCGTAGCAAAGCGCTCCCGAAACTCGGACAGCGAGCCGGTATATCCCGACCACGCTTCTCTGACCCGCGCGTCTGCGTATACCAGGCGGTATATCTCGTCCACGTCGGCTTCTGTGAACGGCCTCAGGATGAGGCGGTCAGTTTCGAGATCCTGCATCGTGCGCCTCCCTGGTCTGTTCATCCCACAACAGGCGAAAGTGGCCGTTTCTTGCCATCAAGGACTCAAACGTCCCTTCTTCCACGATCTCGCCGCCTTCGAGGACGACGATCTGCTGTGCATATCGAACCGTCTGCAAACGGTGGGCGACGACGAGCACCGTCCGGCCCTCGAAAAAGGTTTTCATACTATCCGTCACAAACCGCTCGGTCACACTGTCTAGCGACGAGGTTGGCTCGTCCATAATCACGACCCGGGGATCTTGGACCAGCACCCGGCCAAAGGCCAGGCGCTGCCGCTCCCCGCCAGAGAGTTTGATCCCGCGCTCCCCAACAAGCGTCTCCAGCCCATCCGGCAAAGCGGCGACAAACTTGTCGAGGCCAACTTGCTCCACAATCCTTTGAATCTTGCCCTCTTGAATCTGCTCGTCAAAACACAGATTTTCGCGGATCGTGCCATCAAAGATCGGCGGTTCCTGGGGGATGTAGGCCACCTGAGTATAGAACGATTCAAGATTCACGTCAGCCAGATCCTGCCCATCGACCAGCACCCGGCCCTGTTCAGGTTTGAGCAAATGCAGCACAAGCTCGACCATTGTCGATTTGCCGCTCCCGCTCGATCCAACCAGGGCCGTTGTTTGCCCACCATCCAACGTCAAGGTTAGATTGCGCACCACAGATCGCTCGCCATAGGCAAAAGAGGCGTTCTGGAACGAGATCGTCCCCCGCTCAATCTGGATCGCGGCGCCTTTTGCCAGCCCTGCATCCTCGGGAAGGGATAAAAAGCGGGCAAAACGACGAAAAGCGACCGATTCAAGCCGGTAGTTGACAAAAGCCACGCTGAAATGCGATATCGGGCCGGTTACAATGCCGATGAACTGCACCAGGGCAACGAGCGTGCCCACCGTTGACAGGCCGGCAACGATCTTGACTCCCTGCTGAACCACCACCCCGGCCTGCAGCAAAAAGACGAGTACAGCAAACCCGGTAAAGAACAGCTCTTGCACGCCATAGATCCTGGCCCGCGAGCGGATCACCGAGCCCGAGATGCCCTGTATGCGTTCGATCTCGTGTCTGAACCGACCATTGATCCGGAACACAAGCATCTCCATAAAACCGCGCACCGAGAACTTGGTCAATTGTTCCTGGCTGGCGATCAGCTTTTCGCGCTCTTGTCTTAACGCGATCATCAGCCGCAAAGAGAGCAGGAACAACAACACGTACAGGCCGAGAATGATCAAAAACAGGGTCCGGTCGTAGTAACGGATCATGGCAAACGACACGACCAGTTGCGGAATGATCCCGCGCAGAATGCTCAAGTAAAAGTCATTCAGGATGCTCCTGGTCGCTGTTGCCCCGTTCTCGATCACCTGCACCAGCTCGCCCGTGCCCAAATCCTGGTAGGCCAGATAGTCGATCCGGGATACCTTTTTCATCGCCTGCAGCTTGGCCCACATGTATGAGCCGTTGTATAGAATGCTGCGAGGAAAGCCCTCCAGGTAGATCAAGAGATGGTTGGCAAGCGACAGCCCGACGTACCAGGCAAACGTACCTGACACATCCGAGAACTGTTGCGCACCCACAACGCCATCCAGCAATCGCTGAAAAAGCGTGATCGCACAAAGGCCGATCACGGTCTGGGAGATGCCACCCACCAGAAACGCCAGGAGCGCCATCCAATACCTTTTGCAGATTCGGATCAGTGTTCTAAACATCACTTTGTTCAATGCATTTCCTCCTTGTTTGGCCGTAACAATCCTATCCGAGAATGCCGGGAATCAAAAGGCCGCAGGGAACTTGCCCCACGGCCTCTGCCGGCAGACGACCGGCATTCGCCTGCGCAATAGAAAAAGCCGTGAGCGAGTCGCCCACGGCCTGTTAGTAAGGTTTGTACATTCCCGTTATGGAACTGATCCCCGTCACAATCTCAAGGAGGTAATGTCGTTCGATCAGCTCGCTGCCACGAGGAACGGAAAAGCGCACACAAGTGGAAGACTCGATCCCTGCCATGAGGTTGTCCTGATTCGCACACTCATCCCGCTCCTCCTTTCGACACAGTGCAGTGAATACAACGATAAGAATATTATCATATGATCACCTTGCTGTCAAACAGCATTTTCCACGCCTTTCTCAAACAGTGCCATTCCCTCTGCTACCTTGCCTATATGTTCTTTGCCGTGATCAATCAACTGACCAAGCGGTTTGGCTGTGTCTGACCGGGCAACGTCGATAGCGTCTTTGTAAATGTGCCACAGATGCTGCGCAAAGCTCCATCGATTCAACCGTGGCAGCACATCCCACTGAGTGGGATCGATCCGGCTTGCATACCAACGCATGTCGCTCACAATCGAACACAATACCTGAGCGTCCTCTGGCATGCATTGTCCCCGCTCGCAAAGCATCTGATAGGTCTCGTCCAATTGATCGAGCATATCGGGAACACTTGGGCGAACGTCCGGATCAACGATCTCGGTGACCCAACCCACAATGTCGCTGCCATCGACCCAGCCGTTGACCCCACCGAGGCTGTTGATAATGAGGTAACGATCGTCCTGGATATCGCCAACCAGGTGCATAATATGCCCCCCACCACGCCACTTTACCAGGACAATGTCACCATTTTGGATATGGCGGAAATTGACCACCGGTGAAAAGGTCAGTGTCTGTCCGTGTTTCAATACACCACGCATAGAAGCCAGATTTCCCCCGTCAGCCAAAGTAAAAGTAAAAGAACGACCTGCTTTTAGTGCTTCTAACAGCGGAACTTGACGTTTTCGCTTGCTCATCCAGTACCTCCTATAACAAAACGCCGTGAGGGTTTAACCGCCCACGGCTCAGATTGGCACCTGGCAAACAGATGTGAGACACTGTCCAATTACGAAAAAGAGCCGTGGGAACAGAGCTGCCCCACGGCCCATTGACGACTACAACATCTCCAAAAAGTGCGAAAGCTTGGAGATCCAGACAATGCGTACAATGAACTCAGCAGGTCATAACCAAATGACCTATTCGATGGCAGCAACTCTATCCGCTACAAGTTCTACGAATAGAGCGCCGATACTCATATCAGCAATCATATTCCATTCCTTTGCAGACAAGCCCATTGACGCGATGTATCTATTGTACTATACGCTCAAGATTTCACCAAATGAGATTGTCGATGTTCTACTGCGCCATTTGTTTGCGCATCGACCTACACAGATCGCAGATCGAATAGTACCCTCTTGGATCAGGATCGATGCCTCTGGCTTGCGCCAAATCGACCAGCGCCGCAACCCCACCCGTCAAAAGCGCCTTTGCTTCAGAGATGGCGTACGGATCGTACCGCTCCAGGATTTCAAGAACGTTCTCCTGGGTCGCGTTGCCGATAGTCCAGTCGTAGCAAATACTGATCCCGCCGTCGGGTTCGATGCTGATACAGCTCATCTCGTCCAGCCGGCTGCCATAGGGCACATCTTCACACGAGCCCGCTGGCATCGGCTGCTTGGACGGAAGGTATGGTGCTAACCACGTCAGCGCATTGCCGCTGGGCTGGACGATGTTGCCCTCATCCTCTCTGACGGGCAGGTGCGACAGCGCCTGCAGGATCTCCCTGGTCCGCTGGTTCCAGGCGTTATCGTGTTCCCTGGAAACCACCCAGCACGGATTCCAGGCCACCTCGTCGATCCCGGCGTCCACCAGCGCCCGTGCGTTCCTTTCCACCGTCTCCAATGGAACATGCTCTTGGTGAAAAGCGTCGACAGAGATATACACCGAATTGACGCCGCTTTCGGCCAGCCGGCCAGCGACCTGGCGGGACGCCGCTTCGCTTCCCGGCACGCCGGCGTTGGTGATCACCGAGCGATGCGCGATCCCGTTCTCCATCGCCGTTCGATGGATGGCGCAGACGACATCGGGATAGAACAGCGGCTCGCCACCCCAACACATCACCGAACGCACATTGTACGTGCTGGCCACCTGTCGCACAATCTGCACGGCCAACGCTGCGTCAAGTGACGTCGACCTGGATCTTCGCAACGCTTGCCCGACCTGGCAGTGTTTGCAATGCGAGTTGCAGCGATAGGTAACGGCGAACTCGAGACGGTCTAGATCTAGAAATGCACTCATGGGTTCTCTTGTCCTCTCTCCTTGACCGGCATATAGAACGATACCTCGTCAAACACCAGATGATTGCCCCACGGTTCGATAAGGCCGCGAGGGAAACGACCACATTCG
>JAFGJF010000117.1 GCA_016929205.1 Anaerolineae bacterium
CCCCGTGCCGCTTTCTCCCACTCGGCTTCCGTGGGCAGCCGGACGCAGCAAGCTTTAGGTTGAACGTTAAAAGTTAAAAGCTGGCCGTCCCGCCAAACGCTCAACCTGCAACCTTTAACCCGCAACTTTTTCTCCAACCAGTGACAAAAAGCCATCGCTTCGTACCAGCAGACGCCCACGACCGGATGGTTGGGCAGGTCAAACGCGCCGCCATAGGTTCGCGGTCCTGTTTTGTCTCTCTTCCACTGCCAACCGTCATCCGTCCAACAATCGCGCCACTTTTTCGTGTATCCGTCGTCTTGCACGAATGCCGCATACTGAGCGTTGGTCACCGGGTAGCGGGCGATCATGAACGCTGGCAAACGCACCTCGTGCGGCGGTTTTTCATCGTCATACTGATCGGAGCCCATCAGAAACAATCCCGCCGGCACCTCGCACCACACGATGTCGGGCAAAACCCCCATCCCCGGCCCTTCCCCCACGAGTGGGGGAAGGGAGAGCACCCCCACACCCCGGCGCAGGTCGCCGAGATGGGCGAGATGGTCTCCGGCCTGGGCGCGCGCCGCCGCCGGGACAACGCCATCGCCCAATACCTCGACCAGCGCTCCAGCAACCTGGGATCGCGTTGGCTCGCTGGCCTGGGTGCCGCTCCCCAACAGGCAGCGCGCGGCGACAACCGGATTGACCTTGACCACCTGGTCGAGCAGCGCCGAAACGTCCGACACCATCCCGGCCAACAGGATGAATGTCTCCTCCCAGCGGGACGGCTCCCGCCACGTTGAGGGCCAGTAATCAGCCAGCGACTCGCCGGCGGCCATACGTTTGCCCAATGCTCGCGCCGCGAAATACTCTTGCAGCAGTTGGTGATAAAAGCGCACCGTTTCTGTGTTCGCATCCAGCAGCGTGGCGCTGGCTGCAAGGTAGAGCAGCCGCTCGGTGTCGCAGCCTGGAACGGCCTGGCACAGTTGCTCGATCGCCCAGATCCGCGCCACCGTCGTCCCCCGCCCTCGCTCCGCCTGCATCGCGTAGGCCAGAGCCGACAGCCCATCTCGGATCTGTTCGGATTCGATCCAGGCCCCGGTGCTGCGCGTCTTCTCCCGGTCAAGAAAGGTATCGACAAACGCGGCAAACAGGCGAGCCCGGTTGGTAGGCAGCACACCGCCCGCGTTGACGTACACCTGGGCTGTCATCAACAGCATGTAGGGATTGCTGCCCAGGGACAACATCGGCGGCAGTGTCTGCTTGACCTGCTCCCACAGACGATCCTGGGCAGTCGTGGTCTCGCTGTACACATTTTCAGGCATCTTGTCTGCCGTCCAGAACGCGCCAAACGCCCCGCCAGCCTGCTGCCACGTCTCCCACAACGCGCGCACCTCTTCATCACCGGCCATCTCCCAAAACAGCTGCTCCCCCGCCTCCGCACCCAGATAGGCGTGCAAAAAGGCGCGTATGCGACCGACGTCCAGCGGCGACACCTCGACCGGCTGCAAATCATCCAGCCTGTTCACGTAATCCAGCGCGCGGCAGGTGACGACAGCCATACTCTCCGAGTGCTGCGCCAGAAAAGCGCGAACGCGCCCCACCCGGTCTACATCGACGGACTGTCCCATCTCGTTCAATCCGTCGAGCAGCAGGATCAGCCGCCTGCAATCGAGATCGACATCCGGGCCAGCGGCCAACCCTCCAAGCTGCCGGACAACATAAGCCTCAAACGGCTCGTCTTGCGTGTACCCGCCAAGCGGCACAAAAACCGGCAGTAGCGCATGCTCGTTTTCCTGCGCCGCCAGGGCATAGGCGTGAGCGAGATAGCGCAAAGTCGTCGTCTTGCCGCTGCCGGGGTCGCCCAACAGGACGATCCGCTTGTGTTTTGCCACCGCCGCCCGCACGTCGTCCACCGCCACGCGCCTTGTCTCCGTCCGCACTCCCAGTCCGTGCTGTTCCAGCACCGCAAACTCTCTGGGGATCAGCGGGATCGGCAAGTCCAGGCGCAGGCCGCCCTCGACCGCCTCGCGCACCTCGGCCACGCCAGACAAGGGCACATAATGGCGCGCCCACGCCTCGTGATCCTGTATCAGACCATCCAGGTAGGCGAGTTCTTTGGCGTGCAGCGGTTCAGACGATTCCCGGCCATCATGCAAATCCGTCTTCAGGCGCGCCAATTTGGCTTCGACCTCAGCTCGCTGCGCTTCGAGCCTGGCGATTCGCGCCTCGAGCACCACCCTTCGCTGCCCGTCCAGCTCCAGGACACGATCCTCCTTGAGAGCCTCCATTTGTTTGCTCAAGCTGTCCCAGGCCTCTTGTGCTTCTCGGAGACGTTGTTGAATGCGCTCGATTCGATTCATCATCAGATCCCATTCTCAACTACTTGTCCTGCTGCAAATGCCCCGCCGACACCCGGAACAGCGCCGCCGATTCCAGCAGCTCTTCCGTCAAATCGCCGGCGTCGGTCGTCGTGATCACCGCCTGCTCGACCCGGCCCAACTGTCCACACAGGTAGCGCCGCCGCTCGACGTCCAGCTCGGACATGACGTCGTCGAGCAGCAGGATCGGCTGCTCGCCGCTGGCCCGGGCCATCAGGTCCAATTCAGCCAGCTTGATCGCCAGCACGGCCGTGCGCTGCTGCCCACGCGAGCCAAAGGCATGCAGGTCGATCTGGCCGTCGTAAAAGCGGAACTCGTCGCGGTGCGGGCCGAGCGCCGTCATGCCACGCTGGATCTCCTCGCGGCGCGCCGCGTCGAGCAGGCGGGCGAACACGGGGCGGATGGCCTCCGACGGCTGGGGCAGCGAGATCGGCGGCGCCAGCTCCAGGTTGAGACTGAGCTGCCGCCTGTCACTTTCTTTGTGCTGCGGGTCAAAACTGGGCAGGTAGCGCAGCCGCAGCCGCTCGCGCCCGCCGCTCAGCTCGTCGTGCACGGGCTGCGACAGCGCCTCCAGGTTGACGATCGCCTGCTGGCGGCGGGCGATGACGACCGATCCGTGGTCGACCAGCATCTCGTCCCAAAAATCGAGCTGGTCCGCCGCGCCGCCCTGCTCGCGCAAACTGCGCAGCAAGGCATTGCGCCGTTCCAGGACGCGGTTGTACTGGGTCAGCGCGCGGCAGTACGCCGGGTCGATCTGGCACAGCATGGCGTCGAGATAGCGCCGCCGCCCGGACGGCGAGCCGTCAATGAGCACGATATCCTGCGGGACAAAGAGCACCACGTTGACCTGTCCCAGCAGGTCCATGGCCCGCTTGGGCACGCCGTTGAGCCGGATGTGCTTACGGTAGGCGCCGGGGCCGTTGCCGTTTGGCATCAAGGTGATCTCGATCCGGGCCAGCGTATCACCCCGGGCCAATTCGGCGGTGATACGGGCATAGGGCAGATCGTCCTGCTCGGCCAGCCAGTTGACCAACTGCGCGTCGGTCGACGCATACGGCGAGCGGGCGGCGACGAGATAATAGATCGCCTCCAGCAGATTGGTCTTGCCCTGGGCGTTGTGCCCCTGCAAGATCGTCGTCCGCCTCGGCAGATCCAGGGACAGGCGCGCGTAATTGCGAAAATTGTGCAGCGTGAGTTGGGTCAAATACATTGGACACCATCGAGAAATAAACAGGTTTGACAGACTGCACTAGTGTATCACAGGTTAGGTTGCTGAGCAAAAAGTCCGTTTGCTTCTCTTGCCCAAATCGGTCAACAATGGTAAACTAGGATACAGCAAACCTGCAGGATTTCCCGGATGAACGGGGCGCGCAAGATGTTTTATCCGGTTCATCCTGCCCATCCTGTACTATCTTGAGGAAAGCGTATGACCTCTCAAGCGTTGTATCTCAAATGGCGACCAAAGGACTTTGGCGACGTGGTCGGGCAGGAACACATCACCCGGACGCTGCAAAATGCGCTGCGCTCCGGCCGCGTCGCCCACGCCTACCTGTTCACCGGGCCGCGCGGCACGGGCAAAACGACCATGGCCCGCCTGCTGGCCAAAGCCGTCAACTGCCTCGACGAGGACGTCAACAACCGGCCCTGCAACCGCTGCCACATCTGCACCGACATCAACCAGGGCCGCCTGCTCGACCTGATCGAGATGGACGCCGCTTCGAACACCGGTGTGGACAATGTGCGCGAGGCGATCCGCGAAAAGGTGGGGTTCAGGCCCAACGAGGCCCGGTTCAAGGTCTATGTGATCGACGAAGTGCACATGCTCTCGACGTCGGCCTTTAACGCCCTGCTCAAGACGCTCGAGGAACCCCCCGAGCACGTCATCTTTATCCTGGCGACGACCGAACCGCACAAGATCCTGCCGACGATCATCTCGCGCTGCCAGCGATTCGACTTTAGACGCATCCCGCTCTCCGCGTTGGTCGGACGGCTGCGCTACATCGCCGACCAGGAATCGGTGCAGGTCGAGGACGCGGCGCTGCGCTTTATGGCCCGCATGTCCACCGGCTGCGCCCGCGACGCGATCGGGCTGCTCGATCAGCTCACCGCCTATGGCGACGAAACCATCACCGCCGAACGCGTGAGCCAGGTCCTGGGTCTGGGCGACCTGGAGACCGTTCACACCCTGGCGGTGCACCTCGCCCAGGGCGCTGTCGGTCGCGGGCTGGACGTCATCCACCAGGCCGTCGAACAGGGCGTCGACTGCCGCCAGTTCACGCAGCAGATCGTCGACTATACGCGGTCGCTGCTCCTGCTTTGTCTTGGCGATCAAGCAGGGATCGAGGGCAGCGACGCCCAGACCCAGGTCGACATGCAGGCGTTGGCCCGGCAGTTTTCCGCCCACCAACTGGTGCGGGCGATCAAACTGTTCAACCAGGCGCAGCTCGACCTGCGCGGCAGCGATCAAAACCAAATTGCACTGGAACTGGCCTTTGTGGAAGCGGCGCTTGGGGAACAGCACACCCTGGCAGAGCAACGCGCACCTGTGGAAAAGCACACGATCGGGGAACTGCACACCCTGGCAGAGCAACGCGCGCCGGTGGAACGATACACGCCTGTGAAACAACCGGCGACTGCAGAGCAAACACCGGCGGCCGTGCAACCGGCAGGCCAGGAACCACAACAGACACCGGCACCGTCGTCTGCGGTCCAGACACCCGCCGATCAGGATGCCGCCTCGCAGGCCGCCGAAACGAGCCGCTTTCCAACGCCGCCGGCCAAGCAATCGCAGCAGCCCGTCGTCTCGTCGGCCACCTCGCGCCCGACCGCGCCTCCCAAATCGGTCGCCAGGCAACCAGACAGGCAGCCGGAAGCGAAAGCGGTCGAGGCAGACGAAACGCCATCACCCTCCCCTGCCGCGTTTTCGCCGGCAGGCACGCTTGACGCCGTCACGATGGAGGAACTGGCGCAGAATTGGGACCAGATCAAACACGCCGTCCGCACGCAGAGCAGGCAGGCCGAGGCCTTGCTCAACTCGGCAGAGATCGAGGGCATTGAGGACGGCAACCGGGTCGTCCTGGCCCTGCCCAGCCAGTTGTTGGCCGAAAAACTGGACAAAGCCACTACCAAACAGGCCATCGAGCAGGGAATGCAGTCCGTGCTCAACAAAACCTGCCGCATCCGAACCAAGGTCGGCTCGTCACCGGCGCTGGCGACAGGATTTGGAGCGTCTCAGCCCCCTTTTGATCCCGGCCCCGTCGCACCGGTCCAAGCGGCGGATAGCGCCCAACAGACCGATATGCCGGCCGGCATCCACCAGGAGGCACTCGACGATCCGGTTGTGCGGGAACTGGAGCGGCTTGGCGGCAAGGTGGTAGATATTGAAGAACTAGAGTATCCCATAGATGAGTAGAGGCAAATCCGGCAGTGAACGGCAGTAGAGTTCACCGCAAACGGCAGTAGAGTTCACCGCAAACGGCAGTGGTTGTTCTTTGGGCGGGTACAAGCCCCGCCCCTACACAAATTGTACAGGATATCTGTCGAGCAAGAAAGGAAGGGAATGTGGACGAGAGACTGAACATCATTTTTGAACGTCGCAGCATCCGCCGTTACAGCAACGAGCCGGTCAGCGAGACGGACGCGACCAGTTTGCTGAAAGCGGGGATGGCCGCGCCTTCAGCTTCGAACAAAAAGCCGTGGCATTTTGTGACCGTGATCGACAGGGGCAAACTCGAGGCCCTGGCCGATGCACATCCCTACGGCAAGATGCTGTCCGGCGCCGCGCTGGCGATTGCCGTGTGCGGCGATCCGGGCATATCCGAGTGGTGGGTGCAGGACTGCGCCGCCGCGACCGAAAACATTCTCGTCGCCGCCGCCGGGCTGGGATTGGGCGCGGTGTGGCTGGGCTGCCATGGCCGCCCCGAGCGAGAGCAGGCCGTGCGCGACACCCTGGGCATCCCAAACGACATCGGCGTGTTGAACCTGATCTCGATCGGCCATCCCGCCGAAACCAAAGAGGCACGCACGCAGTACGATCCGGCACGCGTACACACCAACACGTGGTAAACGTATCTTCTCAATAGGTAGGGGCGAACCCTCGTGGTCGCCCTATGGGACAGGCACAAGACCTGCCCCTACCCCAAGATATCGAAAAAAAGTGGTAAACATCGCCAACCCATTAAACAGGAGCAAGAACGATGCGCGAGAAAATAAACGCTGCGCTCAAAAGCAGCAAGGCGGACTACACCGAGATCCGCATACAAGAACGCGAGGCGACGACCGTCGCCTATCGCGGCCCCGATTTGGAGACAGCCAGCGCCGTGATTGACGGCGGCGGCATTGTGCGCTGCATGTGCAAGGACGGCGGCTGGGGTGCGGTCACTTTTAACAACCGCGACGACCTGCTGACCAAAGTCGAACAGGCCTACCAATGCGCCAGGGTCGTGCAAAGCGAAGAACCGATCGAACTGGCACCGATCCCCGTTTCCGAAGAACGATTGACCGCGAACCTGGAAAAGGACTTTCGCGGCGTCTCGATGGCCGAAAAAAAGGCCCTGACCGAATCCTACAATGGCATTTTGCTGGCCTATGGCGACAAGATCGCGGATACGATGTGCAGCTATCACGATACCTTTAGCCGCGTCTTTTTTGCCAACTCGGAAGGAACGTTCGTTGAAGAAGAACGCCCGCTAGTCACGATCCGCTTTACCGCCATTGGCCGCGACGGCGACAACGTACAAACGGCGATGGAAAGCCGTTCCGGGCAGAATGGGTTCGCCTTTGTGCAAGGACGAGAGCGACTGGCCCACGAAGCAGCCCAGCGCGCCATCGATCTGTTGAGCGCCGACCCGGTAGTCGGCGGGCAGTATCCCGTCGTGCTCAACCAGCGTCTGGCCGGGGTTTTTATTCACGAGGCCTTTGGGCATCTCTCCGAGTCGGACTTTGTGTACGAAAACCCGCAGGCGCGGGACATGATGGTCCTCGGACGGCGTTTTGGCAAAGACATGCTCACCGTGTTTGACGACGGATCGCTGCCCGGGCTGCGCGGCACGCACAAGTACGACGACGAAGGCACGCCCACCGGGCGTTCGGACCTGATCAAAAACGGCATCCTGGTCGGCAGGCTGCACTCGCGCGAGACGGCAGCCAAGATGGGCGAAAAACCGACCGGTAACGCGCGGGCCACCGGCTATCGTTATCCGCCCATCGTGCGGATGACCAACACGGCGATTGAAGGCGGCGGCACCCCGTTCAAAGAGATGATCAAGGACATTGAACTGGGCATCTATGCCTGCGACATGTACGGTGGGAACACCGCCCTGGAAAACTTTTCCTTCAGTTCGGCCTACGCCTATATGATCCGCAACGGTGAGATTGCCGAAATGGTCAAGGACGTGATCCTTGCCGGCAACCTGTTTGCCACATTGGATAACATTGATGCCATCGGCAACGATTTTGTGTGGTCACAGTCGGGCGGCTCGTGCGGCAAAGGCCAGGGCGGCCTGCCCGTCACCTTTGGCGCGCCGCACATCCGGATCCAAAATGTCGTGATTGGAGGACAATAAGAGTTTAAGGTTGAAAGTTCCAAGTTGAAAGTTTGAGATTGAAAGTTGGGGGTGCATAGTGGCCGGGATTGAGCGGTTTGAAGATATCAAGAGTTGGCAAAAGGGGCGCGAGTTGTGCAAGATCGTCTATGCAGCCACTCACAACAGACCGTTCAGCCAGGATTGGGGATTGCGGGATCAATTCAGACGAGCAGCGGCGTCGATCGTATCCAACATTGCCGAAGGATTTGAAAGCCAAAACAATCGCACCTTTGTCCGTTATCTTTACATCGCCAAAGCATCCTGCGGTGAGGTGCGGGCACAAGCCTATATTGCACTGGATCAGGCCTATCTTTCACAGACCGAATTCGACACCATATATAGAACAGCAACGGAAACCAGCCGCCTGCTCGCCGGGTTCATTGACTACCTGCAAAAGCATCTCGACCGCTAACCAACCAACAACAAGTAACCTGCAACTTCTAACCTGCGACCATTACAGGAGATCATTATGAACATACTACAGAACCTATCATCCCAAGCCGAACAGGTCGAAGTCCTCGAATTCCAGGGCGAATCGACCGAGATCGGATACGAAGCTAGCAAGCTCAAATCGAGCCAGGTCGAGGAAACCTCCGGTGTGGCGGTGCGCGTGGTCAAGGACGGCAAGCTGGGGTTTGCTTCCTCGACCGACACGTCGGCGTTGGAAAAACTGATGAGCAACGCGCTTGAATCGGCCGAATATGGCGATGCAATCCCGATCGTCTTTCCCAAGCCGCAAACCGCGCCCGAGGTGGCGACGTTCGATCAAAGCATCGTCGATCTGCCCATCCCCCGCCTGGTCGAGATCGGCCGGGAA
Organism: Anaerolineae bacterium; assembly: GCA_016929205.1. The sequence goes on from JAFGJF010000117.1 coordinate 8,763, forward strand.
ATCATCGATCTGCTCACCGGCATCGACCCGGACATCCTGGTCGACGTCAGCCTGGAACGCGGCATCCAGCACATCACCATTCGCAACCAGACCGGCGCAGAGGCCATGTTCAAACGCTCCCCGCTGTCGATCGTGTTTGGCATTAACCGGATCAAAGGCGATGACGTGTTAATGATGTACAATTTGTTGGGAACCACCGTGTGGGATCAAGACTATCTGGCCCCCGTACGCAAACTGGGCGAAAAACTCGTGCTGGCCAAGAATGCCACGACGATTGATTCGGGACGTATGCCGGTCCTATTCTCACCGGGCGGTGCGCTGGTCCTGGGGCTGCCGCTGATGTACGGATTCAATGGCAAAAACGCATACACGGGCATCTCGCCCATGAAAAACAAGATCGGCGAAAAGCTGTTCGACGACAAAATCAGCATCGTCGACGACGGCACCATCGATGGCAAGTTTGGCAGCGCGCCCTATGACGACGAAGGCGTTTCCCACCGGCGCAACGTCCTGATCGAGAACGGCGTGCTCGAGCGCTTTTTGTACGATCTCAAAACCGCCGCCCAGTCGGGCGTCAGCTCGACCGGCAACGGCTCGCGGGGCCTGCTCAACCCACCTTCTCCTTCGCCGACCAATTTGATCTTTCAGGCCGGAGAAACGCCATTGGCCGACATGATCGCCGGCATCGATCACGGGCTGCTGGTCGAAGATGTGCTGGGGCTCGGTCAGGGCAACATCGTCTCCGGCGCGTTCTCGAACCCGGTCAGCCTGGCCTTCAAGATCGAAAAGGGTGAGATCGTGGGCCGGGTCAAGGATGTATCCATCGCCGGCAACGTCTACGAGTTGCTGAAAAACGTCTCCGCCGTCAGCCAGGAGACGGAATGGATCTATCGTTATTTCAACATGCCCTACATACTTTTGCCGGATATGAACGTCGTCGCCAAAGCATAACGGACTGGACGCCGGCAGGCAACCGCCCGGAGGATGTCGGGAAGCCGTTTTCATCACAAGCTTATGAGCGAAGAGCAGGACGAGTTGATCCAATTGATGCAGCCCGAGATGCGGGATGGCATCCTATACAAGTGTTTTTGTTCCGAGTTTGGCATCCGCGATCTGACTCCCGATGAACTGTGGGAGTTGTTCGACGTGCGTTGGGCTGCCCTGTCGGAAGTCCGTTTCGACAAGGGCCTGGAAGCGTTTTTGATGCGCGACGACATTGACAGCCAAACAAGCACGATTCAACTTGCGGGCCTGTATCCTTCCGGACACGTGGTCGGCGGACTGCGCGTCCACATCGCCCCGATGACGCTGTTGGGCGGCATTGAAGCGATCCAGATCAGCCGCGTGGGTGTGGAATGGGATGCGCGCGGCGCGGGCATCGGCGCCAAGCTGGTTGGCAAGGCGCTGCGCATTGCCCGCGCCCTGGGCACGGTCAAATCGCTGCCGTTGGTCTTTCTCCTGAGCCGCGTCCTGGACTCGGAAAATCCCAACCGCGTGCTTCGATTTTACGAGCGGATCGGATTCCGGCGCACCAATCTTTATACCGTCACCAAAGATTTGTCAAACTGCTTGATGCTGGCTGGCGTCAAACAACCGTCGCTGCAGCATTTGCGCAGCCAGGGATTCCAGGTCGAAGAAGCTCACGAACGCGGAGCCATCTATCCCACCTTGCTGATCGCCAGCTCGGTCGCCCGCCAGATCCAGACCGCAGGAAGAGCCGAACAGGACGTCGAAAATGAAGAAATGCAGAGCTTTGGCTTGTTCCTGCAAGGTCGCCATGTCACCTTGCGCCCGTTCTATAAGGAAGATCTGGCCACGCGCCACCACTGGGAACATAGCCGCGAGCCGCCGGGCTATGCAACCTTGTCGCACACCCTGGCCCCAACGATGGCCGAGCTTGAGGAGCATTTCGAGCGAGAAAACGTCCTCGCCCGGGAGCATCGTTTTGCCATCGAAACGCATGCCGGGCGGCTGATCGGGCAGCTGCTCTATTTTGGGCTGCGGCCCGACACGCGCAACGTCTCTATCGACGTCATGATCGGCGAGCCCGATTTTTGGGAAGGGACGTGGGGCAAAGAAGCCATTTGGCTGCTGGTGGAATACTTGTTCGATCGCCTGGGCGTGCACCGGATCAGCATCACCGTCAGCCAGCTTCAAAAACGGTTGTTACGAGATTTGCAGGAACTGGGTTTTAAACACGATGGGACCCTTCGCGACCACGAGATCGCTGAAGGACGATACGTCGGCCATGAACTGTTGAGCATTCTAGAAGACGAATATCGCTACAGGTCTTAACCGGAGGAGGTGACGATGGACATTTGGCAGACCATAGAAAACCGTCATAGCGTGCGCGCTTTTGACTCACGCCACCAGGTCGAAGATGAAGCCATTACGCGTATTTTACAGGCTGCCGTGCTGGCTCCATCGGCCGGGAACCGGCAGCCATGGCACTTTGTCGTCGTTCGCCGCCCCCAGGTGCGCCAACGCCTGGCCGATGCAGCGGGCGGGCAGTGGTTCATCGCCCGGGCCCCGGTTGTGATTGTCGTGTGTACGGATGCCGAGCTGTCAGCAGAACGATATGGCGAGCGCGGCAGCGATCTGTATTGCAAACAAGACACGGCTGCGGCGACCGAACACATCCTGTTGGCAGCGACGGCATTGAGACTGGGCAGTTGTTGGGTCGGGGCTTTTGACGACTCGGCCGTGATCACGGCGCTACAGTTGTCGGCCAATCTGCACCCGGTGGCAATGGTGCCGCTTGGCGTGCCTGACAAGCCCACCCAACGAACGACGTCCCGCCGCGAACTGTCCCAGGTGGTGACGTATGTGGAATAAATCCATCTTGAAGGGTGAACAGTGAATTGGACTCCAAATCGCCGCAAGGGTGCGCTGCTTGGTGCAGGCTGGATCCTGCTGCTCGTCGTGATCGACAGCCTGCTCTTGTGGCGGGTGATAAACGGCAAGTTGAACGGCTGGACGTTTATTTGCGCATTGCTGACACTGGCCTCTTTGCCCGCGATGGCACTGATTGGCTATTGGATCTATGGTCTGATGCGATTGCGTTATGAATTCGATCGCAACCGGCTGGTGATCACAACTGCTTCCGGCAAGCAGATCATTCCGATGAGCAACGTCAAGCGCGTTCTGGATGGCAGAAACACCCAAGGTCGCCTGAAAAGCCTGACCTGGCCTGGATATTGGATCGGGCATGGCACCATCGAGGGAATCGGACTGGCCCTGTTTTACGGCGTCGATCCGCCACAGGCACAGGCGATCGTTGTCACTCCGTCGTTGGCCTATGGTATTTCCGTACCCGATATGGACACGTTTTTAGAAGTCTTTCACGCCGCCCTCAGTCTGGGACCCAACGTTCAGATCGATCAGCAATCGGAAAAGGCACCCTATGTCAATTGGGCCATTTGGCAAGACCGCCTGACACAAACGATTTTGGCCCTGGGATTGGCCATCAACGTGCTCTTGTTTGGTATTCTGACCTTCGCCTATCCCACGCTGCCCACGCGGCTGCCGCTGCATTTTGACGCCAGTGGAGCGGTCGATCGCATCGCGCCTCAAAGCGACGTCTTTGCGCTTCCGATCATCGGCCTGATCGTCTGGAGTCTGAACGGGCTCATTGGCGCTGTGCTGTATCGCCGCCAGAGAATGGCGTCGTATCTGGTGTGGAGCGGCGGCATCGTGGTCCAGGTCTTTTTATTTTTGGCCATGTGGAATATCGTGAATTAGCAGAGGTGGTCTTATGACACTCGTTCTTGGAATTGAGACATCGTGCGACGAAACCGCTGCCGCAGTGATTGAGGACGGCCATACAATCCGCTCCAGCGTCGTCGCTTCCCAGGTCGAACTGCACCAACAATACGGCGGCGTCTTTCCCGAGATGGCGTCGCGCCAGCATGTGATCGCCATTATCCCCGTGATCGAGCAAGCGATGGATGATGCCGAAATCGAGTGGAAACAGTTGGACGCCATCGCCGTGACTTGTGGTCCCGGATTGTCCGGTTCGCTGTTGGTTGGCGTCAACGTTGCCAAAGGGCTGGCCTTTGGCAACAATCTACCGCTGATCGGCGTGAACCACATCGAGGCCCACATCGCCACAAACTGGCTTGACGTTGCCATCCAAAGCACGCGGTCGCGCGGCCGCCAGTTCCCGCTGTTGTGCCTGGTTGTGTCCGGCGGACACACCGATCTGATTTTGATGCACGACTTTGGGCGCTACGAACGCCTGGGAAGCACCCTGGACGACGCAGCAGGCGAAGCCTTTGACAAAGTTGCGCGACTGCTCAACCTTGGATACCCCGGCGGCCCGGCGATCCAGCGTGCCGCCGAAAACGGAAACCCGACCGCCTTTAGTTTTACACGCGCCCGTCCAGATGGCAAATACGATTTTAGCTTTTCCGGCCTAAAAACCGCCGTTTTGCGCGCCGTGCAACAGTACGACTCGCATATCGAACGGCCGGCCGACAGGTTACCGGACCAAGAGACAGAACCGCTGCCTTCAGCCCTGCATCCCGAGACAGCCGCCAACCTGGCTGCCAGTTTTCAAGCTGCGGCGGTCGACATGCTGGTAGACAAGACGTGCCAGGCCGCTCAAGATTGCCGGGTCAAGAGCGTGTTGATGGCCGGCGGGGTGGCAGCAAACAAGGCGTTACGAGAAAGATTGGCGGCAAGGCTAGACATTCCCCTGCGCATGCCGCCCATTTCGCTTGCCACCGACAACGCAACCGGCGTGGGCGTGGTCGGGTTCTGGTCGCTGGAACGCGGGCACACCAGCGGATGGGACCTCGATGTCGTCCCCCGGCTCAAATTGGGCACGTAGCCCTGCATGAACTAGGAGAATGTCAGCCGCCCGTCCAAGACATCCACGTGCACGACGTCTCCCTCGCCGAACTGCCCCTGCAACAGCGCCAACGCCAATGGATCCTGCACCTCTCGCTGGATAAGGCGCTTGAGCGGGCGCGCGCCGTAAATCGGATCGTACCCATCATCGGCCAGCTTTTTCTTGGCTGCCTCGCTCAATTCAATCTCAATCTTGCGTCCTGCCATTAACGCACGCAACCGTTCGATCTGAATTTCGACGATCTGCACCAGGTGCTCCCGGGTCAGGCTGTGAAAGAGGACGACCTCGTCAATGCGATTCAAAAACTCGGGTCTGAACTGCATTTGCAGCACTTCCATGACCTTGCTGCGTATCGCCTCGTCGTCGCCTGCGAGATCGCGGATCCATTGACTGCCCACGTTAGAGGTCATAATGACCACAACGTTCTTGAAATCAACTGTCCGGCCGTGCCCATCGGTCAGGCGACCATCATCCAGCAGCTGCAAAAGCACATTAAACACTTCTTGGTGCGCCTTTTCGATCTCGTCAAACAAAACAGCGGCATACGGGTGGCGGCGGACAGCCTCAGTCAGTTGTCCCCCTTCATCATAGCCCACGTAGCCAGGCGGCGCGCCGATCAACCGGGCCACCGTGTGACGCTCCTGGTACTCGCTCATATCAATGCGAATCATGGCATCTTGATCGTCAAACAAGAACTCGGCCAACGCGCGCCCCAGTTCCGTCTTGCCCACACCGGTCGGACCCAGGAACATGAAACTGCCAATCGGGCGGTTGGGATCCTGCAGGCCGGCTCGCGCTCGACGCACGGCATTGCTCACAACCCGGATCGCATCATCCTGACCGACAACGCGCTGACGCAGCCGATCTTCCATCTTGAGCAGCTTTTCAACCTGACCTTCCAGCAGCTTGGACACCGGGATGCCTGTCCAGGCCGCAACCACGCGCGCGATGTCTTCGGCTTCCACTTCTTCTCTGAGCAACTGCTGCCCATTGTGCATATCCTGAAGCCGCATCTCTTGCTCGCGCTGTTTTCGTTCCAATTCTTGCAGCGTTCCATACTGCAATTCAGAAGCCCGACCATAGTCCTGGTTGCGTTGCGCCAGATCGATCTCGTGACGAACCTGTTCGATTTGCTCCTTTGTACGCTGCAAGCCCTGAATGGCCTCCTTTTCCTGATCCAGGCGGGCCTGCAAGGCATGACTTTGCTCTTTCAAGTCGGCCAGCTCTTTTTCCAGTGTCTTGAGGCGTTCCTTGCTGGCCTTGTCCTTTTCCTTTGTCAGCGCCTGGCGCTCGATCTCGCGCTGCATAACCTCGCGATCGATACGATCCAGCTCTTCCGGTTTGGAATCGATCTCCATCCGCAGCCTCGACGCCGATTCGTCAATCAAGTCAATCGCCTTGTCGGGCAAAAAGCGGTCGGCAATGTAGCGATGCGACATCGTGGCGGCAGCAATACAGGCCGCATCCTGGATGCGCACGCCATGGTGCACCTCGTACCGTTCCTTGAGGCCGCGCAGAATGCTGATCGTGTCTTCCACAGATGGTTCAGAAACCATCACCGGCTGAAACCGCCGCTCAAGGGCTGCGTCTTTTTCAATATATTTGCGATACTCGTCCAATGTGGTCGCGCCGATACAGTGCAGTTCACCCCGCGCCAGCATCGGCTTGAGCATATTGCTGGCATCCATTGCCCCTTCTGCCGCCCCCGCACCAACCACGGTGTGCAGTTCGTCGATAAACAGCACGACCTGCCCTTCACTCTCGGTCACTTCTTTGAGCACGGCTTTGAGCCGCTCCTCAAACTCGCCGCGATACTTGGCCCCCGCCACCAACGATCCCAGATCCAGGGCCACGATGCGCTTATCCTTGAGCCCTTCCGGCACGTCACCGCGCACGATCCGTTGCGCCAGCCCCTCGGCGATCGCCGTTTTGCCGACTCCAGCCTCGCCGATCAATACCGGATTGTTCTTGGTGCGCCGGTTCAAGACCTGAACGACACGCCGGATCTCTTGATCGCGTCCGATGACCGGATCCAGCTTGCCTGTCCGGGCAAGTTGCGTCAAGTCGCGCCCGTACTTTTCCAGCGACTGGTACGTCGTTTCCGGATTCTGGCTGGTCACCCGCTGGCTGCCGCGAACCTGAGCCAACGCGCCATATATCGCGTTCTTGTCGATCCCGTTTTGCGCCAACAGCTTTGACGCCTCGCCGCCATGCGCCCCGGCAAGGACGATCAACAGGTGTTCGGTCGAGACGTATTCGTCGCGCATCTGGCCGGCCACGTTTTCTGCCTCGTTCAAAACGCGGCTCAACTGCTGTGACATGCTCAATCGCGATGTCGCACCATAAACCTGGTGCTTGGCTCTCAAGACCTGCTCAACCTGAGTGGTCAGATGTGCCGCCGGAATGCCCAGCTTTTCAACGACCTGTGGCACCACACCATCTTGCTGTGACAGCAACGCCCCCAGCAGGTGTTCTGGTTCAATCTGGCCATGGTTCAACTCTTCGGCCAGGGACTGCGCCCCCAGAACCGCCTCTTGAGCCTTATCTGTGTATTTGTTCAAATTCATCAACATCACCTCACTTGCAAATCAAACCCACCTGGTTGCAGGTAAAGACCACCTGGTTGCAGGTAAAACCCACCTTGCTAAAGGTAACAATCTTTAAATATCATTTCACTACCGGACACTTTTCAAAAATGTTGACTCATAGTATGCTCAAGCTCCAACCACAGAGCAAGGAGC
>JAFGJF010000118.1 GCA_016929205.1 Anaerolineae bacterium
CTATTTCAAACATTCGCTTATATGCATCAAATCCTTGCGCCCTTGCACCTTAGCGCCCTTGCGTTACCTTTTTTCAGTGAAGTCATTCTTATCTCGAACAATAAAACCTTTCTTTTCCAATGCATTCAGATTATAATTTGCAACAGCTGTAATCATAGCATTAATAAAGGCTGCAATTGCACTAACCAAAGCGGCAGCGGCGGCAATTCAATCTGAAATGCAATAATCACCTGCGCCACATCCTTAGCCAGCCGGATTATACCCAACAACGAAACCAACCTATGCCATACCAGCATCGCGCTTGATCGCATCTAGCTCTTGACGAAGCACTTTCAGCCGATTTTGCACAATGTCCCACACAATCTCATCCGAAACCACATCATACCCGTGTGCCAGCACGTTCCGAAAACCGATGATCCGTTGATGATCGCTGATCCTCGAAAGCAATTGCGGATCCACTTTTTTCAAACGATTCAGCGCTTCGCCAATGATCTCAAATTGCCGTTCAACCGCAGAACGCAGCAGCGCATCAATCGTGTAATCCTCGAACCCCTTATCCGCCGTGAATTCGGCAATGAGCTTTGTTGCCTGGTCTATATCATAGATCAGTTTTCTAGCCTCTAGTTCCATACACCAGCATCCTGTCTTGCGCAATGGCTTCTTTGAAATAAGGGTTCTTGATCGCTTTTTCCTCAATCAAGTCAATGGATCGTCCCAAAAGCCGCTCCAATGCCTCTTTTAACCCAAAGTACTGGTCAAATGGGCCAAGCGAATGGGAGGTGTCAAAGTCCACCAGGAAATCAATGTCGCTTTGTTCGAGATCGAAATCAGATCGAGTTGCCGAGCCAAATAATTCCAACCGTTTGACGCCAAACGTATCGCACAACTCGATGAGCCTGCTCATATATTCGTCGATTTCTGATACCATTCTTGTGCGCTCCTTACCGCGGTCGCGACACAACTCGGCCGCGACCCGAAAGGCTAGGCGGATTGCATATTTGTTCTTTTACGGATAAATCGTCCCCAACATGCGCGGGAAGGCAATCGCTTCACGGATGTGCGGCAGTTTGCACAGCCAGCACACGGTGCGTTCGATGCCCAGGCCAAAGCCCGAGTGCGGCACACCGCCGTACTGGCGCAGTTCGAGATACCACTTGTAGGCGTCCTTGGGCAGCTTGTGGTGATCGATCTGTTTTTCCAGGAATTCGGGATCGCCGGATCGTTCGCCGCCGCCAATGATCTCACCATAGCCCTCGGGGGCCAGCAGGTCGACCGACTTGCACACCTCGGGCCGCTCCGGTTCCTGGGCCATGTAAAAGGCCTTGACCGCGGTGGGATAGTGGTGAACGAAAACCGGTTTTTCAAACTGTTCGGCCAGGATCGTTTCCTGCGGCGACCCAAAGTCTTCGCCCCATTCGATGCCGATCCCTTGATCCTTGCCCAGTTCGTTGATCTGCTCCACTGCCTCGTCATAGGGAATGCGTGGAAAGGGCGGCTTGATGATCTCCAGCCTGGACACGTCGCGTTCCAGGATCTCCAGTTCGGCCCGGCGCTCTTGCAGCACCGACTGGGCGACGTAGCCGATCAGTTGCTCCTCAATCTCCATACATTCTTCCAGCTCGACGTAGGCCGCTTCTGGTTCGACCATCCACAGTTCCATCACGTGGCGGCGGGTCTTGCTTTTTTCGGCGCGAAAGGCCGGGCCGAAACAGTACGTTTTGCCAAAGGCGCCGATCGTCGCCTCATTGTACAACTGCCCGCTTTGACTGAGAAAGGCGGGTGTGCCGAAATAATCGGTCTCGAACAGTGTCGTCGTGCCTTCGCAGGCTGCCGGGGTCAGCAGGGGAGTGTCGACCAGCAAAAAGTCGTGGTCATCCAGCCAGTTGCGGATCGCCTTGATGATCGTCGCCCGCACGCGCAGGATCGCCCACTGGCGGGTGGAACGCAGCCACAGGTGGCGGTGCTCCATCAAAAAGTCGACGCCATGTTCTTTGGGTCCGATCGGGTACTCGTGGGCCAACTGGATCACAGCCAGGCTGCTGGCGCCGATTTCATAGCCGCCGGGATAGCCCGGCGCGCGCTCGTCGGCGCGGATGGTACCGGTGACGATCACGGACGATTCCTGGGTCACGTCGATGGCTGCCTGGAAAACTTGCGGCGCGACCTCTTTTTTAAAGACCACGACCTGCACGATGCCGCTGCCGTCGCGCACTTGCAAAAACTGCAGGCGGCCCTTGTCGGTCTTGGCATAGAGCCAGCCACGAATCGTCACTTGCTCGCCAACGTGCCGGGCAATTTCTTCAATGCGAATGATGTTTGCCATAGTTTATCCTCCCTTGGATGGTTGACCGATATGTGCATCCAGCCACTGTTCGATGTCGCTCAAGACGATCGCGCATTCTGGCTCGTTGCAGACTTCGTGAAACAGTCCTTCATACATATTGAGCGTTTTGTCTTGCGAACTGATTCGATCGTACAGCATTTGCGCGCCGGCAGGATCGACCAGTTTGTCCTCGCTGCCCTGGACGATCAGCACCGGCAGCGTGATCGACGCCGCCTCGTTTTCCACGCGGTGAATGGCCGAGATCAGTTCCGCGCTCAGCCGCGCCGTGTTCTTGCCCTTGTATACCAACGGATCATCGATGTAATCCTGCACCACTGCAGGGTCACGGCTTACCAAGGCCGGATCGACGGCCGCCAATCCGATTTTTGGCATAAAAATGGAGAGGATGCGGGCCAAGGCCAACGTCAATGGCGAGATGTCGGCGGGTAATTTGACGCTGGGGGCAGATATAACCGCACACACAAACGCGTCCTGGTGGTCGAGAAGATAGGCGGTGGCGATCAGGCCACCCATACTGTGACCCAAGAGGACCACCGGTTTGCCCGGCTGCCAGCCGCGCACCATGTCGAGATAGAGGGCCAGCGTGTCCGTGTAATCGTCAAAGCGGTTCACAACCATGCGTGTGCCGTCGGATTTCCCGTGCCCGATGTGATCCAGCGCGTAAAGCGCGTATCCTCGCGGCACCAACTGGTTGACCACGTTCATGTACCGGCCGCTGTGCTCGCCGAGTCCGTGCACGATCAAGACGACTGCCCTGGGATCGCCTTGCGGCAGCCAGGATTGGTAGTAAATGTTGTGATTGCGAATCCCCCGAAAAGAACCTGCTTGATGCTCCATTGCACCTCCAGTTTTGTTTTGGAGACAGATTGAATGTTTTTGTTGGTGTCATTCGATCACTTGAGCGTCGATGCTGACCTGCCATCCAACGCTCTGCCCGCACCAGTTGCCCTGTACAGCCAGCGGCAGGTGAAAATAGGTGGCGTACGCGCACACGCCGCCGGGAAAGCTAAAGGGGCCGCGCTGGGTGATCAATCGTTCTTTGTCGATGCCAAAGCCAGGCATATCCGGCTCGGCCTGCACCCATCCCAATGGTGGCAAATAGATCTCTACCCAAACGTGGACGCTGAGTCTGTCCGTGGCATCTGCCTCACCAAACCAGGGCCAAACGGCACGGCAGTCGCCCCTATCGCACGTGCCAAATTCGCTCAGCATGCCGACGCCGCGCTCAAAGGGCAGCAATCCGGCTACGGTGCGCGCCGGGATTCCTGCTGCCCGGCACAGCGCCACAAAAACCTTGCTCTGCCCGGCACAGTCGCCCACGCCTTGATCGATGCAGCGCAGCGCGTCGTCGGGGTAGACCGAGCCAATGTCGGCATAACGCACGTTTTGCTGCACCCACGACTGGATCAACAGCACCCTTTTGTAGGGATTGTCCTCACTGCCAACAATGTTGGCCGCCAAAGTCCGGATTTTTGGATCGTCCGATTCGATGCCGCGCTGCGGCCGGGTGAAGGTGAGAAACAGGTCGCTGGCCGGATCGTAGACTGCGGCATCTGCCCACGGAATGGCATAGGTGGGACGTTCAAGGGTAATCTGGAAGCGGGCGCCAAAAAGGCAGTTGCCTTGCCCGCAGAGGTCGGGCACGTTTTCCCAATAGATGGCCCGGTTTTCCTCTCCAAGATCGAGGATCTCGTAACCGTCTGGATAGATCTCGATCAGCTCCAGCTCGCGGGTGCCGTCGCCGTCGGTGTTGGGCAGTGGCAGCCAGAGTTGTTCGACCAGCGTTTGTTGTCCCAATACCGTTGGATGTTCGATAGCGTAGGTCATTTGGTAACGCCGTGCCGTGGACAGAGTTGGTGTCGGAAACGGCGTCGCGGTGGGTTGTACC
>JAFGJF010000119.1 GCA_016929205.1 Anaerolineae bacterium
ACCTATCCCAACCTGTTCGACGCCCATCCGCCGTTCCAGATCGACGGCAATTTTGGAGCTACGTCGGGCATCGCCGAAATGCTGCTCCAATCGCGCGCCGGAGCCGTCGAACTGCTGCCCGCGCTGCCAAAGGCGTGGGCAGCGGGCAGGGTCAGTGGGCTGTGCGCGCGCGGCGGGTTCGAGATCGATATCATATGGTCAGACGGGCACCTGGCATCGGCGACAATCTATTCGAAACTGGGACGTCCGTGCCAGGTCCGTTATAAGGATAGCGCCATCAAGTTGGACACGATGGCGGGCACAACGTATCACCTGGATAAGAACCTGCTATTGATGTAAGTGATGAGGAGGACAAAATGAACGAAACGTTATCGACGATATGGCGACGGCAGAGCATTCGCAGCTATCAAGCGGATCCGATACCGGACGAGCACCTGTATCTGATCCTGGAAACAGCGCGGCGCGCGCCGACGGGGAGCAACCGGCAGCGATGGCAGATGGTCGTGGTGACCGACGTCGATCTGCGCCGGCGGACGGCAGAAGCGTGCAGCCATCAGATGTGGATGGCCGATGCGCCGGTCATCTTGTGCCTGGTAACCCTGCCAGGCGAAAGCAAAGTCAATGGCACGATCGTCCTGGACCACGCCATCCTCGCCGCCACCAGCCTAGGCTACGGCACCTGCTGGATCGGGGCATACGACGAGGGCCAGGTCAAAGCAGTGTTGAACATTCCCGAAACCTATGGCATCGTTTGTTTGACGCCCGTTGGTGTGCCGGCAGAGAAACCGGCATTTCGCCCGCGCAAGCCAGCAGCCGAGTTGTTTGCGCAAGATCAGTTTGGTCTGCCGCTGGACTATCAGATTGAGACAGAAAGCCAGGACGAATGAGTACCCAAATACTTGATTTCAAACAACACGAACGCCTCCAGCCGGCGCATGCTCTGTGGCAGCTTTACGACCCGCAGAACGCCCCCTTGCGCTTTTCTGCCGAGACAGAGGAACAGGCCAGGCAATGGCAGGCTCGCGTCCGTCCGGCCTTGAACGAAACGTTGGGCTTTCAATCGCTGCCCCCAAGCGACCTCGCACCGGAAACGATCGAGATCGTCGACAAGGGCGATTACGTGCGCGAAAAGGTGTTGCTGCATACCTCGGCTTACAGCTTGATGCCCGTCTATATGCTCATACCCAAAAACGGGCCGCGCCCACTGCCAGTGGTCATGGCCTTCCACGGACATGGGTACGGCGTCAAGGACATTGTAGGCCTGTGGGAAGACGGTCAGGAGCGTGACAGGCCCGATGGCTATCACAAGGATTTCGCCGTGGCCTTGTGCCGGCGTGGTTTTGCCGTGGCTGCGCCCGAGATCGCGGGATTTGGTGAGCGCCAGACTGACTTTTCCTACCTGAATACAACCATCGGCTGCGGCGTTCCAACCACTTGCGATCACATGGCCAAGCTGGCCTTTTGCCTTGGAGGTTCGGCCGCCGGGCTGCGCGTTTTCGACGGCAAATGCCTGGTCGATTATCTGGCGACGCGCGAACAGATTGACGTCGATCGCCTGGGCGCGATGGGCATTTCCGGCGGCGGGATGCACACTTTTTTCTCGACTTGCGTCGACGAGCGGATACGAGCCTGCGTGATCAGCGGCTACTATAACACCTTTCGCGACAGCATCCTGGCTATGTCGCACTGCACCTGCAACTTTGTGCCGGGGCTGCACCGCTTTGGTGAAATGTATGACCTGGTCGGATTGATCGCCCCGCGACCGCTGTTGGTCGAGTCGGGCAGTTACGACTGCATTTTCCCGATCGAGGCGACCAAAGCCAGTGTCGCACGAGCCAGGGCCGTGTACGGCGTGTTTGGGGCGCAGGACCAAGTCGAAACCGATTATTTCCAGGGGCGGCACGCCATCAGCGGCCAACGGGCCTACGATTTCCTGTGGGAGAAACTGGCTTGATGGCCCACAATCGATCGTGGACCATTTACCTGGCTCAGGACAAACACCTGGATTACAACTGGTGCGGATCACCTGCCGAGATCGAAGTCAGGATGGCTGCTGTGCTGGATGGCTACCTGGACTTGATCGAACGCGGGGAGAGCTGCTGGAATCTGGACGGGACGATCTGGCTGGACGTGTACCGGCGGCAGCGAGGCGAGGCAGGGGCACAGCGCCTCTTGCAGGCCATCCGCCAGGGCCAAATGGGCTATGCGGCCAATCACGCTGTGTTGTTGTGGGGGCTTTTGAGCACAGAGCTGGCGATCCGGGCCTGCTATGGCTCGCTGCCCATCGCGCAAGCGACCGGAACCACCAACAAGATCGCTCTGGTGATGGAGAATTCCGGCCTGCCCTGGCACGTGGCTAACGTTTTGACGGCATGCGGGATGGCCGATCTGGGGCGCGGCATCTATACCTTGCGCGCAGAGAGCGCCATCGGCCAGCGCGAACCGGTCCCGCTGTTCTGGTGGCAGGCGCCAAACGGCGAGCGCTTGCTCGTGCGCTGGGACCTGTACGAGGAAACCCGCGCCTGGGGCGGCTATGCCGAAGCGTATCGCCTGGCCGAACTGGCCGGAGAACAATGGGATGCGTTTCACGTCCAATCCTGCGGCGATCGTAACAGCCCGGACGTTTACCCAGAGCGGGTGCAATATATCCGGCAAACGGTACAGCGTTACGAGGCTTACGGAGACGCTTATCCGATCTCGAGCATCTTGTTATTGGGCACGGGGTGGGACAATTGGACGATCACCGGCGACTATGCGGCCTTTATCCGCCGCTTTAATGCCGATTCAGATGGCACGATCCGGCTGATCGATGCGCGGTACGAGGACTTTTTTGCTGCCGCAAGACAGGAAATGAACGAGCGCGACCTCGAGATCCCGACCTTGCGCGGCTCTTTTGGCATCTGCTGGGAAGAATGGGCTGCGCACCTGGCCGGACCAACGGCCGCTTTTCGCGAGGCCGAGCGGCTGCTTCGCCAGGCAGAGGCAGTCTATGCGTTGGCCTGGATGAACGGGCAGGAAAATGCCAAGACAGAGCAGGCACTCGAACAAGGGATCGATGCCTTGCTGCGTTTTGCCGAGCACGATTTTGGCGGCTGCGATCGTTCGACGGCAGCCATCTCGGCCGGTGTGCGCGCGGCAGCCGCGACAGAAGCGAGATCGCTGGGCTACGCACTGTGTCCTGGCGTTGCATCAACAGCAAAACCGCGCCTGGAACAACCACACAAAGAAGCATTGGTGTTTGACTGGCGAGGCAGTCACATCCGCTTTGATCCTGAGCGTTTTGCTGTCGCTTCCCTTGTAGACGCGCGAGGACGAGAATGGGTGCCGCAAGCAAGTGGGCTTGCGTTGGGCGAATTTGTGCATACCCGGTATCAAGAGAAACCATCCAGCGCTGTCTTTCCCGAATCGATCCCTGCACAGCCCGAGACGCAGGTGGATCGGCTATTCTGCCGGCGTGGGGTAAACGGCGTCGAGATCCAGACCGACGGCTCGCGTTGGGGATTTGGCTTTTCTACGCGTTGGTTTTTCCATGCCACCTATCCCTGGATCGACGTAGCCTATGACCTGGAAAATGGCTGGACAGAAGCGCCGCAGTCGGTGCAATTCTGCTTTCCGCTCAACCTGGTCGATCCTGTCTACCGCTACGATATGGGCGGCGCAATCCTCACTGCCGGACCGGTCGCTGGCGGTGGGCACGACCTGCCCGGAGCCAACCCAGCCCTGTTTGCCGCACAA
>JAFGJF010000120.1 GCA_016929205.1 Anaerolineae bacterium
CGCTAAAAACGTGCGGGAATGACAGTCCATCGTCTGCATCCATGTCGTGAAAGTGGCAAACTGACCCGCTTGTGTGCAATCAATGTCAACAGAGCCCGGCAATCCCGAGGACAGAGCGGGGGTCAGGTCCACCTTTTACTCCAGGGGCCAGGTTACCGCCGCCGCGACCGGTTCGCCATTTTCTCCAACAACGTGGATCGTCGTGAATTGATCCGGCGGCGTGTGGATATACATTCCCACCCGCAGGTGGAGCGGTTCGAGTGGGGCGTCGGCACTCAGCGCGATGTCAAACCAGCTGATCAGCGTGTCTCCTGCTCGCCACAACCCCACGCGCTGACCGTCGCCGTCCTTTTGCCCATATCGCTGCCCGTCCGGGCCAACGATGTTGGTCGTCAAGCTGTATCCTTGCGCGGGTGGGACCGTGGGCACGTCATCTATATGCCAGTACAGAGCCAGGTGAGTGGTCTGTCCCTGCTCAAGGGCAGATAACAATTCATATCCCGACAGCGATATGCCGTTTTCCAGGCGCACAGGGGTTTTTTCTGGTTGTACCGGTGGAAGTGGCTTGTAATCTGCCGGCAGGCGATAGAACTGAAACATCCCAATGTTTTCGCGTAGCGAGATACGTTCCTGAACGAGTTCCTCCGCATATCGGGGCAGCTCGGTTTGGGCAAGGCTTTCTCCGGGCGTGAGCAGGATCAACGTGTCGGCGCTGCTCTGTGGGAATACAAGCGTCTTGTCGTAATCGGCCAGGCGGATATCAAAGGAACGGCCGGCCAAAAAGGTAAATACAGCCGGACACGCATCCCAGCGCGGCTGGTCGCCTGGACAAAGGACCACGACTTGATCGTTGTTCCATGCTTGTACGTTTCTCTCTATTACGCCGACCACATCGCGATAGATGCGAATGGGTGTGCCCATGCCGCCCGGAGTGTGGTGTGTATCCACGAAAGCGTGGATGCTCAGCGAGAGCGTGCTTTGCCATATCACCAGCAGCGCCAGGCATATGCCGCCAGCCACCTGCGCGACGTGCGTGTAAGCGGGTTTAGCCTGCTTTTTGCTCTGGCGAACCATCCATTGGCCAGCGTCGATGACAAGGATGGCCAGGGCAAGATAGGGAGCCGGGTAAAGTGGAATCAGGTAATGGGGAAAGACATCGGTTTGTGAGCGCAAATAAAACAACACCGGGCTTAGCAGCCATAGAACCAGCACGGCGTTGCGCGCAAATGCGCGCTTGTTCTGGCGATCGACCCACAGCCGGACAAGCAGGTAAATGAAGCCCAGGACGACGCCCACTTCTTGTATCCGATCCGGCCAGTAATTCAGATCGAGGATGCTGCTCAACCAGAGTTCGAACTTTTCTGCGCCGGCCAAGGCGTGGATCTCGCGCCCGCCCACGTTGAGCAGGGCAAAGCGCAGCGTCTCCCATTGCATTCGCGCCGGGTTCCGGAGCATGGCGACGAACGCGTGCGTATTTCTCCAGCCGATAAAGGCATCGAGGGCGAGATAGGGAGTGTATAACGACAGGCTGGCACCGATACCAACCAACAACGGTTTCCACAGGGGTGTGCGGCGTTGGGTCGCAGGATGCCAATCGCTGTTGCCAGCTCGAGCCCGGCGACGAACTTGTTGCAGCAGCGCGATCGACACCAGCAAGGCCAGCATGGGCGCAAAAGCCAGCGTCGCGAAGTGAATCTGGGTCAGTGCGGCCAGGGTGACGATCGCCCCGCTGAGCGCCCATTTGCGGCCCTCGACCAGCCAGGCGAGCAGAAAGGCAAAATAGAGCAGCACAAAGGGCAGCAGCACGTTCTGCGCCCACACTTTGCGCGAGTAGAATATTGCCCAGGGGCTGATGGACAGCAGCAACGCCGCCAGCAGACCGACTTGGTGATTCCAATAACGTTTTCCCAGGGCATAGCATCCCCACACGCCGATCACGTTGAGTAGAGCGACGAACCCGCTGGCAACGAGCGGATCACGGCTGAACAAGACAGGCAGGCTCATCAAATAGATCATCATGGGAGGATTGTCGATCCCGACGGATGAGCCCATGCCGCGTGCCGGAGGGATGCCCGTGTCGATAAAGTGAGCGGCTAGATTGCAGACCGTCGCCTCGTCGTATTTGAACTCGGTGGCATCGAGATTCCAAAACCGGAGAAACGTGGCCAGTGCCAGGATGGCGATGAGTACAAGTGTGTGTTTGTTCAACGCCCGCCCTTTTCTAGCGCGTCTGCAATGTGTCGAAATGTCTTTTCCCAGCCCGTCCACTTGGGCGAAAGCGCGTGATGCTGCATAAAGGCCGCGAGTTCATCTTGAGCCGGTGCATAACTGCCTTCAACTGATGCCGCCAGCGCGCCCATCGCATTGGCCCACACGCCGCACGCGCGCAGGTCGAGCCCGAGTGTTTGTCCGGCGATAAATCCTGCCGCGAATGCATCACCCGCACCGGTCGTATCGACGGCGGGCACCGAAAACGCCGGAACGTGAACGACGTCTCCTCGCTCGTACAGCATGCAGCCGTTTGCGCCCAATTTTAAGGCGATGATGGGGATACCCCTGCCGCCGAGTTTGTGCATCGAGCGTTCAATGTTGTCATCTGCCCCGCTCAGCGCGAGCAGTTCGTCCTCGTTGGGCATCAGTACGTCGATCTCGGGTAAAAGCGAATCGAGCAGTTCCGCGTCACAGAGCACGATTTCCAGGCCGGGATCGAGGCTGATCTTGATCCCGGCGCTGCGGGCGATCGCCAGGGCGCACAATGCGGCCTCTCTTTGAGGCTCTTGCAGCAGCGCATAACCTGAAACGTGCAGCCAGAGCGTCCCACGAATGGCATCCTCATCTAGTTCGTTCGCGTAGGTGCGCGCATTCGCGCCCCGGTAACCAAACATCGTTCGTTGTCCATCAGGCGTGACGGTGATGAACATCAAGCCGCTGCTCGTGTCCTGGTCTCGTTGGATCAGCGACATGTCCACGCCCACACGGTCGAGTTCGGCCAGGGCCTGCTGGGCGAACACGTCGTTTCCGGTGCGGCTGATTAAACTGGTCGCAATGCCACATCGTGCCAGGGCGCGCGCCGTGTTGGCAGCGGAACCGCCACTTTTGATCAGGACGCTGCGGGCAATACCGTCGCCGCCGGGCTGCGGGTAGCGTGGAATGTGGGCGATCATATCCAGGATTATGTCGCCCAAGACAATGACCTTAGACATGTTCATAAAAGCACAGCATCGTGCTGCCGTACTTGCGCTGATCGGCCAGCACGACATGCTGGAGCACAACCGGTTCAAATTCCTTGGGAAAAATCTGGGCGACGATGATGCCGTCTTCTGCCAGAATCTGGTGTTCGTCAATGGTTTGCAGAGCCCGCGACCACAAACCCTGATATTGCGGCGGCGCAACATAAATGATGTCAAATTGCCCTTGGGCAGCGGGCACGTATTTGAATGCGTCCTGGTGCAAGACGGTCGCTTGCGAAGAAAAGTTTGTGATCTGCAGGTTGTCGCGTATGACGCGTATCGCTTTGGACGCTTTCTCGACAAAAACGACTTCTGCAGCACCCTGACTGAGCGCTTCGATCCCCACTGCGCCCGTTCCGGCGAACAGATCCAGAAACCGGCTGTCCGGCACGTCGTGAACCAGGATATTGAACACGGATTCCTTGACCCGATCGCTAATGGGGCGAGTGCCTTCTCCCGGAACCAGTTTGAGTTTTTTCCCTTTGGCCTTGCCGGCGATCACGCGCATATGGTCACTCTCTAGAACATGTGTTGGCTAGTACGGCGCAGGGGCAATTATATGCTAAACTCGATTTGATCGCAATTGCCTGACCTTGGCCCTTTCGGTCGCCTAACGTTTCCGATCATTTCGGAATGACAAAATCAACAAAACCAGGGCAACAACGGTTCCGC
>JAFGJF010000121.1 GCA_016929205.1 Anaerolineae bacterium
CGAAAACGTGGGCGAGAGTATCAAGATCACTGTCGCCATCGCTGATCTGTTGGCCGGGCAAGGGAACGTGCTGCAGGTCGGGCGCGGCGAGGGTGAGGGGCGGTTGTATTATACCGCACACCTGCGCGTCTACCTGCCGGTAGAAGAGATCGAGCCGGTCAACCGGGGGATTATGGTCACCCGCCAGTACGCCGATGCCGACTGCGTGCCGAGCAGAGAAAACCCCTGTCCTGAACTACAAGAGGTCAAGGTGGGCGATGTGGTGCGGGTCAAACTGACGATCATTGCGCCCAACGACCTATACTATGTCATTGTCGAAGATCCGCTACCGGCGGGAGGCGAGGGGATCGATACCAACCTTGAGACGACGAGCTTGTTGGATCAGAATCCAACCCTGCGCCGCCAGTCACAGAACCCAATGTGGACCGACTTTTACTGGTGGTGGTGGAACTGGTACAGCCGCAGCGAGATGCGCGACGAAAAGGTGGTGCTCTTTAGCGATTATTTGCCCAAAGGCACCTATGAATATACCTATACCTTCCGCGCCACGCTGCCCGGCGAGTACCGGGTGATCCCGACCGTTGCCAGCGAGATGTATTTCCCGGAGGTGTTCGGGCGTAGTGATGGGCGGATTTTGACCATCGCTCAAGGCTCGAATTAAGTTCGAGATGTGTCATACCCGGCCGGATCGTCGATCCGGCCGTTTTTTTTGTCTCAACCGGCCAGAGGTACAACCAGAGGAACCGGTACGTTGATTTTTGTCTTGACAAGATACGTATGGGGGTGTAAACTAGAGACGATTGCAGTCATTCCTTGCTTCCTCTGTCGCATTCCATAATCGCCCGATGCAGATCCGACGACACAAGGGCCTACAGAACCGGTTATGAAGCGCTGATATGGAGGCTCTTGGGTAGAAAGGGGGTGATAAAGCACAGATCTTGGCCGTTTGGTGCGTGTGCTGGTCGTTTTTTCTACGGTAACCTATCAAGGAGGATGCCATGGTTACGAAGCATTTGCGGATTGCACTGGTTTTGGGCGTTTTGTTGGGCCTGGTGGTCGCTTGCGGCAAAGCCAAGGGTCCTGCTGAAATTGAACAGCCTGATGTGATGCGGGTCTGGATCACCTGGGGTGACGACCCAACACAGATTCAGGCATTGTTTAACCAGTATGGCGAAGCTAACAACATCAAGATAGAAGTTAACTCACCCGTCGAGGATGACAAGGTCATCGCCGGCCTTTCCGGATCGGAACCGCCGGATGTGCTGGTGCTTGGCGGCCCCGACGCGGTCTCAACCTGGGTGAATGAAGGGCTGGTTGCGCCACTGGACGATCTTATTGCTGCGCACGGCATCAATCTGGACGACATTTATCCGGCGATGCTTGCCCAAGGCAGATATGAAGGCAAATTGTATGCCTTGCCATGGGGATCGGACACGTACGGTCTGTTCTGGAACAAGGATTTGTTCGAGGAGGCCGGGCTCGATCCCGAGAAACCGCCTGAGACGATGGAAGAACTGGCCGAGTACGCCGACGTGCTGACCAAGGTAGATGCTGACGGCCATATTACCCAGCTCGGATTCGTGCCGGATTTCTCGTGGAGCCATATTGAGCAGTATCTCGCGCTCTTTGGCAGCCGCTGGTTTAGCGACGATGGCACCAAGGTGCAGGTGGATACGCCAGAGATGCTCGCGGCGCTCAAGTGGGAGCAGCAGTTCTACACCAAGTATGGTGTGGAAGAGGTGCTTCGTTTCGTTTCGTCCACCGGAGAATATGACTCCCCGGAGCACGGCTTTATGTCGGGCAAGATCGCGATGATGGTCGACGGCGAGTGGATGACCGGCGAAAACTTTATTGAGGGGCTCAAACCGGACCTGTGGTATGGCGTGGCGCCCATTCCTTACCCAGCGGGCAAACCGGAGAACAAGAAAGCCAACGTAGTCGGCGGCACAGTGGCGCTCATCCCCAGCGGTGTCAAGAACAAAGATGCGGCAGCCAAGTTGCTGGCCTGGATGCTGTCGCCCGAGATCTTGGCCGAGGAAATGGTGGTCAATTTCAACCTGCCTTCTAGTAAGGAGGCGGCCAAAGACACGCGCTTCCACGAAAACGCCAAGTTTGCCATGTTTATGGATCTGGCCAATTCACCCAACGCGACGTCTTTGATCTTTACTTCTATCAGCTCGGATTTGGGGACCGAACTCGGGTTGATCGAAGAACAGGTCTTGCACACGGGGGCCGATCCAGAACCTTTGCTCAAAGAGGCGCAGGATAAGCTGCAGCCGATGCTCGACAAGGCGCTGGGCAACTAGCCAGGCGGATACACTCCATCCGGCGGATACACCCCATCCGCCGGATGTAATTCATCCGTGTGATCTTGGAGGCGTCCGATGAAATCACGTCACAAAGCCGGATCTCGGCGTTGGAGCGTGCGCACGCGGCATCATTTCGCTCTGGGTCTATTGTTCATCTCGCCGTGGATCCTGGGGTTCCTGTTCTTTACCCTCTACCCGATGGCTTATTCGTTGTACATCAGTTTTACCGAACATCACCTCAGGCGGCCTTCGGAATGGATCGGGCTGGCTAACTATATCAATCTCTTCCAAGACAGGCGTTTCTGGGTTGCCTTGTACAATACCACCTATATGGTTGTCCTGGCCGTCCCACTGAGATTGATCTTTTCTTTTTCTTGTGCGGTCCTACTCAACTTGAAACTGCGTGGGCAGTCGATTTACCGCGTCATCTATTATCTGCCATCCATCGTGCCGGCCGTGGCTAGCAGCATGCTCTGGATCTGGATCTTGAATACCAACAACGGGATCCTCAACGTGGCCCTGGGACACCTCGGCATTACCGGCCCAAGCTGGCTGACCGATCCCAATTGGGCCAAACCGGCCCTGATCATTATGGGATTGTGGGGTATGGGCGATACGATTGTCATTTACCTGTCGGGGTTGCAGGACGTTCCGGTCTCATTGCTGGAGGCGGCTCAATTGGATGGTGCCTCGTGGTTGCAGCGGCTGTGGCACGTCACGATCCCGATGGTTTCCCCGATTACGCTCTTTAGCTTGATCCTGGGTGTGATCGGCATGTTTCAATACTTTACCCAGGCTTATATATTGGCCAACTCTCAGCCTGGATCGACGGCCGGCAATCTGGGCAGTCCTCTTGACTCGACGCTCTTTTACAGTGTGTACTTGTTCGACCGGTTTACCAACCTGAAAATGGGGTACGCGGCAGCGATGGCCTGGATCCTGTTTATCATCATCCTGGTTTGTACGCTGCTTCTTTTGCGCACCTCGGAGCGCTGGACACATTATGGCGAGGGAGTATAGGACGATGAAAGACCGTGCCCACCGATTCCGCCACATCTTACAAAGATTGTTGGGACACATTGTTGTCTTTGCGATCGGCCTTCTCTTTTTGACGCCGGCGGTGTGGATGTTTTTTACGGCCTTCAAGTCAGACAAGGATGTGTTCCGTTTTCCACCGACATTGCTGCCTTATGATACCCAGACCGTCGTAATCGATGGCGAATCCTGGCCCTTGTACAATGTCCCTGTCAACGGAGAAATCAGGCAGTTGGCCCAGGTCAAGGTCGATGAAGGGCAGGCGACATTTGTGAATCCCGATGACCCCTCGGAGGTGATCGAAATGCGGGCTCGGTATGCCGAGCCCGTGCTGGCGATCAAGTTTCAATGGCACAACTTTGTCGATGCTATGAACCGCAGCGCGCGCCCCGGAATCAGGGTCAACTTTTGGACGTATCTCAAGAACAGCCTGATCTATGCTGTTCTGGCGATCGTGGGCACCCTGTTTTCCTGTACACCGGTGGCCTATGGATTTTCGCGCCTCCGGTGGCCGGGACGAGAGATCGTTTTTCTGCTGGTGCTGAGCACGATGATGTTGCCCTATCAGGTGACCATGATCCCGCTCTACCTGCTTTTTACTGAAACGCTGGGGTGGGGGAATAGCCTTTTGCCGCTCGTGGTGCCGACTTTTTTCGCCAACCCGTACGATATTTTTCTGCTGCGCCAGTTTTTCCGCAGCATCCCCGAAGAGATGGCGGATGCCGCGCGGGTGGATGGCGCGTCCGAGCTCCACATTTTCTTCCGCATTATTTTGCCGCTTTCTAAACCTATCCTGGCCACGATCACCGTTTTCACCTTCTTGTGGGCCTGGAACGACTTTCTGGGCCCGCTTCTTTACCTGAACAACCCCGAAAAGTTTACGCTGGCCCTGGGGTTGCAGGATTTCCAGGGACAACGCAATACCGAGTGGAACCTGTTGATGGCCGCTGCGGTCGTCTTTACGATTCCGATCATCATCGCCTATTTCTTTGCCCAGCGCACCTTTGTCGAGGGGATCAAGTTAACCGGGACAAAAGGATGATCGTTCATCTTGCCCAGCAAATGTCACATTCTCACCTTGGACGGTGTCTATATGATCAGAGGCAAAAAGATGATGACATCGTCTGTAACCGCAGATTCGCCTGTCATTGAAAGGGCGTCTGTGAACACAGATTCGTCTGTGGACAAAACGCTTTCCAAAACAGATCAAAAAGAATCCGTGATTCTGGATCAGGATGCCGAGCAGGCTGCGTTCGAGGCTGCGTTCGAGGCAAACTGGTCGTGGGTTTGTGCGACGCTGTATCGGCTTGTCGGTGACTGGGATGAGGCGGAGGACTTGGCGCTAGAGGTATTTTATCGCCTGCACGATCGCCCACCTCAAGATCACGACAGGTTGAACGGCTGGCTGCATCGTGTGGCGACCAATGCCGGTTTGAACGCGCTCCGGGCCCGGCACCGGCGGCGGCGCTACGAGGAAACAGCAGGTGTTTTGAGGCTGCAGCGTGCTGACCCTGATGATCCACTGGCACAGGTCGAACGTGACGAGGCACAGTCGCGCGTTCGATGGGTTCTGGCGCGGATGAAGCCGCGCGCAGCACAGCTCTTGATCTTGAGACACAGCGGGTTGTCCTATGCTGAGATTGCCGCATCCTTGAACATTGCCTCTGGTTCGGTGGGAACGTTGCTGGCTCGTGCAGAAAAAAAGTTTGAACGGCTGTACCACAGGTTGGAGGAGAGAGATGAAACATCTTAGGGAAGGTCAATTGCGTGCGTTTTACGACGGGGCTGTAAACCGGCAAGATGGAGAGCGTATCCGTCGCCACCTGGCGATGTGCACGCGTTGCGCACGAATGGCGGCCGCCATTGAGGAACGAGGAACCGGCGTTCAAACTGTTTTGTCCAGCATCGATTCTCAATCGGAGCGTGTGCCTGTGTCAGCACAGGTGGCGCGACATCGTCTGAGCGGCACCCTCGCTCGGAAACAAGGGCGGATATACGCAATCCGCAAGGAGAATGTGATGCTCAAAAATGTGTTTTCCGGACGCAAGCTGTTTTCCCGCCAGTTCCGCCCGGTGTGGGCGGTGGTTGCTGTCGTTTTGGTGTTTGCCACCGCGTTCGCTTTTCAACCGGTGCGGACATTGGCCGGCGATCTGCTGGCTTTGTTCCGCGTGCAAAAGATCCAGTTTGTCGAGGTCGATCCATCCAACATCCCCGATGACGAGGCCTTGGAAGCAATGGCTGGCAAGCTGGAAAGTGTTCTGCAAGACCAGGTCGAATTCCGGTCTGATGGCGAGCCGCAGGATGTAGATGTAACGACAGCGCGCAGCATGGCCGGCTTTGTGCGTTTTCCAACGGCGATCGAAGCCACGCCTCGAGTTACGGTCAAGCCAGGCACGCACTTGTGGGCCCAGATCGACCTGCCCCGGATCCGGGCTTTGCTGGACGAACTCGGTTATGAGGCCAAATTGCCCGATGAAATCGACGGGGCAGAGGTCAGTGTCGATTTTGACACGCTGGTGATGGCAACCTATGGCGCGTGCCGGTCGGACGAGATCGAGGGCGAATACGATCCTGCCAAGTGCCAGGTTTTGATCCAGATGCCCTCGCCCGCTGTGGAGGCGCCATCCGAACTGGACATCGATCAACTGGGACGCGCTTATCTACAGTTGTTGGGGATGAGCGAAAGCGAGGCACGGCGTTTCAGCGAGCGCGTTGACTGGACGACGACGCTGGTGGTGCCGGTGCCGCAGTCGACCAATCTGAGTTATCAAGAGGTCTCGGTCGACGGTGTAGCCGGAACGTGGGTCTCTTCGTTGCGCCGCGGCCAGCGGCAGTATGCGCTGACCTGGATCAAGGGTGATGTTGTCTATGGCCTGACCGGGGTGGGCACGCTTGAGGATGCCCTGGAAATCGCCAACTCGCTACAATAACGCGTCTTGTCTGGGGCGCAAGCAACTTGCGCCCCAGATTGTCTTGTTCGCCAAACGTGAATGATTCGCGGCTATCTTGGCCGCATGCGAGCGGGACGCTCGCGTTCCGGTGGAAAAATCCTGATCCCACACATTATCAAAGGTCTTTGTATGGATTATCGAGATCGACGCATTGTGCTGCTCGTGATCGGCGGGGCATTTTTGCTGCTTGGGTTTGGTGCCGCCTTTTTGGGGCCGCTAGAGATGATCTGCTTTTATTTTTTTGCAGAGGGCGGCCGGTTCGCCTATGAAGGCTTTGGCTTTGGTTCGTTCATGTTTGGCAATATCGCAGCCCAGATCATAGGTTATTATGTGATCGCCGCCATTGCCATCCCGCTTGGGTACGGGCATTTGACGGTGCGGCGCTGGGCTAGGACGTTGTCCTTGGCCTTGCTATGGGCGTGGCTGGTCGTCGGTTTGCCACTGAGCTTGGTTCTGCTGTTGATTTTGCTGATGTCCAAGGACCTGACGTTGTTTGTGGCTTTGGTGGCGATCGGTTTGGTGGCGGCGTTCTATTTTATCATTCCATGGTTGCTGATTCGGTTCTACAAGAGTCGTGATGTGCAGCTGACGTTTGGGCAGCGCGATCCCGAACCTGACAGGTTGGGGACCATTCCCATTCCCGTTTTGGTTTTGAGCGCATTGTATTTGCTGGGTGCCGTTTTGTTGCACGTGCCGATCTTTTTTCGCGGCATTTTTCCCCTCTTTGGTCTGTTTCTGTTCGATCTGCCGGGTTTTTTACTGCTCGATTTCTCAATCTGGGCGTGTGTTATCCTGGCCTGGGGAACGCTGCGGCGCAAGAGTTGGGCCTGGTGGGGGGCGCTGGCTGGCGTTGGCCTGATGATCGTGTCGACCACGATCACGTTGCTGGCGATGGATTACCACGAGGTGCTGGCCCAGATGCGTTTTGCACCGCTGGAAATGCAGGCTCTGCAGGGGATCCCTGCTCGAGGTGTGTATGTTGCCTTGTTTGTCGGCGGGCCGATGGTCGTGACGTGGATCGTGATCGTTTGTTCAAAGCGTCATTTTGGTTCAACTGCTGTGGATGATCCGGTCGAGCTGAGAAAAGTACTGCAGGATTACAAACCTGGCTAGGACTGGTTGTAGGTGCGGCTTCCGGCTGCGCATCTGTGTTGTGCACCGTGGAATCTCAAATCAAAGTACAATGAATGTAAAATATGATAAAACCGATCAAAGTAGGACATTTGCGCAAACTATTTGGCGACAAGGTCGCCGTTTCCGACCTGACCCTGACCGTCGAGCGCGGCGAGGTCTTTGGCTTTTTGGGACCGAACGGCGCGGGCAAGACGACGAGCATCAAGATGCTGCTGGGTTTGATCGCCCCCAGTTCCGGCGAGGGACAGTTGTTTGGCCACGCACTCGGGGATCCGCGCGGACGGGCCAAGGTCGGGTTCTTGCCGGAGCATTTTCGCTTTCACGACTGGCTTCAAGCGACCGAGTTTTTGCAATTGCACGCCAATCTGTATCACATCCCACATGATGTCGCCCGGCAGCGCATTCCCGAGTTGCTGGCGCTGGTCGGACTGGGCGAACACGCAGAGAAAAAGCTGCGCGCCTTTTCCAAGGGGATGTTGCAGCGCGTCGGCCTGGCACAGGCGTTGCTCAATGAGCCTGAGTTGGTGTTTCTCGACGAACCGACGTCGGGCCTTGACCCTATGGGACGGCGCCTGGTGCGCGATATCATTCGCGATTTGCGCGAGCGGGGCACGACGGTGTTTTTGAACTCGCACTTGCTCAGCGAGGTCGAGATCACCTGCGATCGGGTGGCGTTTATCAATCACGGTGAGGTGATTCATACCAGCATACTGCGCGCAGCGTCCGGCCAGTCATTGGTGGATGGCGAATTGAGCGTTCAGATCCGGGCACGTCTGCGAGGTGGTGTGACGGCATCGGTGAACGGAAATTGGAACAAGGTTGTGGATGGGCTGTGGCAGTGGGGCAAAAACGTACGCGCAGATGGCAACCTCATTACACTGACTCTACCCGGCGAGGCCGATCTGCCGGCCATCACCCGCTACCTGGTGGAGAACGATGTGGACGTGTACGCCGTGTCGCCGCAAAAGTTGTCGTTGGAGGATTTGTTTATGCAGCTCGTTGGCGGGGAGGTTACAGAATGA
Source organism: Anaerolineae bacterium (assembly GCA_016929205.1). The sequence continues at coordinate 8,452 of JAFGJF010000121.1, forward strand.
CCCTACCCGGACTTGTCGTGATCGCCAAGTTGACCTTCAAAGAGGCGGTACGCCGCAAGATCGTGCTTGGGGCGCTTCTCCTGGGGTTGGTCTTTCTCGGCGTGTACGGCACGGGGCTTTATTTCATCCGCCAGGATATGCTGCGTACCGCTGTCAACATGGGGCCAATGATCCACAATCAAATGTACAATTTTCTGCTCTTGAGCGGCCTGTACGTGGTCAATTTCCTCTTTATCGCTATGTCTGTGCTGACCTCAGTCGATACCGTTGCCGGCGAGATCGCGACGGGCACCATTCACACCCTGGTCGCCAAGCCGGTGCGTCGTTGGGAAGTGCTGCTCGGCAAATGGGTGGGATATGTGATCATGTTGACCCTGTACCTGGCCATAATGGCCGGCGGCGTGCTTGTGCTCGTGCCGGCGATCACCGGTTATCGAGCACCCAATGCGCTGCGTGGTTTGGTGTTGATCTGGATGAACGGGCTGTTGATGCTGAACGTCTCCTTGTTGGGCGGCACACGGCTCTCGACGCTGGCCAACGGCGTGCTGGTTTTTGCTGTTTTTGGCGTGGCTTTTGTGGGAGGATGGATCGAACAGATCGGCTCCTTCCTGGACAGCGCGGCAGCGGTCAATGTAGGCATCGTGTCCAGCCTGTTGATGCCCAGCGAGGCCTTGTGGAAACGGGCCGCTTTTGAGATGCGTTCGCTGCTCGTCGACGCGGTTGGTTTTTCGCCGTTTACGTCCAGCTCTGTGCCCAGTCCACTGATGATCGGCTATGCCGTGTTGTATGCCTTCGTCGCCTTGGGGCTGGCTGTGTGGAGTTTTGAACGGCGCGATTTGTAGCCTGGTGGACAAAGGTGAGGCCGGCAAGGATTGTATTGCCGGCTTTTTTTTGCCAGGCCGGATCGGCTAGCGTGCATTTCCTATTGAGTCCGAGGGCATATCATGGTACAATAGATTTACAGGACCCAGGCGCGCGTTGTCCGTTTGCGCTCGTGGGTTGTTTCGGGTACAATTCCCATAACGATCCTATCCACGTTCAACGATCCAGACAACTGTTCCCGGTAACCAGAGATGGCTGAGACAGTCGAGGTAAACCGAAAAGCGCGGCTCGAACGGCGCATACAAGAGGCCCGAGCGTCTTGGGAAATTTCAAGTCGCCGTATTGAGGCTGTTAAACACGACCTTGCCCTGGCATTGGACGGCCAACGTCACGTTGTCCTGCAAGAGCAGTTGGCCGACTTGGAACGAGAGCGCGAGGCACTTGAGTCCGAACTTGAGCGGCTGGAAGGCGAACTGGAAGCAGAGCGGGAGTCGCTGTCGGCTGTCGCGTTCTCCCAGATCGAGTTTGTCAATCGCGAGAACGAACTGCGTCTTCTGGATATGGATCGGATGCGCAAGACGCGTTCGCCGTATACCTTGATCGGCGCCCCGGCAGGATACGGCAAGAGCTACCTGTTGCGGCGTCTCGTCTCCAGCGCTCAGGCGGACGAGGCCATCTGCGATCAATGGGCGTTTTGTTACCTTGATTTCGATCATGCCGGGCAAGATCAGATTGCTTTTATCGCTCGCTCGATCGCGCGCGTGGGGGCGGTGCAAGATCGTGCCGACGTCGATCAAATCTGTGACAGTGTCGTAGGCGAGTTGGCGGCACCGCTGCCCGAGGGACGTAAGGCGGTATTGTTGATCTTGGATGGTGTGGAACGGCTCAATACGGATGCCCGGCAGTGGTTGTACACCTTGTTTCTCACCCTAAACCAGCGCACGCGTATGGGCTACCAGGAGATCATTGTCGTGCGCATCATCGTTGCCGGGCGCCACCCAGAGCAGTTCTGGGAAGGGTACGAGCGTGCGTTCGCACCGGCCCTGGCTCCTCAGCGTCTCTATCTCAGCCCGTTTGACCAGCATCCCATTCAAGAATTGGTGTGGAGCCAGGCCCAGGCCGTACAGATTTCGTTGGACGATCAAATGGTCGTTCAGCTTGCCGACGAGGTACAGTATCTGAGCGGTGGACATCCCAAGGTGATTCGCAGCCTGGTCGATCACTTGACGACCCGGTCGTTCGCAATCGGCTCGCCTGTGGATTATTTTGCCCGCCGCCGGGCAGAGTTGATCCATAGTTACGTCTCTCCCGTCGTTGCCGATTTGGTATCTGGCTTCGACGACGAGTTGGCCGAGATCGTGCAGACGCTCAGTGTCTTTCGGCGTATCAACGCCAACACGGTGCAGGTCCTGGTTCAGGCCGGTGAGCTTCCGGCAAATATAAACGAGATTGAGTTTTTGTCCAGGATCCAAAAAACAAGTGTGCTGGTCGGGCCGACGATTCAAGAGCCGTTCTATCGTGATATGTTGATGCGCCGCGTTTTGGCCATTCATATGGCCTATGGTACGAAAGCGAGCGCGGATCGCTACCAGCGCTTGAACGGTGTGGCACTGGAATTGTACGACAACTGGATCCTCAACCTTGGCAAGGCGTTGCCGGACTCTTTTCTCAAATCCACACAGCGGCTGTTGTCGGTGGTGGAATGGCTTTTCCATGCCCTTCAGAACCCATCCCAGGACGAGGGCATGTTGTACGATGGTCTGACCAAGTATGCCCAGGCGCTGTCCAGCGGCACGCTGCCACTTTCTGTGGCAGATCTGATTATCGATCAGATCCGTCAGGATGTCGAGGTACGCTACCTTTTGAGCCACCAGATGGGTGACGGTGCCATTGACACCGTGTACAAGTGGCTGCAATCGTGTTGTTAGGGGGATGTGAAATGACCAAGTTTGATATATTCGTAGGTCGCAAAGATGAACTGAGATTGATCGACGAGTGGATCAACAAGTGGAACACGACGCACTTGATCGCTGTTCAAGGCGACGGCGGTGTGGGGAAAACCTGGCTGCTCAAAGAGGTCCAGAAACGGTATCAAGACCGCGATGACCTGGTTGTGGTCTATTGGGACTATGCCGAACATCACGCCACCGGCCTGTCGCAGATTGCCGATCTCTATCGCTATCTGGGTATTGAAAAATCCCGGTTTCTCGACGCCCTGGCCGAATTGAACCAAAAGGCATACGACTGGGTGCCGGATGAGGTGGAAAGAAAAGAAAAGCAGTTGTTTCAGATCTCGGTCGACGAACTGGATCCCTATTTGGAAGAAAAGCGCATGATCTATCTGACCGACACCACCGAGTCGATGGCGGTTTCGACCGAACGTGCTGATCAATATACCAGCCAGCTGGGCAACGCGCTTGTGATCTCGGCAGGACGCAACGTCAAGCAGGAAAAACTGGCTACGTTTAACGACGTTTACGGCTCGCAGAATGTGAGCCTGATCGAGTTGTGTGAGTTTGATCGTGTCGAGAGCGCCGAGTTTTTCAGCGCGGTGGATGTCGAGGGGGTGATCGAGCCCGAGATGCGCGCCAAGCTCTATTTTCTGACCGATGGACGTCCTATTTTGCTAACCCTGGCTGTCGAATGGTCTGTGCGAAATAATACGTTGTCTGATATTGCTGAGCGACCGTTGGACGAATTAACATCGTTGTCCCAAGATGCGCTGCGTACTCTGCGCGAGCAGTTTGAATTCGAATTGGTCAATCGCGTCCGCGACTTGAAGGGTATGCTGAACCAGGCCGTGCTTTATATGGCCCACGTTAACCGGCGAAATGACGCGCACATCCTGTCGGCATTGTTCGACATATCCCTGCCCGAGGCCTACAATCTTGTCGATCAGCTTGCCGGGCTCGCCTTTGTGAAATACAATCCGTCGACTGCCAGTTGTCTGTTGCACGACGAGATGAAAAACCTGATCAACAAGCACGTCTGGCCGTATATCGACCCAACCGGCGAGATCCGGGTCAAGCTCTTGCACAAAGTGATTGAGACGTACTATCAGCCTCGCATTGACGAACTCGTGGCACAGACCAAGACACAGTTGGAACTGGACAAAGGCCCGGTTCACCGGGCAACGATCAGCGACGCTGAATGGGAACAGTGGCGGCTGGAGGCAGAGTGCCTGTATTATCACTTGCAGATCGGGGAAAAGGAGGGGCTGGCCTATTTTGAAGCGCGGTTTGCCGAGGCGCAGCGCAACAACCATCTCGTGCGGATGCAGCTTTTGCTCAGCGAGATGGAGATTGCCGGGCATACCGGCATCCAGGACACGTTCGAACTTCGGCGGGCGGAATCGCTGCGCCTTGAAGGAAAATTGACCCAGGCGGCCGATATCTGTCACCGGATGTTGGCCAGGCGCGGTTTGTCGCCAGAGAACCGGATCAGCGCTTACAATGTGCTGGGGCTGATTGCCGCTTTGACCGATCCAGAACAGGCGGTCAGATCGTTTCAATCGGCGCTCAAAATTGCTCGAAAACAAGGCCAGATGCGCGTTATGGGCGTGATGCACAACAACCTGGGCCAGATCTATAGCCGGACCAGCCATCTCGATCAAGCGATTCAACACTACAATCAGGCGATCGAGTACAGCCGGGTGGCAGGGAATCATCCCCTGGTTGCCTCGGCGACAAACAACCTGGCCTACATTTATCGACTGCAAGGCAATCTCTCGCAGGCAGACGTCCTGTGCCGGGTGGCTTTGGCACGTCGCCGCCGGTTGGGATTGGAGCGCGACCTGGCATACAGCTATTTGACCAAAGGTGAAATCGATCGCGACCGGGGTGACCTGGAGGGGGCAGAACGGTATACGAAATTGGCCTTGCGCAGTTTTGACAAGGTCGGTGAAATCCGCGGACAGGTGATGGCCTATCGCTCTTTGTCCAATATCCGCCGCCATATGGAACAGTATGAGGAGACAGAAGCGTACCTGGAACGCGCATTGCTCCTGGCCGATCAGTTTGGCGATGAGTCGCTTTTAGCCAGCGTATTCAACGTGTATGGACGCGAGCAGCGCGATCGTGCCGTATACCTGCAAGAAATCAACGGCGGCAACAAGATCCCCGAGATCGCCGCGTTTTTCCAAAACGCCCAGGATTACCTGACGCGCAGCCTGGATTTGGCTTCGAAATACGGCGATCAGTGGCTGATTGCGCGTGCTCAATTCGAACTGGCATTGGCTTATTTCCTTGGCCGTTTGCGCCAGGATCAAGAGGTGGCGGATTTGCTGGACCAGATATGGGACAAGGCCGCACGCCTGGGGTACACACTTTTGCAGGGATACATCCAGGAAACTCGCGGTGAGATCGCCGAACGGCAGCACGATTACGCTGCGGCGGCGCATCACTTTGGACTGGCGGCACAGCTCATTTCACAGCAGCGCGGACGCGAGCCAGAACGGTTTTTCGACCGTCTCTGTGACCGCTTTTTGAATCCCAGGTTTTCTTCCGATGCGATCGCTGTTTTGGCTCAGGGGATTCTCGACGTCATTCAAGGACCGGATATGGACGACTCTTTGCAGCCATTGGGGATGTTGTGCCGGCAGGTGCTGGGGTTTGACGAGTTTTGATGGAACTGTTTGCAGTGATGACAAAGCGAGGAAGCGCGTATGAAAGTGATCTTGACTGATAGCCGTTCCGATTTGGGCGGACGATCCGTTTCTGCTCACTCGGACTGCGCTTGCGATTGTCAATGTGCCTGCCCGACAGATAGGGTGTCCGTTGGCGAGCCGATCCCGACGCTTGCGTTGCCGGTTGCCTACTATTTGGAACTCACGCCGGTCTGTAATAATCACTGTCCGGGCTGCGGCAACGGCGAGACGTTTTGCAAGGAACCTGCGTTGTGTGAACATCAACCGGCTAAAGCCGCTATTCCCTCAAGCACTCGAGGTCAATGGCTGAGGGACTCTGGCTTGATGCCGCTCGATGGGGCGGAGTGGTGTGATCTGGTTGAGCGGTTGGCCTCTCACGCCCGGCAGTTCAAACTGACCGGTGGCGAACCGACACTGCATCCTGACCTGGCGACGATCGTGCGGCAGATCGACTGCCTGGGGGTTCCTTTTACGCTCTTTACGAATGGCCGCTGGATGGATCCTGCCGCGCTGCTGCATTTGCTGCGCGATGCGGATCGGTTTGACGGGTTTCTCATCTCATTGCATGGGCCAGATGCTGCCACGCACGAAGCGTTCAATGGCGTACCGGGTTCGTTTGCTGAGACGGTGGCCAATATTCGCCGTGCGGCTCAAGCCGGGTTCGACGTGGCAGTCAGTATGGTGATCGACAGAACCAATTGGGACTGTGTTACGGAGACGCTCGATTTTGTCCTGTGTCTGGGGGCCAATCACCTCGTCTGCAATCGCCTGATCGGCTCTGCCAGCAGCGTGATGCCGAGCGAGGCACAGTTGCGTGCGGCGATGGCTGAGGTTGGGCGGGGCTGCGCACAAGGACAGCCAGTTCGGTTTGGCAATTGTATCCCCCAGTGTTTTGAGCCCTCCTTTTCCAGGGGATGTACGGCCGGCACGACGTTTGCAACCATCGACCCATGGGGGCGTATGCGCCCTTGCAATCATAGCCCTCTCATTGCCGGTGACGTACGAACGCAGTCTGTCGAGACAGTCTGGCACGGTGAGGCG
>JAFGJF010000122.1 GCA_016929205.1 Anaerolineae bacterium
AATATGCGACGTTCGCGCCATCCAGATCAGACCGGTAGGTAAAGGTGATGGTGCCATCCGTCACGGTGGCAGCCGACTGGGCGATGCGCCGATCGGTCTCATTGTAGGCCGCGACGAGGACCAGGTCATCGTCTGCCCACCCCGGCAGGGCCGCGAGCGCGATCGGGGTGTCGTCTCCGATTGGCTGCCAGAGCGTGATCGTCTCATTCTCTCGTTTTTCGACGAGAATGTGATCGCCCGTGGTCAAGGCCAATCCGTTATAGGTGCTAAACACGCCGGCGGAAAGGGTGTTGCGGTCGTCGAACACGATCACACCGCCGGGGGCAAGGCCATGACCGCCGGCATGGTAGACAGCGCTCTCCTTCCAGTTGGCGATCACGGTGACTTTTTCAAAGCGGGTTTGTGTGACGCCATCTTGCAGCATGCGGAAGCCGGTAACCCGCTCGCCGGCGTATTCCGACAGCACCTGTTCTTGAACTAGGTTGACCACCTTGAGCCACGCACTGTCCAGCCCGCCGCCATATTCAGATCCATTCAGGTCATAGCTGAGCATGTACCCCATGGCCAGGTTCCAGGCGAGCGTTTCTTTGTCAAACGTAAACGTCTCGGGGGCGAGATTGTGCTGGTAAAAAAGGACTTTGTCTCTGGCAACCATGGTGACCAACGGGTATGGATGCCAGTTGGCGTCGCCCCACCAGCCGGCCGTATGCCCCTGCCTGTGCGCCAAGAGCGTGCTGCCATTGAGTCCGACCTCCGCCGCGATCAGCCGGTCGTATCCCATTTCGGTCATCAACAGGCTGTTTGAATAGGTTTCTGTATGCGCGATCCAGCCGTCAAGATACGACGTCACCGAAGGAGAATGGACATTATCGTCATATCCCCTGTTGGCGGCGCCGATCTGATCCTGGAACACCAAATCGCTGGGGATCAGCGCCGTCATCTCGTGCATCAGTTGTGCCAGCCGCTGCTGCACGACCGGTGCGTATGGCGAAACCGCGTACCCGCCGTGCAACCACTCGTAGGGTTCGCGCGCCTGGTTAAAGACCGACGCGCGGCTGGCGTTTTGTGGTGAGCAGGGCGGGGCGTCGGCAGAGCCCGTATAACACTCGTATTTCGGGGTGCCATCCGCACGGATGACGGCGGTTGACGTGATATCCTGTCCCTGCAGCGTCGGCGACTCGTCGTCCCACCAGGTTGGATTGGTGTAGGGCATATTCAAAAACCCGTGCGCGTTGGCCAGCCGAAACAGCGACGCCATCGCGCCGATACTTGCCCAATCGTCTCTTGGCGGCAAAAAATCGGGATAATTCTCGTCAAAACTGGGCTCCCAATAGCTCACCCAGTGCAAGATGGCCGGTGACGGGATGACGTCCAGGGCTGCCTGATAATCGTCTATGGGTTTGTCCACATCGACCTTGATGATCGGCGATTGGGCCGTTTGCTCGTACCGGGCTCCCAATTTCTCCGCCAGGCCCGGCAGCGCATCGATGTGATTGTGCTGGCGATAGGCGGCAAGCGTCGCCGGGTAGTCCTGGCCGATATGGACCCGCACCATCGGCGAGTCCCAGCCCACACCATGTGCTATCGCCGGGTAAAACGTATGGGCCACGTAAATGCTGTTTTCGATATAGGGTGGATCGGCGTCGTCATACACAAACCCCAATCGCGTCGACACGGTTTCATCCTCTTTGGCAATCGAATACAGCGCCATCGCTCCCTTGGTCGACTTGATCGCCAGGTAATCGGCAAAGACGCCGGGCCAACCGGGATACATGACCGTGTATTCACCCGGACCACCTTCTGACGACAAAAACGTGCCAAAAAAGGAGGACTTGAAGACAATGCCGGGCATGACCGGCACGAGCCCCTCCTGGATGTCGTCCTGTAAAAAGACCAGGTCCGATGGCATCAGCACCCGATCGACCACCTCATCGCTCCTGTTTTCCAAGAACAGGTGCACGTCAAACCACTGGCATTCAGAGGGTGTGATATCGACCCAGACATCGATCTCGGGCCTTCGAGGCGCAAGGGTGAGATAGCGCACAGTCAGGCGCTGTTCGGCCTCGTCCCATTCATAGTCGACGGTTCGTAATGGATCGTCACCGCCATAATTGCACCCGCCGAGGTACTGCTCGACGCCGGCATCGTCGACCAGAATGCTGCCCCACAGGCATTCCCCGCGCGACCCTTCGCTGACGCGTTGTCCCGATCCCTTGTCCAGGATGGTCGCGATCCCCCCGTTGTGCTTGTGAATCCCGATTTCGTAATGATCGTTTCCCAGGCGGATCAAGCCGGGGTCGGTCTCGTCAAAAGTGATGCCGTTCGCCGGGCGCGCCTGGGGATGGGTGCGCGAGACGCCAACCAGGGCCAGCCAGCACACCAGCACGATCAAGCGCTGGCTCATCTTGCCGAGGGTCATTGCCTCTCCAGTCCAATCCTGTCCATCCTGCAAATCCTGTCAATCCTGTATCTCTTTTGGAGCCAGCCTGCCGCGCCTCGCCCTGGGGGTGACAAACAGGCCAATCGTCTCCCGCGACGGGAAAATCTGCGCGCCGATCGCCTCGATCGCCTGCTGCGCCGTCTCGCCGTCGACCAGGCGGCCGGTCACGCCACCCGGCAGGTTCATTGGAAAAAAGGCATGCGCGATGTCTTGAGTCATAATCGCCTCTCTGTGCGGTCAACAAGCCCCATTTGAGGGGCGTCGCGATGTAGGGTGGTTTATCGCCGTGAGGCTCTACAGGAAAATCATCAGGAACGGCGAATCATAAAGGCAAGGCTGTTAAACGAAGTCGTTTCCTGTCCACTACACAAATCGATCGGGCGATCTTGGCCGGCGGCACCGTTTTCAACACACGTTCCAACAACCAGCACATCTCCCTGTCGGAATAGTTGCCGCCTCGAAACAGGATGAGCCCTGGTCCCTGTGCTGAACTGAGTGCCAATAGACGAGGAAAGTCCAGGTCGGCCGTAATCAAAACGCGATCCTCATCTCGTGCAATTGCCAACAGGTCTTGATCTGATGCGCGCGATTTGCCGATCTGGTAAGCGTGAACACCCTCATGACCATAGGCACTAAGCGTGTCCAACAACAGCGGAGAAACCGGCATATCAAGCAGGAATTTCATCTGCAAACTCGATGACCTGCTCATCGGCTAGATATGCTGCGTAGGACAATGCTTCTTGAACGTCCCCGAATTCCAGGTAGGGATACGCTCTGACGATCGAATCAGGTGTTTCACCCGAAGCCAGTAATCCCAACAAGCGTGACACCGGGAAACGCAAGCCACGAATGCATGGCTTGCCTCCGCAGACCTCCGAGTTGACCGTAATTCGTTGAAATGTCATAGCAAACACTCCACTATCAAACTCACTCTGTCTTTGTACCTATTATACCATACAATTGGCTGGGGATGGTACTGCTTACATCTGCTGGATGTTGTTTTGCCTCTAGTTTTCCTGTACGCCATTTCCGGCCTGCAAAGTTAGCCTCGCGGCCCCCGGCCCCGCAACCGCTGGTTCAGTTCCCACAATGCGGTCCTGTTGCCGTCAAACTCGAGCAGGCGACGTGCCTGCTCGTATGTCAGCCAGCGGTACTCGGTGTGCTCACGCGAGAGCACGAGCGGCCTGTCATCCGCCCGCACGCCAAACCAGTACTGGGGGATCACGTACAGGTCCTCCCCCCAAAGATAGCTGACCCCGAACGTGGTCACCGGTATGGGCTCGACCGTGTCCAACTGCAAGAACGTGGCATCTAGCGGAATGCCCGTCTCTTCAAACGTCTCCCTCCTGGCCGTCTCGATCGGCGTTTCATCGTCCTCCCCGCCGCCGGACACACCCTGCCAGAACCCGGCATCGGCTCGTTTCAAGAGCGCGTATTCAAATTCCCCTTTACCGATCTTGCGATAGGGATAGACGGCGACGTTAAAGGGTGCTCTCGTCATCTCGATCCTCGACTTTCAACCGAGTTTGTCAGGTGGTACGGTCACATTAATCCCGAACAATTTCCACTGCCCATCTTGCTCGAGAATGGCGTTGAATTGTCCAATGAATCCACCTTGATAGAGCACGACTCCGCTGACCTCGGCAATCGTGCCCTGGGGAGCATTAGGATTCGTATTCACTGCAGTTTTTACACTGATGGACGATATCTGTACATCTTGATAGCCGCTAAACAATGCGAAATTGTTTTCTTGCAACAAATCCTGTAGCTCAGACAGAGGCGTTTGCCTTTTTGCCCGGTTTGAGAGTAAGGTATAGGCCTTGTCAGCCTCTTTGCGCGACATGGACTGCATAAAATTGTCAATGACGACCGCGATATCGTCGCGCTGCAGCACTGCTTTGACGATGTTGATGCCAAAAATGCCAAAACAGAGTCCGACGCACAAAACCAAAGCCGTCGCTGCTATGCTGACGATAACGATCGTCTTTTTTCGAGATCGCTTTACGCCAGATTGAATCTCAGATACTGGTTCTTGCTCAAACGTCTCAGGTGCAGATTGTGAGCCGGAATCCGAGGGCTGAATGATCGGATCAGGCAAGGACAGCCTGCGCAAGTGCCTCTGCGCCACCTCATTGTGGGGATTGATCTTGAGAACGCGCTCCAGGCATTCCCTTTCCCTTTCGAGGTCGTCCACAATAGCTGAAAGCCACAGCCAGGCCGTCTCGTTTTTTGCATCCGTTCGAATGACCTGCAAAAGCAATTGCCGTGCTGCGACCTTGTCGCCTTGTTGAATCGCTTTGCGCGCAAGCTCTAGTTTTTCATCCATTACGTGTCCTTATCATCAATGTAGTGTAGCTTGCCGAACTTGGTGTTTCAGGGCGTAACGTCATCCACGCCTGACGGCTTGTAGCTCGCAGCATTCCTCGCGGCGACGTGGGCCACCGACTGTGTGATCAACTCGCGCAAGACGTCGAGATCGACGTCCGCCAACCTTTTGATGTACAGGCACGACTTGCCGGTTTTGTGCTTGCCGAGATTGGCCAGCAGCGCGTCGTAGGCGCTGAATCCGGACATGATATAGAGGGTCAGGTTTTGCTTGCGGGGCGAGAACCCGACCTGGAACCAATCGTTTTCCCGCCCGGAGGCGTATTTGTAGTGATAGCGGCCAAAGCCGACGATGCTGTCTCCCCACATCGCCGGTTCGTCGCCGGTGATCTCGCGCATCAGATCGAGCAGTGCAAAACTGTCTTGACGTTTTGTTTCGTCGGCCACGCGGGTGAGAAAAGCCTCGACGCTGGCCTCGTTCTTTTGGGTTTTTAAGTCGGTCATGGATCGATTTCTCCGTTGTAAAGCATAGAGCGGCCGCACGCTCGGGGCGGGCCGCCTGTATTGGGCTGTTTGCATTTATTATACCATATAATAAATGCAAAATCCCGCTTGCCATCCATTTATTCCTTCCCATAGTAGGCAACGTGGAATCCTTTGCCCAACAAGAGGTCGATCGTTCGCGACCGCAGCAGGGCCAACCCGCACCGCTCCGTCAGCGACCGGAAAACAGATGGATCGACGAGGTGCATGATCGACGACAGCGCCTTCAGGCTGGTGTACGGCGTCTCGGAAACCATTCCGGAACGGCGGCTGGGGAGCTGCAAGACGACGGAGAGGATGCCGCCGGGCGTGAGCCATTCGACCAGCGCCGGCAGCAGTTGCGCGGGATCGACGTATTCAAAAATCAAGGCGGCGTGCACCAGGTCAAAGTCGCCCGGTTCGAGAGCACAGCACGTCACATCGGAACAAAGCAGGGCCAGGTTGGGTAAACGCTCGCCATGCCGCTGCTGCAGGATGTCCAGGTAGCCGGCGTTGAGGTCGACGCCCACGATGCGGCGCGTGATGGCGGGGTCGATGTGCTCGAACCCGTTGCCCGTGGCGCAGCCGAGAACGGCGAGCTGCTGCGGGGTGAATTCGGCCAGCGTCTCGGCGAAAACGCGATTCAGCATCGGCGACTGGCCGACCAGGTCGGAGCCCATATGGCCTTCATAGTCGGCAGCGGGAATGGCGAGCCAGGGATTCGGATGGATGGTTGGTTGGGAACGATTTCTCATGATTCGACATCCAGGGCTTTGCCCCGTGAAAAAAATGCTCTGTCAATGACAGAATATCCGGTTGGCTGCAAAACGGCTCGTCACGCCGGTGCCCGAGTGGGACGCGCCCAGGTTCTGTTGACATTTCACAAGTGGGCCAGTTTGCCGCTTTACGATATGGATGTGGCTAGTATATCACCAGGCGATAAATAACACAATTGCCAAAAGTTATCGTGTAAAAGAAGGGATGGTTCATTTTGTAGGGGCGAGGCATTCCCTGGATTTGCTTGCAAGAGTGCCATGTTGCACCGTTTTACATGATTTGTCGACGTGTTCGATTTCTTGGAATGCCTCGCCCCTACTCAATATTGTTTGACGATAGGCTATTTTATTGTTTTTGATCTTGACAAATCACAATAAAATTGGTATAATGTATTAAAAAGTTGAGGAGCTGTTTGGCATGCGCAAAATTCTCGAACACTGTCCTTCCTGCGGCAGCGACCTGCTGGTCACACGGCTGAACTGCCCGGCCTGCAAAACGATGATCCAGGGTGAGTACACCCCTTGTCCGTACTGCAAGCTGGCGCCCGAGAGCGCTGGCCTGCTCGAAGCGTTTCTCAGGTCGCGTGGCAATCTGCGCGAGATGGAACGTGAACTGGGCATCTCGTATTGGTCGCTGCGGCGCATGATCGACGATCTGATCCAGGAACTGGGGTTTGAGGATCGGCCGGCCAGCGATGGGGTGGGCGTCGCCGCACAGGTAGAAAACGTGCTGGCACGGCTCGACCGCGGCGAGATCAGCGCCGACGCCGCCGAAGCGATCCTCTCCGGCCTCGAACGCCCGGATGCCGAGGCTTGATCGTCCGGAAAAGCACAACAATCGTATCCTGAGACATCCTGTCCATCCTGAAAATCTTGTCAACCTGTTATTCCACAAGGAGAACCCGATGAACCAAGAGAAACTCCAAGTCCTCAAGATGCTTGAGGCAAACAAGATCACGGTAGAGGAGGCGGATCGCCTGCTCAGATCGCTGGCTCGCGTCCAGCAGCCTGCTCAATCGCCGCCAGCGCCTCTCCTGTTCAAGGCTTCGCATCGTACGGAAGATGCGGGCGAGGGGCAGAGAACGGTAGCAGGCATCGACTTGAACGGCAAGAACATGCAGGGCGCCAATTTATCCGGCAAGGACCTGGCCCATGCCGATCTGCGCGGGGCCAATTTGCAGGAAGCGGACCTGCACGAGGCCAACCTGGAAGGCGCCAATCTGAGCGGGGCAAACCTCTATGCCGCTAACCTGTCCAGTGCCAGCCTCGAAGGGGCAAATCTGCGCGGCGCCAAGCTGCAAGAAGCGGATCTGCACGAGGCCAATCTCGAAGGGGCCAACCTGGTGGGGGCGATCCTCTACGCCGCCGACTTGCACGATGCCAGCCTCGAAGGGGCCAATCTGCGCGAGGCCAACTTGCAGGAAGCGGATCTGCACGACACCAACCTGGAGAGCGCGTGCCTGGCCCAGGCCAACCTTTATGCGGCCGACCTGCACGATGCCAACCTGGAATCCGCCGACCTGTCGCAGGCCAGCTTGCAGGAGGCGGATTTGCACGGCGCCAATCTCGAAGGGGCCAACCTGGTGCACGTCGACATGTACGCTGCCAAGCTCGAGGATGCCATCCTCAGCGGCGTCGATCTATCGACGGCCAAATTGCAAGAGGTTCACCTGAATGGTGCGACGCTGGAAGGCGCAACCCTCAAAGGCGTCGATCTCTATGCGAGCGACCTGCACGACACCAACCTGAGTGGTGTCGATCTGTCGACCGCCTCCCTGTCCGAGGCCGACCTGCGTGGCGCGATGTTGGAGGAGGCCAACCTGGAGGCCGCCAACCTCTATGCGGCCAACCTGCAAGGGGCAAATTTGGAAAGGGTCAATTTGCGTGGCGCCAACCTGCGCGAAGCCGACTTGCGAGAAGCGAACCTGGAAGGGGCCGATCTCTCGGGCGCGGATCTGTACGCGGCCAACCTGCACGAGGCGAATCTGGTCGAGGCCGTGTTGCGCGCGGCCAAGCTGCAAGAAGCCGACCTCACTCACGCCCGCCTGCGGCAGGCGAACCTGGTCGAGGCCGATCTGTACGCCGCCGACCTGACCGGCGCGGACCTGCAAGATGCCAACCTCAAAGGGGCCAACCTGAAAGAAACCAAGATGCCGGACATGCCCGGCGTCCCGGTCAAATTGGGCTAGGAGCTCTGTGAAAAACCCTAGCGCAAAGGCGCAAGGATTCTACGATTAAAAAAAAGCTTTTACGCCTATTTGTGACTCTTTGCGTCCTTGCGACCTTGCGTTTAAAATGGACTTTTTCAGCATTTTCCTAGGATGCTGCGGGCGGTTGGTTTGTACAAGGAGTGGACGATGAGCGAAGCGCGGATCAGGATCCTCAGGATGCTGGCGGAGAACAAAATCGCCGCTGCCCAGGCCGGACGGCTTTTGGAGGCCATTGCCGGCCTCGAACCTGCCCTGGACGCGATCACGATCGGCGAGCGGTTTCCCAATGTGCAGGACGCCCTTTTCCAGGAGACCAGGATCGAGGACGCGGGACTGGAAGGGGCCATACTGGACGGCGCCGATTTGACCGGCGCCGACTTGAGGGGGGCGGATTTCTACGGAGCCAACCTGAGCGGTGCCAATTTGCGCGGCGCAAACCTCAAGGACGTCCATGCCAACGCTGCCGACTGGGCGGAAGCGGATCTGCAGGGTGCCGATCTGCGCGCGGCTAACCTCAAAAGCACCAACCTGTGGGGTGCGCAGTTGCCAAATGCGAACCTGCGCGATGCCGAACTGGCCGGTGCGGACTTGCGGGGCTTGGTCTATCCCGGTCTTAACCTGGCGGGGATGGATCTGACCGGGCTGAAAACACACCAACCCGTTGTCCAGGTTACGCGTAACCCGATTACGAGCGACCCGGTCGCGCGCGATCGGGTCGCGGATGACGTATCACTCCTGCAGCCGGGCCAGATCCCGGTGGGCGCGCACGTGGGGGGGGGGATTGGCCGCTACACCAAGGCCGATAAGCTTGAATGGCCCACCAAAGACTGCGACGAACTCGATATGGTCATTG
>JAFGJF010000123.1 GCA_016929205.1 Anaerolineae bacterium
ATTGGTTCCAAGACGTGGTCAAGTCGGCAGCCGAAAAACCTACGCCGGTGGAAAATGACTTGGACGACACGGCTGTGTTGATGTACACTGGGGGCACGACTGGCATTTCCAAAGGTGCACAGTTGACACACCGAAACTTGATTTGCAACACATTGCAATGTGCTCATTGGCTTCGTACCATTGATAATCCGCCTGTGATGATGACCGCGCTTCCCCTCTATCACAGCTATGCGATGACTCTTTGTATGAATCATACGGTTTACACAGGGGGCAGCATGATTCTGGTACCCAACCCTCGCGACTTGAAAGACGTGTTGCAAACCATCCACAAGTTCAAGCCGACCATTTACCCCGGTGTTCCGGCGATGTACGTGGCGATCAACAACAGTCCCGACGTGGCAAATGGCAAATACGATGTCAGTTCTATAGAGGCGTGTTTGAGCGGTGCAGCAGGGTTGCCCGGCGAGGTGCAAGAGAAATTCCAGAAACTCACCGGCGCGCACCTGGTAGAAGGATTTGGGTTGAGCGAAGCTTCGCCTGTAACGCACGCTAACCCTATATTTGGAGAAAACAATCGCATTGGTTACATCGGTTTGCCCATTTCTGATACGGATGTCAGAATTGTCGACGTGGAGACCGGTGAAAAAGAACTCGCATCTGGCGAGGTCGGCGAGATGTGCATCAAGGGACCGCAGGTGATGAAAGGATACTGGAATATGCCTACCGAGACGGCCAATGTGCTGCGCGATGGCTGGCTACACACCGGGGACATTGCAGTAATGGACGAGGATGGTTATTTCCGGATTCACGATCGGAAAAAGGACATGATTCTCGGCGCTGGCGGTTACAATATTTATCCTCGCGAGATCGAAGAGGTATTATACATGCACCCCAAGGTCCAGGAGGCGGTTGCTGCGGGCATTCCGGTCGAGGAAAAAGGCGAGCGTCCCAAAGTCTGGATCGTGCTCAAAGAAGGTGAGACGGCAACCGAAGAAGAGATTTTGGCTTTTTGCGGGGAAAATCTGGCCCCGTACAAGCGGCCCAAGTTTGTTGAATTCCGAGACGAACTGCCCAAATCGATGGTCGGCAAGATGCTGCGGCGTGTGTTGGTGGAGGAAGAGGTTAGGGCACACTAGTCATTATTCGGTAAGTTACAAACGGGGGGATAC
Source organism: Anaerolineae bacterium (assembly GCA_016929205.1). Next base: position 1,170 of record JAFGJF010000123.1, read on the forward strand.
AAGGGGGCCGGTTCGTGATACACCTACGAACCGGCCCCCCGTGTTCAGTCAAATTCCTGTTGGAATGCTCTGGATCACTCCATTGTAGCAAGTCCCCGAGTTGTATGTCATTGCTCTCGATTATTCGGCGAGTGCCTTTTCTTTGGCATCCCCCATGATTTCCTCAAAGGCGTCACTGTCAAGGGTTTCGATCTCGATCAGTCGTGTAGCCACAGCGACCAGCTTGTCTTGATGATCGGTAAGGACTTTTTCGGCGCGTCCGTATGCCTCGTCGATAAAGCGACGGACTTCGAGATCGATCTGTTGGGCCATATCTTCGCTATAGTCCCGCTGTTCGGATATTTCGCGTCCCAAAAAGACCAGTTCTTCTTTTTGCCCAAAGGTCATCGAACCCAGTTTTTCGCTCATACCGTATCGTGTCACCATTTGGCGCGACAACTTGGTGACACGTTCCAGGTCGTTGCTTGCACCGGTCGTGACATCTTCGAACATGAGCTTTTCAGCAACACGACCTCCCAGTAACCCGGCCATTTCATCTTGGAATTTGAGCTTGCTCTGCAGCAAGTGATCGTCTTGAGGAAGTGACATTGTGTATCCAAGCGCCATACCTCGCGAGACGATGGTCACTTTGCGCACAGGGTCACATTTCGGCAGAATGTGTTGCACGATAGCATGTCCTGCTTCGTGGTAGGCAATGATCTCTTTTTCGTCCTCGGTTATCAGCCGGCTCTTTCGCTCCGGACCGGCAATGACACGTTCAATGGCTTCCTGAAATTCGCTCATCTCGATCTTGTTCTTGTTGCGGCGAGCGGCCAGAATTGCGGCTTCGTTGACCAGGTTTTCAATGTCGGCGCCGACAAAGCCAGGTGTCAGCTTGGCTAAAACAGATGGGTCAACGTCACTGTCCAAGGGTTTCCCCTTGATGTGAACGTTCAGAATTGCTTCGCGCCCTTTGACATCGGGCCGATCGAGAACGACGCGGCGATCAAAACGTCCTGGGCGCAACAGCGCCGGGTCGAGGATGTCGGGGCGGTTTGTGGCTGCAACGACAATGACATTGGTATCTGTGTCAAAGCCATCCATTTCGACCAGGATCTGATTCAGCGTCTGTTCGCGCTCATCGTGGCTGCCGCCTAATCCAGCGCCACGATGGCGGCCGACGGCATCAATTTCATCGACAAAGACGATACAGGGCGAGTGTCGTTTGGCCTGGTCGAACAGATCTCGCACGCGGGATGCGCCCACACCAACAAACATTTCCACAAATTCGGATCCGCTGATACTGAAAAACGGGACACCGGCTTCGCCGGAAACGGCTTTGGCCATCAAGGTTTTACCCGTGCCTGGTGCGCCGACCAGCAGCACGCCTTTGGGGATGCGCGCGCCTAACGCGATGAACTTTTCCGGCTCTTTGAGGAACTCGACCACTTCTTGCAATTCCTCTTTGGCTTCTTCAACGCCGGCCACGTCGTCAAAGGTTACGGTTGGTTGATCGCCGGTAAACATGCGTGCACGGCTTTTGCCAAATGAAAGTGCCTGGTTGTTTGTACCTTGCGCCTGCCGGAACATGAAATAGATCATACCTACCACGAGCAAAGTTGGCAAAATGGTACCCAATGCAGTCAGGATATTGAGCCAGTCGGGTGGTGGTACAAATTCTACTTTTTTGATTTTGTTTAGATCTTCCGGGGTGACACCCAAACCTTGGAGTGTCTCCAGCAGTCCGACGCCGTATTCTTTGAATACAACAGATTGCGTTTCTTTGCCTTTGGCATCTGTGTAGGTGACTTCGATCTTGTTTTCTGTTGTGGCAATCAGTTGTGTGACTTGGCCATTTCTGACCAGTTGGGACAGCTCTATCACATCCATTCTTTCCGGCGAACTGGATCGTTCCATTACTTGCCAGATCAGCAAAACGATTGCTGTCAGGATGAGCAAGTAGACCAGCCCATTTCGCCAATAATTAGACCTCACTATTTGTCCTCCATCTTGTAAGGCGCATCTAGCGCCCGAAATACAAACTTGGCAAATTATACCAGAACTTGACCAAATATGTCAATGTCTAGTTTGTCTCGATTTCTAGTTGACCAACAACGATGGCGTCGTTTTCAGATCGCGCCAGCCCGGGGTCAACGACTGGCAGGCGTTGGTCTCCATAATAGAGCCCTACCAATATATCGTATCGACCTGGTAGTATGTCAACAGGTAACTGGAAGGTGTGCAGATCGTGCAAGGTTTCTCCCGACTGCCACGTGTTCATGGGACGTGTTCCACCCAATGGTGGTTCGTCACGTTGCGTCACGATTTCCCCGGTCTGGTTAAGCACATGGATGAATAGTTTGTACGGAACCGATATCTGCCCAAGCACTTGCCAGGTCATGTCCAGTTGCAGCGTATCTCCTGGACGGAACGAGGTTTTGTTCAATTCGCACGAGACGAGCGACACTTTGTAGTCCAGATTAGCGCGTATCTCGCCAATTGGCCCGCTGCTGACCGTCAAGGTTACTGTGCTTCCTGCGGCAATCTCGGTTCCGGCGGGCGGGACTTGAGCGATGACAAGTCCTTTGGGTTCGGTACTCCACGTTTCGGTGACGAATACGGTCAAATCCAGATCTTTGAGGTCTAGTTGCATGATTGTTGCCGGAAAGCTGACTGTATTGGGCATAATGACAACGGGGGGACCAAGGCTGACGACGACGCCGATCTCAGAATCGGGCAGAGTTTGGCTATCCGGCGGGAGCGTTTGTGAGATGATGTGATTCTCTGGCACCTGAACGTCGTGTTTTTCTTCCAGGATGGTTAATTTTAGACGTTGTTCCTGTACCAGCCCATAAGCCGTGGCCAATTCCTGGCCAATCAGATTGGGCACCGATACTTGTTCTTGAACTGTGGGCGTCGCTACGCCAGGCGTCGAGCCATTCTCGTGGACGGCAGTAGATGTAGGTGTCGGCGTCGCTAGATGTTCTGTGGTCGGCCGTGGGGCCGGCGTTGGTTGTGTGGTGGCGCGTGCGATGACCGTTCCCCACAGTGGGATCAGTCCCAATACGGCCACAAATGCAATGAACCCCAAAGCCAACATCATCCAGTCAAACCTGGTCGATGGCGCTTGCAGTGGTGGC
>JAFGJF010000124.1 GCA_016929205.1 Anaerolineae bacterium
CAAGGGTCCGGCCGTGCAGGCATTACGATCCCAGTCGGACAAGCGGCATTACGCGGTACAGATGAAACATACCCTGGAATCGACGCCCAATCTGGATCTCAAGCAGGCACAGGTCACCGACGTGTTGGAAAAGGGCGGACGCGCCTGCGGCGTGCGCGTGCAGACCGGGTACGAGTATGCGTCGCGGTCGGTGGTGCTGACGACGGGCACCTTTTTGGCGGCCAAGGTGATGCGCGGGCGGCAGCGTTTCCCATCGGGCCGGGCGGCCGAGTTTCCGGCCAATGCCCTGTCCGAATCGCTCAAGACGCTCGGCTATACGCTGACGCGCCTGCAAACCAACACGCCGCCTCGGGTCGACGCGCGGACGATCGATTTCTCACAGACCGAGATCCAACCGGGCAGCGACCTGCCGTTGTACTTTGGTTATGAATCGCCCGACGCCGATCCGAACTCGGATCTGCGCTACCCCTATTTTCTTCGCCAGCCTCCCAACCCGGCTTATCCCGTCGGCAAACAGACGGCGTGGCGGCCGCAGCTGCCCTGCTACAGCATCCGCACCAACGCACGGACGCACGCGGTGATGCGCGCCAACCTGGACCAATCGTTGGTTACACCGGGGGCGATCGAGGCTGCCGGGCCGCGCTATTGTCCTTCTTTTGAGGAAAAGCTGGTCCGGTTCCCGGACAAGGAGAGCCATCTGTTTTTCCTCGAACCGGAAGGATGGGCGACGAGCGAGGTGTACGTGCAGGGGCTGTTTACCGGCATGCCGCAAGAGGTGCAGATCGCGGCGCTGCGGACCATGCCTGCGCTGCGAGAGGCAGAGATTATGCGTCCCGGTTACGCTGTCGAGTACGACGCGGTGACCGGGGGGCAGTTTGACGGCGCGCTGGCCTCCCGCCACGTTCAAGGGCTGTATCACGCCGGGCAGATCAACGGCACATCGGGCTACGAGGAGGCGGCGGCGCAAGGCCTGGTCGCCGGGATCAATGCCACGCTGTATGTGCAGGGCAAGGCACCGCTGATGCTGCGCCGCGATCAGGCCTACATCGGGGTGATGGTGGACGACCTGGTCACAAAGCCGCAGACCGAGCCGTACCGGATTATGACCTCGCGTGCCGAATACCGTCTGCTGCTGCGGCAGGACAATGCCGATTTGCGCCTGGCACCGGTCGGCTACGAGGTGGGGCTCGTTTCCCGCCGACGATACGAGGCCGTCGAACACAAGCGGGCGCTGGTGGCGCAAGAGCTGGCCCGGCTGGAGGAGACGTGGCTGCGGCCCAGCGACGAGGTCAACGCGGCGCTCGCGCGCGCCGGCTTGGCGCCGATCGACGACGGCCTCAACGCGCTCGCCCTGCTGCGCCGCCCCGAAGGCGCTTATGCCTTGATCGCCCAGGTTGCGCCGCCGCAGGAACCGCTGCCGGCCGTGGTGGTCGAACAGGTCGAAATCGAATCCAAATACGCGGGCTATATTGCCCGCCAGCAGATCGAGGTCGACCGTCTGGCGCGGCTGGAGAAACGTCGCATCCCACCCGACTTTGACTATGAGGCGATCCCGGGCCTGCGCAACGAGGCTCGCGAGCAGTTGATCCAGTACCGACCGCTGTCGGTGGGGCAGGCGGCGCGCATTCCCGGGGTCAACCCGGCCGACGTGACGATTTTGCTGGTTTATTTGGAGCGTAGATAGAGAATGACGATATACAGAAACGAGGCATGATGATTTCAGAGAGTGTGAAACGGATTAGCGAGAATGTCAAAAAGGTAATCGTGGGCAAGCAAGAGGTGATCGAGCTGCTCATGATCTCGTTGTTGTGCGAGGGCCACGTGCTGCTGGAGGACGTGCCCGGGATCGGCAAGACGACGCTGGCCAAAGCCATCGCCACGTCACTGGGTTGTTCGTTCCAGCGCATCCAGTTCACGCCCGACCTGCTGCCTTCTGACGTGACCGGGATCTATTATTTTAACCAAAAAGAGCAGGAATTCGAATTTCGTCCTGGCCCGGTGATGTCGCAGGTCGTGCTTGCCGACGAGATCAACCGCGCCACGCCGCGCACCCAGTCGGCGCTGCTGGAGGCGATGCAGGAGCGCCAGGTGACGGTCGATGGCCGGACGATGGCCTTGCCGCGCCCATTCCTGGTGCTGGCGACACAGAACCCAATCGAACTGGAAGGCACCTTTCCCTTGCCTGAGGCCCAGGTCGACCGGTTTTTGCTCAAGGTTAAGCTTGGCTATCCGAGCGAGCAAGAAGAGGGCGACATTTTGCTGCGCTTTGAGCGCACCGACCCGCTTGAAACGTTACAGGCGGTGACCGGGGCGGAAGAATTGCTCGAGATGCAGCGCGTGGTGCGCGAGGTGCATGTCGAGGATTCGGTGCGCGCGTACGCGGTGCAGGTGGCGCGCGCCACCCGCGATCACCCGGCCGTGGCGCTTGGAGCCAGCCCGCGCGGAACGATGGCCCTGTATCACACCGCCCAGGCGCGGGCGGCGATCCGGGGACGCGAGTTTGTCATTCCCGATGACGTCAAAGCGCTGGCACCTTACGTGCTTACCCACCGGGTGATTATTAACCCGCAGACGCGCCTGCGCGGGCGCACGCCCGAAGAAGTGGTGATGGAAGTGGTCGACCAGGTGCCCGCGCCGGTCGAGACGTTGTAGATCAAGTGCGCCTATCCGGAATGGCCCTAGATTTTAAGGTGTTGATCATTCATGGTCTCTGAACCATCCAACTCACTTGCAGACCCGGCCGTATCACGTGCAGATCCGGCCGTATCACGTGCAGATCCGGCCGTATCACGTGCAGATCCGGCCGTTGAATCTGACGCGATGCGCGAGGCCGCGCAGCGAGCGGCCCCGGAGGCAGACGAATCACTTGTTGCCGGCGAACTGACGATCGATCCGACGCGCGACGATAAAACGTTGTTCAACGACGCCTGGGTTGCGCTGTCGATTCTCTGCCTGTTGATCGGGCTGCTGTCCAGCCAGGCGGCGCTGATCTTGCTTGGCGTGCTGCTGTTGACCGTGCTGCCCATCGCCCGCTTGTGGAACCATTTTGCTTTGCGCCGTGTCCTGTACGCTCGCAAGCTGGCCCCGCGCCGCGCTTTTATCGGTGAGACCGCCGAGCTGACGCTGACGATCGAGAATCGCAAGCTGCTGCCCCTGGGCTGGCTGAACGTCGAAGACGAGTGGCCGGAGAACGTTGTCCTGACCGACAAGCAGTCTGACCTGCACCCTGCCCTGCGTTCGGGGCGCATGGTGCTTGAAAAGAGCTTTTCGCTGCGCTGGTACGAACGGGTGCGGCTGCATTATTCGATCCTGTGCCAGCGCCGTGGTTTCCACCGCCTGGGGCCGGCGCGCATGACCAGCGGCGACATTTTTGGCATATTCAAGAGCCAGTACATTTTTCCCAAATACGACTGGCTGATCGTCTATCCCAAGGTGCTGCCGATCGACGAACTGGGCCTGCCACCCAAAGATCCATTTGGCGAGACCAAGGCCCGGGAGCGGATGTTTGAGGATCCTTCGCGGACGATTGGGGTGCGCGATCATTTCCCCAGCGATGGGTTCCGGCACATTCACTGGAAAGCGACGGCGCGCAGGCAAGAGCTGCAGGTCAAGGTGTACGAGCCGACGACGTCGTTCACGGTGATGGTCTTTTTGAACGTGGCCACGCTGGAACGGTATTGGATGGGCACGATCCCCGACCTGTTGGAACGGTGCATCAGCGTCGCCGCGTCGGTGAGCAGCTTTTCGGCCGACAAGCGCTACATGACCGGGCTGACGGCCAACGGAACGGTGCCGTTTTCCGACCAGCCGATCAAGGTGCTGCCGGGGCGCGATCCCCAGCAGTTGACGCGCATCCTGGAGGCGCTGGCTGCCGTGACGCCGGTCGCGACGGCGAGCATCGCCCAACTGCTGGCCCGTGAGAGCCCCAAACTGCCCTGGGGAGCGACGCTGGTTGTGGTCACGGCGATCGTCACCGAAGAACTGGGTTCGACATTGCTACGCCTGCACGATGCCGGGCGGCGTCTGGTGTTGATCTCGCTGGCACAAGAACCGCCCGATCCGCTGCTCTGCGACCAGATCCTGACCTACCATTTGCCCGATGCGGCGTCGGCCTACTATCCGCTCCGGTCCACGGCCGTGCAGCAGCTCGACGACCTGATGCGGCGCGATTGTGTGCTGACCGAGTGGTCCGCGAACCCAGAGTAGGTCACGTTTAGACTATCTGACAACGACTTGCGCGCTTGGGTCATTCTGGATAATCACTACCATCTGCTCCAGGTTGGGGTAATGAGAGGCCACACCGGCTAAAGCCTTGACTCCAGGTATGTGCAGTTTAAGGAACGTTTGTATGGGTATGAACCAAAAGAATTCGTTTCTGAATGACCTGCTCTCGATCCGTTGGGGCGGCATCGATTGGGTGGAAGAGCTGCTTTACGTGAGCCTGGCAGCGATGGATGCCTGTCTCATTTATCCCTGGTACGTGTTGTTCAACACCCTGGCCAAAAACGAGGCACACGTCCTGTCGCTGTTCGGTATGTGCCTGCTGGTATGGGTGCCCTATTTGCTGGCCAGCCTGCTGAATCGCAGCAAGCTGGCGGTGGATCGTAAACAGGCGGTGGTGGCAGGATTGATGCTGATCACGGCGCTGGTTACGGTGCGGATCAACCTGTACGGCGATTACGGGATCGGCAAGCTGGGCTGGTTTGTCGCGATGACCGATCGCCTGTTCAGCCTGCTGACGACGCTCTCTCCGGACCTGGTGGTCGTGTTCCTGGTCTTTATCGGCTGGTGGCGGGGAATTATCTGGAGCCGCCAGGATGTTGACATGCGCCAGGTCGGGTTTCACTTTCGCCTCGGGATCATTCTTTTCCTGGGCTATTTCATCATCGCCATCTTTGCCAAAGGCGACAATATGGTCGGTGTCGTCTTTGCCTACTTTTTTTTCGGCCTGTTGAGCATCGCCCTGGCCCGCGTGCTGGAGGTGGGCGGCATCCACGACAGCTCGCTGGGCAGCAAGCAGTGGGTGGGGGTTCTGATTGGATCGTCGCTGGGCAGCCTGGGATTGGCACTGCTGGCGTCGATCCTTTTTTCGCGCCAAGTGTGGCAGGCGGTGCTGAAATGGGTTATGCCGCTGTGGAAGCTGGTCGAAAAGGTGAGCTGGTACATTGTAGGAGCGATATTGTACCTGTTTTACCCGCTGGTCGAGTGGCTGGTGGCGCTGTTTGAAGAGCTGCGCCGCAACAGCGGCGTCGAAGGGGAAGGGGTGTTTGCCTCGCCGCTGCTCAGCCCGTTGTTCGATCCACAAACCCAGGAGCCGCAAGCGTGGGTGCCCTATTGCAACACGGTGCTGATGGTCATCGTTCTGCTGCTCGGGCTGCTGCTGGTGGCAAGGTTGATCCGCCGCCTGGCCGAACAACGAGAAAAGGACGGGGACGTGGAGCGCGAGTCGGTGTGGTCGACCCAGGACTTTGCCGACGATCTCAAGAACAGCCTTCGCCAGGGGCTGGACAATCTGCGTGCTCTGATGTCCCGGTTTGGCGATCGCAGACATCGCTCTGCGGAATCGATCCGCAAGATCTATGCCAGCATGGTCGACCTGGCGACCGAGGCCGGTTATCCACGCCGCCCGGCCGTGACCCCCTATGAGCACCGCGAAACGCTGTACGGCGCCTTTCCCGGCGGGCAGGAGGCGGTCGACGCGATTACCGAGGCTTACGTGCGCGTGCATTACGGCGAGGTGCCCGACAGCCGCGCCGAGATGCGCCAGATCGTGCGCCATTGGCAGCAGGTGCAGGGGCTGGTGGCGGTCAAAGAAGAAGCGCCAAAATCCCAGTAGATTGGGGCAGACCGGGCAGGTTCTAGGCAAACGAAAAACGTTTGCGCCCTGTCAGGTCTTTTTGCCTTTAGGCGCATTTTTGCTATAATGACAGTATGTCGAGACCACCTGCCAACGACTGCCAGGATTGAAAATAGACTGTTCGATGGTGACAGGCTTGATCGAGAGAGGAGGTGGTTGGCAGGCGAGTATCAATCCCCACGTAATGGTTCGGTCGGCGCGGCAAGGCGATGGTAACGTCTTGGCGCGCACAAATCCCAACATTTTAGTGAAACAGGAGGAAGATTAATGGTAAAGAAATTGAGTGTCTGGCTCGCATTGGTGGTTGTTCTGTCATAGGCCCTTGTCGCGTGCCAGCAAAAGCCCGAAGTGGTCGGCGGGTTCGAGATCCCGGTGATCGAAAAGGGCAAATTGAACATCGCCATGGTGCTCATTGGCCCGCACGACGACGGCGGATGGAGCCAGTCGCACTATGAGGGCCTCGAGTATGTCAAGGAAAAGGTCGCGGATGTGCACGTGGCCTACGTTGAGAATGTGCCCGAAGGCGCCGAGTCGGAGCAGATTTTCCGCAGCCTGTCGCGCAAGGGTTTTGATCTGATCTTTGGCACCTCGTTTGGTCATATGGATCCGATGGAGACCGTGGCTGGAGAATTCCCCGACACGACCTATATCCACATCAGCGGCTACAAGTCGAATATGGAGAATTTCGGCAACCTCTTTGGGGCGATGGAAGACATGAAATTCCTGGCCGGCATGCTGGCCGGTTCCCGGGCCAAGGCGGATGGCAATCCCAAGTTGGGCTACATGGCCACCTTTCCGATCCCGGAAGAAATCCGCCTGGGCAACGCTATCGCCCTGGGCATGAAAATCACCTGCCCCGAGTGCACGCTGGACGTGCGTTGGATCAACACCTGGCACGACCCGGTTATGGAAAAGGAAGCGGCGGCGTCGTTGTTTGATGCCGGTGCGCAGGTCGTCTTTACCGGCGCCGACACACCCGCCGTGGCCGACGTGGCCGCCGAAAAGGGCAAGTGGGGCGTGACCTATGACTGGTACGGCTCGTGCAAGGTTGATGCCTGCCTGACTGCGCCCTATTGGAACTGGGGCCCGGTGTACGCCGAGATCGCCAATGGCGTGCGCGACGGCACCTACGAGGTTGGCTGGCACTACTTTGATGCTGACAGCGGCGCGATGGGCCTCTATGGCTTTATGGAAGGTCAGACACCGCAACCCGCTATCTCCGGTCTGCCCGGAGAGGACGTGCAACTGGTCAAAGAGGTCCTGAACGGGTTCCTGACCGGTGATTTCACCCGCTTTGACCTGTTCTCCGGCCCGATCTACGACAACCAGGGCAAGGTCATCGTTCCTGAGAATGAAAAGATGGAGCAGAGCGACCTCGACCAGTTCCCGCCCGGCGCGCCCGGCCTGGAATGCAAGTACTGTATGTACTGGTGGGCCGAGGGGATCACCGCCGAACTGCCGGAACAATAAAAAAGCTTGATGCGTGAAACGTGATTCGTGAGGCGTAAGGCGTGAGGCGGTGAATTGTACCGCACGTCAGGCGTCCTTACGATTCACGTTTTCACGTTTCACGCCCTTTGGAGCTTGTGGATGAATCAGTCCGCCACTGATGCCGTTCAACGTCGTGATGCCGTCCGCATGCAGGGGATCGTCAAACGGTTTCCCGGCGTGTTGGCCGTCGATGGCGTCGATTTTGTGCTGCGCGAGGGCGAGATTCACGCCTTGTTGGGCGAGAATGGGGCCGGCAAAAGCACATTGATGAACGTGCTGGCCGGCCTATATCGCGCCGATGAGGGGCAGATCGAGATCGATGGCGAGGTGGTGGAACTGCACTCGCCGCGCGACGCGATCGAGCGGGGCATTGGCATGGTTCACCAGCACTTTATGCTCGCGCCCTCGCAGAGCGTGACCGAGAATATTTTGCTCGGTCTTGACGAGCCGCGCTTTTTTATGCACCTGGCGCGGTACGACCGGCGGGTGGCCGAATTGGGGGAGCGTTTCGGGCTCAGGGTTGACCCCAAGGCCAAGGTGTGGCAGCTTTCGGTGGGCGAGCAGCAGCGCGTCGAGATATTAAAGATGCTCTACCGGGGCGTGCAGGTGTTGATTATGGACGAGCCGACGGCCGTGCTGGCCCCGCAAGAGATCGAAGAGTTGTTTGCCGTCTTGCGCTCCATGAAGGCACAGGGCAAATCGATCGTCTTTATCAGCCACAAGCTGGGCGAAGTGATGTCGGTGGCCGACCGGATCACCGTCTTGAGGCGAGGCCAGGTCACCTCGGCCGGGATCGAGGTCGCTTCGACCAACACTGCCGAGTTGGCCAGGCTGATGGTCGGGCGTGAGGTGCTGTTCCGCGTCGAAAAGACCGAGTGCGAACTGGGTGAGGACGTGCTGGTTGTCGATGCGGTCCACGCACAGAATGACAAGGGACTGCCGGCGCTGCGCGGCGTGTC
>JAFGJF010000125.1 GCA_016929205.1 Anaerolineae bacterium
CTTGATCGCGGTTGACGAAACGGTCAACCGGCACCGGACCGGAAGTGATGAACGGGTTGCGGGTGCGTTTGGACATGCCAGACTCCTTGCGGCAAATACTCTTTCGAACAGGCGATTCAGATATCGTTTTGCCTCCAGGCATAAACGGCGATCGCGCTTGGGTATGGACTGAATTATACCACGACTTTTGGATCCTAAAAATTGAACCCCCCATTCACAGATCTACCACAAACACACCCACTTGCCCCAAAGGCAGATTTGCCAACGCGCCTGATCGTGCGATCGATCGTCGAGACAGCGTGCGAAAAAAAAAGTTTACGAACAACCCGTTTGGGTGTACAATTCTGGTGAGTGCTCAATGTGAACAAACCAGAGGAGGTGCGTGAGATGAGTATCACACAGATCGGTTGGATCCGTTCTGAAGACGCGGCAGCAGACGCCGTGCTGGCTTATGCCGGTCGCACGTTGGCGAATTATGTGCGCAGGATGTGCGGAGAAAAATGGGATGTGTTGGACAGGCTGTGTATAGACGACGATCCCGGTACAGCCTGGATTGGGATATGCGATCAGATCGCCGGCAGTACACTGACGCCCGCATTATGGGACGATGGGTTTGCGATCTGGTACGCCGACGAGATGCTGCACATTGCCGGTCGCAACGCGCGCAGCGTTTTGTTTGGTGTCTATGCTTTCCTGGAAACGCAGGGCGTGCGGTTTCTCCGTCCCGGCGTCGGCGGAGAAGTGATCCCCAAGGTGGATGCACTGGTCCTACCCGAACAACCTGTGGTCGAGCAGGCACGTTACCGCCACCGCGGGCTGTGCATCGAGGGCGCGCCGTCGCTAGCCCACGCCCTGGAAATGGTCGATTGGTGTGCCAAGAAGCGGATGAATACAATCTTTTTACAGTTTCTCTCCAGCTGCTACTTTTACAACCTGTGGGTTGAGCGGCCATACAATCCCCACTATGCCGACCAGGCGATCACTGAAGAAGAAGCGTTGGCTTATGACGACCAGGTGATCGCCTCGATGAAAAAGCGGGGCATAATTTTGCACCGTGTGGGCCATGGCTGGACCGGGGCAGCCGTTGGCCTGCCGCGGTCGGGTTGGGTGACGGCAGGCGAGGCGGTACAGCCCGAATACGTGCGCTGGTTGGCCGAACTGGATGGCAAGCGGGCGTTGTTCAAGGACATCCCGATCAATACCGAGCTGTGTTACAGCCACACGCCCGCTTTTGACGGCTTTGTGGAGACGATCGTCCAATACTGCGAGGTTCATCCCGAACTGGACGTGGTCCACGTCTGGCTGTCTGACGCGACAAACAACAAGTGCGAGTGCGCCGAGTGCGCCGAACTGTCGATTTCGGACTGGTATGCCAAGATTATCAATGCACTCTCCAAAGCGCTATATCAGCGTGTGCCCAAGATGCGCTTTGTGTTCTTGTGCTACATCGAACTGCTGTGGGCGCCGGAAAAAATCGAGATCGACGAGCAGTATGGCAACACGATCCTGATGTTCGCTCCCATCGCGCGCTGTTACGGTCACGGCCTGGCTGATCCGGTCTGCGACGACGGCGGGGCCTGGCCCCGCCCGCCGCTGAACCAGTTTGCTGTTTCCAGGCAAAACGCGTTTTATGTCGAAATGTTGCGCGGTTGGCGAAAGGCGTTCGGCGGCGACAGTTTCGATTTTGACTATCACCTGATGTGGGCCAACTGGGCGCAGATGACCGATACCGTCCAGGCGCGGATCTTGCACGCGGATCTGCAGCAGTTGCAAGCGATCGGGCTGGACGGCATCGTCAGTTGCCAGTCTTTCCGTGCCTTCTATCCCTCCGGCCTGGCGATGGCAGTATTGGCCGAGTCGCTATGGAACCCCGAGGTGCCGTGGAAGGAGATGCGCCGTTGTTACCTGGAAGCGGCTTACGGCGCGCACGTCGATTGGGTCGACGCTTACCTGGATCAGGTCGAATCGTTTCTGGACACGGGGGATCCGCATTGGCGGACGCCGCCGTTTTCGAACGCGGACGAGGCCAAGCTGGCGGCGTGTATGGTCTTTCTGCAAACCTCGCTGGCTGAGATCGAGCTGCGCTGCGAGTCGACACCCAACCGGGCGCAAGATCGTTCGCTCGACCTGCTGGCCCATCACGCGCGCTTTCTGCAGTTCATTGTCCAGGCTTACCGGGCACGGCTGGCGGGCCAATTGGAACAGGCCAACGAAGAGTTCGATCGTGCGATCGCGTTCTTGCGCGAGACAGAGCCGGAATACAGCACGTTTATGGATACGATGTTGGCTGTGAGGTTTGTGGAGCGGGCAAAAAGGCTGACATAGTTCCGAAAAGAGATTGGCTTGATCTGTTGCAGATGCCAGTGATCCAGGCCGAGTCTCGCCTGGCTGAAAAGCAAAAAGAAATGGATCTGTGTGATGCCATGATTGCTGACTGCCTTTTCTTCATTCAGGGAGAGGCGTTGACCAGGTAGAGTCAATCATAAAGCCTTTCTGGTTCAAATACAATTGCCTTGTGATGTGTCGTGGGCTTGTTGGACCAAGGACTAGCTACCCGACAGTTTATGAGTAGGACGCGGACGAGCGCGGATGAACGCGGAAAAGGACCCTATATGTCAACAAAACCCGTGCTTGTCTGTGCTCGTCTGTGTCTCGACAAAAGCGCTTCTCTAAACTGTCGGGTGGCTGGGACCAAGGACATCAGTTGTTCGATTCGAGGTCGTGTTCTGTTGCCCATTGTTACTGGTATTATAGTATATCTATGCTTGGTTAGCAATGACCAGATCCTTGCGAGTTTTTTCTACCGGAAGGGCCGGATACCGGTTCAGAAACGCGCGTGGGGTTAGCCGGGGGATCGGTCGGATCGTGCTCAGACCCACTGGCAGGGCGATACTTTTCGCTGTTCGAGATATCTGGTATAATTGAGAGCGGATTTTGTCATCCATTACCCATACCGTTCGAGGTTTGCTCGAATGCACTGCCGGTTTATAAAAGAAGGGAGAAAAAGCGATGGATCATACACCCGATCCCAAATCGGAATTGCTCCTGGAACAGATCGAGCGTCGCCGCCAGCGTGGTTTGGAAGATCTAGCCAAGGTTGTCAACCGGGGCCAGCACCCGGTCTACAGCGTTTTCGAAGTCACTTCGACCACGGATCGCACCTATGCCGTGCAGGTTCGTTCGCTCACCGAGCCGCTCAACACCTGCACCTGCCCTGATTATCATACCAACACCATCGGTACGTGCAAGCACATTGAGGGTGTGCTGGCGAACCTGGAAAAAGAGTTCGCCGACCGCTGGGACGAATTCATTGCCCAGGCTCCACCCATTACCCAGGTCTACGTCCACCACGCCGAACGGACCACGGTCCGGGTCACCATGCCTCTGCCAAAAAACAAGCGGCTGCACGATCTGCTGGCCCGTTACTTTGATGCCGAAGGCGTTCTGCAAGGCAAGGTGACGCAGAGTTTGCCCGCTCTACTGGGCGAAGTGGAGAGCTTGCGCGATCGAGACCGCGAGCAGATCCACGTCGACCAGGCCGTGCACGATCATTTAAAGAACCAGCAAGATGTCGAGGCGGTCGCGCAGCAAAAGCGCTGGTTCCTCGATCAGGTGGAGCAAGGCAATCGTTCACTGAACGTCATTTCGACGCCGCTCTACGGCTACCAAGAGGAGGGTTTACTTCACCTGGCTTTCGGTCGCCGGACGCTGCTCGCCGACGACATGGGCCTGGGCAAAACGGTGCAAGCCATCGCCGCTGCTGCTTTGCTCAAGCAGTTGCGCGATATCCAGCATACGCTGATCGTGTGCCCGGCTTCGCTCAAGCACCAATGGGCGCGCGAGATCCGCCGTTTTACCTCTTTGCCTGCCCAGGTGATCGAGGGCAATGCCATCCAACGCCGCCAGCTGTACCGTGATCCGCAGTTCTTTAACATCATCAATTATGAACTGGTGCGTTTTGACGAGCAAGAGATCACTCAGCACGCGTTCGACCTGGTGATCCTTGACGAGGCGCAGCGGATCAAGAACTGGCGCACCAAGACCGCCGACAAGGTGAAACAACTGCGCAGTCCTTACGCCTTCGTCCTGACCGGCACCCCGCTGGAGAACCGGCTCGACGAGCTTTATTCGATCTTACAATTCATCGACCCGACGATCCTCGGACCGTTGTGGCGTTTCAACACCCGCTACTATGAAACCGAGAGGCGGCGTTCCGGTTCGTACCAGGTTCTGGGGTACAAAAACCTGGATGAACTCCGCCACCGTATTGCGCCCTATGTGCTGCGCCGCGTCCGTGAAGAGGTGCTGTTTGATCTGCCGGAACGGATCGACAGCAACTTTTTCGTCGAGATGACCAACCCGCAGTGGGCGGCTTATGGCGAATACGAGCAGCGGGTGGCACAATTGATGGCCCGCGCGCGCCGCCGTCCCCTTACGCCCCAGGAACACCAGATCTTGTTAGGATCGCTGATCAAGATGCGCCTGATCTGCAACGCTCTGGCCCTGCACGACCCCGAGATCAAGCCCCAGGATCGCGAAAAAAGCGCACCCAAGCTGCGCGAACTGCGCACGATTTTGGAAGAAGAGGTAGCCAATAACGGCCACAAAACCATCGTTTTCAGCCAGTGGTCCAAGATGCTCGATCTGGTCGAGCCGGTGCTGGAAAAACTCAAGCTGGGTTGGGTCAAGCTCACCGGCGACGTGCCGGTCAAAAGGCGCGGCGCGCTCATCGAGCAGTTTTTTGAGGATCCCAATTGTAAGGCCTTTCTTTCCACCGATGCCGGCGGCGTGGGGTTGAACCTCCAGGCGGCAAGCATGGTGATCAATCTCGACCTGCCCTGGAATCCGGCAGTGCTCGATCAGCGCATCGCCCGCGCCCACCGCCACGGCCAGCCGCACACGGTCAACGTCGTCAACCTGATCGCCAAAGGGACGATCGAGGAACGGATGCTCGATACGCTGGCTGCCAAGCGCGCCGTCTTTGACGCCGCACTCAACGAGGAGAGTGACGTCTCCGATCTTTCTTTCCAGGACGCGGGGGGCGGCGTTCTGCAACGGCTTGAGGTCTTGTTGGGCGCCAAGGAAGCAGCCCAGCCCGAACTGATGCTCGAACCGGCGGCCGTGGTCGAAGCCGAGATCAAGCCTGTACCCACGCTACAGGGGTTTGCTGACCTGTTGGTGGGGCACTATCCCGGCCGCATTCTCCTGGTGCGACAGGCCCCACAGCTCGCCGGCGTGCCGGCCGACGGCAACGTGCTTGTCGTCGTGGATCGTGATCCGGCCAAGCTGCGCGCCAAAGTCGAAGCTCATCTCGGCGACTATTACGGCAATTTCCCCGCACCCGGTCTCCTGCTGATGGAGCAGGAGGGGTACCGGGCATTGTCCGCGCTCACCGGTGGGATCATGGAACAGACGGCCGAGGCTGCGACCGTCTACCAGGCTTCGGCTATCCCTGCTCCGGCCCGGGCCGACGAGCACAAGGCGTTGGAAAAGCGGCTGCGCCGCGCCAACGAGGGACTGGATACGGCCGACAAACGGCTCAAGTTGGCCTCCGTCGTGCTGCAGGGTGGTTTTCCGGAAGAGGTGATGCGCCCCGTGCGCCAGTCGTTGGGATGGGCGTTGAGCGCGCACCTTTCGCTGGTCAAAGACAAAGTACCGGGCGAAGAACTGCTTTCCCCGCGCCTGGTGGAAGCGGAACTGGTTGCGACCGGCCGCGTTCCGGCCGATCTTGCCGCTCGTCTGGATCGCGTGCGGGCGCTTACCGCACCGCCGGCCGAAGGGGAAGATGCGCCGCCGCCCAGCGTCGAGGCGGCCGAGGGGTTAATCGGAACCGTGCAGCAGTTGATCGATTTGGGGCGTGAATTAGCTGCAAAGGAAGGAATGTGATGGACCAATGGGTGACCGATTCTGCTCAAGTGGAACGCCTCGCCGAAGCGCGGGAGGACGAAAACTGGGCGTTTCGCGAGTGGATCAAGCGCGAGTTCGGCTTTGATGATGAGCGCCTGATGTCGGTCGTGCGCGACCTGGCTGACGCGGTCACGGCCCAGATCGATTGTACACAGTGTGCCAACTGCTGTCGCAAGACGTCCACCAGCCTGGAAGAAAAAGAGATTGAGTGCCTGGCCTCTGCTCTCGATATGAGCGTGGTTGAGGTCCAGGATACTTTTCTCGAGTACGATGAGAACCGTGGAGGACATTGGCTGCTTCCAGCGCCTTGCCCGCTGCTTGAAGGCAACCTGTGCCGGGTTTACGAGGCACGCCCTACTTCTTGCCGCGAATATCCTCATTTACACAATGATTTTCGTGCGTCCAGCATCAACCGGATCAACAACACGTTCGTCTGCCCGATCGTCTTTAACGTTGTCGAAGAGATGAAAACGGCTTTGCGCTGGCGGCGCCCTCAGCGCCGTCGTCGCAAGTGAGACGTCATGGCCGTTCGGCTTGTCGTCGCTCCTGCCGGGTCTGGCAAGACGGCCTATGCTATCGAGGCTATCCGCGCGTTGCCGCCGCTGACCCCGGTACGCGTCCTCGTGCCGGACCAGCTTGACGTCGAGGCGTTCCGGCAGCGGATGGCACAGGCCGGCGGCACGTTCGGCGTGCGGGTGCAGACCTTTTATGGACTCTATGCCGACATCCTGGCCCGGGCTTGGGGTACGCTCGAACTCCCGCAGGCGCAGCCCGAGCAAGGGATGGCGTACCTGATGCCTGCCGTCCGTCAGCGGCTGATCCTGCACATTGCAGGGTCCCTTTACGATGCCGGCAAGCTGCCATACTATGCCCCCGTACGTCACTCGCCGGGATTTGCCCGCCTGTTGGGCGACCTGTTTGGCGAGTTCAAGCGCGCTCGCGTTTTTCCGGAGGATTTGAGCCGCATCGTGTCTTCCCCTCCGTCTTCGGGGGGGATTGAGGGGGGGAATCGGCTGATCGAGCTGGCGACCCTGTATGCTGCTTACCAGCATTGGCTGCTCGAGACTGGCTGGATCGATGCCGAGGGCCAGGGCTGGTTGGCCGCGATCGCGCTGGAGCAAACCCCGTCGCTGCTTTCCGACCTGGCACTGATGGTCGTAGATGGCTTTGATGAATTCAACCCCACACAGCTGCATTTGCTGCAGCTTTTGGCTGGCCGTGCGGCGGCCACTCTCGTCACGATGACCGGCGATCTGCAGCGACCCGACCGGCTGGCACACCGCCGTTTGATCCGTGCTCGTACCGTTCTGGTCGAGACGTTTGATGTCGAAACTGTTTCGATCCCCCGGAAAAAGCAGGCTACTGCTCTCACCCATCTTGAGGCCGGCCTGTTCGAACCCGGCGTGGCGCCTCACCCGACCGGCGACGCGGTCGTTTTTCTCGAAGCGCAGAACCGCGCCTCCGAAGCCCGCGAGGCGCTGCGTTGGCTCAAGGCACGCCTGGTTCACGATCGTTTGTCGCCCTCCGATGTGGCCATCATCGCCCGTAACGTGATCGCCTACCGGCTGTTCCTGGAAGAGGTTGCCGCCGAGTTTGGCATGCCGCTGCATTTTGCCTCCGGTGACTCACTGCAGAGCAATCCGGCAGTCGCCGCGATTCTAAATCTGTTGAGACTGCCCCTCGAACCGGATCCGTGGTCGCCACGCGCTTTGATCGATGCGTTGACCAGCCCCTATCTCAATTGGTCCGGCTGTGGGCTGGAGCGAGGTGATGCCGAACGCCTTTACGATGTGGCGAACGCCGGACAGGTCGTTGCCCGGCTTGACCAGTGGCATGAGGCGTTCCAGCGCCTGGCTGCGCGCAAAGAGGCGCAAGATGGCGCCCCGGCGCGCGATTATGAAGAGGATGATCCATCTTCTCACCGTCCCCCAAGCCGCGTGGAAGCAGCGCGCCTGGAGGCGGTCGTCCAGGCGGTTGTGGCCAGGATCACCCCTCCTCCTCGGGCCACACTGCGCGAAAGGGTGATGTGGGTGGAAGTGTTGATTGGCGACGACCCGGTTGAGGCGGGTCAGGATGCGGACGATGTCGCCTCCATGCATGTCGTAGCCTGCGCCCGTGCGAATCCGGCCACCGCCGAGCGTGACGTCGCCGCTTTGCAGACGTTCAAAGATATCTTGCGTGCGCAAGTGCTGGCCGACGGGATGCTCGGCGGACAAGAGGGCGAGCCGCTTGCTTACGATCAGTTCGTCGCCGGGCTCGTTCAGGCTGTTCAAGAGGCGTCGTTGGACGTATCCGGTGAAAGGGAAGCGATCCTGGTTGCATCGGTGCCGGAAGCGCGGGGTCTGGCGTTCGATTCGGTTGCCTTGTTGGGGCTGTCAGAGGGCGATTTCCCTTCTGTGGAGCGCCAGGATCCCTTGTTGCGCGAGCCCGACCGCGCCTGGCTGGCCGAGCAGGGCTTTGCCATCGAGCCGCGCCTGCGCGGCGACGAGGCCACGTTTTTCTACCAGGCCGTGACGCGCGCCCGCCGCAGGCTGCTGCTCTGCCGGCCTTACCTGGCCGATGATGGGCAGCCTTGGGAACCGTCTCCTTACTGGTCCGCCGTGCTGGGGTTGTTCGACGAGGCGCAAGTCCAGCACATCCGCCCGGTCGATCCGGTGAGCGACGTGGCCTCGGAACAGGAACTGGCTGATATGCTGCCCGGCGATGAGATAGAGGATATGGTCGCCATTCTGCACGTGCGTTCTCGGGCCGCTCATTCGCTCTGGAACGGCGATCTCTCGTCGTTGGAGGGACGGCTGGCAGAGCGTTTTGGCCCCGACCGGCCCTGGTCGAGCAGCCGTCTGGAAACATTTGCCAAATGCCCGTTTTATTTTTGGGCGGCTTTTGTGATGGAGTTGGAGCCGCGCGATCTGCCCCGGATCGGGTTTGACGTGCTCATCCTCGGTTCGATCTATCATCTGGTGCTGGAAAGGCTCTACGATCTGGTGGCTGACGGCGACCCGGATCGACTGCGTGCCGAACTGCCTGCCGTGGCCCAGCGGGTTTATGATGCTGCCCCGAACGAGTATGGTTTCCGTCCCACGCCGCTGTGGGAACGCCAGCAGGAGGAATTGACCGATGTGTTGCGCCGTACGGTCGAGGCGTTGATCGAGATTGCCGGTCCGTACAAACCGCTGAGGCAAGAACTGCCTTTTGGCCTGCACGAGCAGCCTCCGTTGGTCCTGAGTTCGTCCAAGAACCCCGCGCTTTCTATGCTCTTGCGCGGCTACATCGACCGGGTCGACCGCGCGCCGGACGGACGGTTGCGGATCATCGACTACAAAGCCGGGTCGACGCCCATTTCAGCCCGCGACCTGTCTGACGGGCACCGGCTGCAACTTCCGCTTTACGCAATGGCGGCGCAGGAAGCGCTCCGGGCACCGGTCGCCAGCGGATTCTACTGGCACATCGGCTCGGCCGGACCCAGCAGCCTTCGCCTGGAAAAGTATGCGCCAGCAGGGGGCAAAGCAGGTGTCGCCGGGGCGATCGAGACGGCAGTCGATTACGCGATGGCGATTGGCGCAGCCGTGCGTGCCGGGCACTTTATGCCTGCGCCACCGGAGGGGGGATGTCCCCACTTTTGCCCGGCGGCGTCGTTTTGTGAATGGTATCAGCCGAGGTCGTGGTAAGATGAAGATCCTCGATTTGTTGCAACTCACCCATCCGCAGGCCCAAGCGGCCACGGCCGGTGACCATATCGTCGTTACCGCCGGTGCCGGATCGGGCAAGACGCGCACCCTGGTCGGGCGTTACCTGGCCTTGCTGGACGCCGGAGTGCCTCTGCGCAGCATCGCCGCAATCACGTTTACCGAAAAAGC
>JAFGJF010000126.1 GCA_016929205.1 Anaerolineae bacterium
AAGAACAAGGTCGCCGCTCCGTTCAAGGAAGCTGAATTTGACATCATGTACGACGAAGGCATCTCGCGACCGGGCGACGTATTGGATCTGGCCGTGGACATGGATATCGTGGATAAGCGCGGCTCGTTCTACAACTATAACGACGAGCGCATCGCCCAGGGCCGTGAAAACGCCAAGGATGCCCTGCGGCAGAATCCAGCATTGCTGCGCGAAATCGAGAACACGGTTCGAAAAGCCAACGGGTTGTCCGCTTTACCAGATAGAGAACGGGCGTCAGCACCGGCGTGACCGATACTCGCGGCTGTGCCAACCACTTGAGAAGGAAAGGATCAAGAACGACAATGACAAAACCCAAGATCGGCTTGTTGAACAAGAAACGCGGCAATTTTGCCATCCAAACCAAGTTTGCCGGTGCGGATCGCGTGGTCGACGAAACGGACGCCGAGGTCGCACATCACGAACAAGCGCTCATCCAGGCCGGATACGAGGTGATCCAGATCCACTGGAGACCCACGTTCATCCAGGATCTGCTCGACGCCCAGATCGACCTCGTCTTTAACGTCTCCAGCCTGGCTGAAGCCGCTATTCTGGAAGATCTGGAGATCCCGTTCGTCGGTTCCGATTCAATCGGCATCGTCATCGCCACCGACAAGTCGCTGGCCAAAAAACTGTGGCAGCGCCAGGGCTTGCCGACGTCCTCCTTTGTCGTCGCCAAAGCAGAACAGGACTGTGAACGATTCCAGAAAACCGACCCGCCGATGCCCTACCCGTTGTTCATCAAACCCGTGGCCGGCCGGGGCAGCGCCGGCATCAACGACGCGTCGGTGGTGCACGACTACGAGCAGCTCGTCGTCGGCGTCAGAGAACGCCTCGACAAGATCGGGCAGCCGGTGTTGATCGAACGCTTCCTGCAGGGTCGCGAGGTGACGCTGGGGGTGATCGGCAACGGGGACCAGG
Source organism: Anaerolineae bacterium (assembly GCA_016929205.1). Next base: position 958 of record JAFGJF010000126.1, read on the forward strand.
CGCGCGTGCTGCCCCCGCTCGAGATCGCCTACAAAGAAGGTGACGTCACCCTCACCTTTGAGAAAAAGGAACTGGACGACGACGCGTTTCTCTGCCCGGCCCCGTTGACCGAAACGCAACTGACCATGATGCAGAGGATAGCCCTGCGCGCCTATCGCGTGCTGGGACTCAAAGACTTTGCCCGGTTCGATACCATCTTGACCGACCGCGGCCCGATGCTCCTGGAAGCCAACTCGTTTGCAGGATTGATGTGCACACCGCCAGAAAAGCCACACAGCTACATTGGCTTTATGGCCCGCGCCGAAGACAAAGGTGGCAAAGAGCTGTTGGACGAGATCATCTGCGCGGCTGTGGAACGACTTGGGCTGGGATCTTAGATGCATACACCACGGCTCGAGATCGACCTGGGCAGAATCGAGCACAACGTGCGCGCCTTGCGCAAACTGTACGGTTCGCGCGGCATCCGCATCACCGCCGTGACCAAAGGAGTGTGTGCTGTACCTCAAGTAGCCCGCGCTTTGCTGCACGCTGGCATCCCTTCATTGGGTGATTCTCGCCTGCACAACATCCGCAACTTACGCCGGGCCGGCATCCAGGCCGAATTGATGCTCATTCGCTCGCCGATGTTGAGTCAAGCAGCCGAGGTTGTCGAATGGGCTGACGTGAGCCTCAATTCCGAGGTGGCCGTGATCCGCGCCCTGTCCGAATGCGCGGTCAAGCGCGGCAAACGGCACCGGGTGATCTTGATGATCGAGCTGGGCGATCTGCGGGAGGGCATCTTGGCGGAGAACGTCAAACAGGTCGTCGCCGAGACCTTGAACCTGCCGGGGATCGACCTGTGTGGCATCGGCACCAACCTGGCCTGCTTTGGCGGCATCAAACCGACGGACGACAAGATGCAACTGCTCACGGCAATCGCCGACGATGTCGAGCAGAGATTCTCAATCGACTTGCGCATCGTTTCCGGCGGGAACTCGGCCAACTACCAATGGTTTATTTCTGCACCTGATGTGGGTCGTGTCAACCACCTGCGCATCGGTGAGTCGATCTTGTTAGGGTGCGATCCCCTGACCCGGCAGCCGATTCCTGGACTGTACACCGACGCATTTACATTGGTCGCCGAGGTGATTGAGCTCAAGACCAAGCCTTCCAGGCCGGATGGCGAGACGGCCCAGAATGCCTTTGGGCACGTCCCCCACTTTGACGACAATGGGGATCGAACACGGGCCATCCTCGCCCTTGGCCGCCAGGATGTTGACGTGTCGGCGATCAAGCCCCACATCAAAGCCGACATCCTGGGCGCCAGCAGCGATCACTTGATCCTGGACGTGACTGAGACCAACTTGAGACTGGGCGACGAGGTACGGTTCGTCCCGGCATACAGCGCGCTGCTCCGGGCGACGACTTCACCTTACGTAGCCAAAGAATACCGACCACAATTTGATGTACTTGAGAACGCTCAACGCCGCCGGCGATTGGCGCAAAGATCAGTATACAGGTTTCCTTCTGTGCGAGCATGATCGTGCATATCGTCTACGCCCCCGTTCAGCGGATGCATCACCCTACCTACGTCGTGAAACAAGGTGAACGTGCCAGATCGTTTGACCAGCCGGAACGGATCGATAGTGTCCTGGCGGCGATCTGCGAGGCAGAGCTCGGTTCCATCGTCGTGCCGAACGACGTTGGGCTTGCTCCTGTGCTGGCCGTCCACGACGCTGGTATGATCGACTACCTGTCCACGGCGTACGAGCGGCAGTGCAACGAGCAAAGCCGCGAGATGCCGGTCTTTCCGACCTACTTTCCACCGCCCGGGCAGCGACGACGCCCCAGCCGTTTCGAGGGATTGAAAGGATTGTACTGCACGAACACCGGCGTGCCGATCGGCGCACACACCTGGGCCGCGGCATTGGCCTCGGTCGCTTGTGCCGTAACCGGGACCAGGGCTCTGCAAGCTGGTGAGTCCTGTGTATACGCCCTGTGCCGCCCGCCGGGACACCATGCCGGGCCGGACTTTTTCGGCGGCTACTGTTATCTCAACAACGCCGCGATCGCCGCTCATTGTCTGTGTCAAGCCGGCGGGCGCGTGGCCATCCTGGATGTCGACTATCATCACGGCAACGGCACACAGGCCGTCTTTTACGACAACCCACAGGTATGGTATGGCTCGCTGCACATCGATCCCCCTTGCAAGAAATCGATTCCTCTGAAACGTTCGCCAACAGACTGGCGCTTGATTACACCTCGGCATTGCGGGCCTATAACCTCGGCGAGTGGGCACCGGCGATTGCCTCTTGCCAGCGCGCTTTGGAGGAAGTGATGCAGATGCTGGGGGCAGACGGTGACACAATGCTGCCGGTCTCAAATGAGTCATCACAATCGGTGATGACCATGTATGATGACCTATCACAGCGGTGGACAAGCATTATCTGCCGAGTCCAGCATCTGCTCAAAAGCGATCTCGCGATTTCAGAGCCGGGTAGGGAACAGGCAACGAAAATGGTCGACCTTGTCGAGCATCTTGTGCAGTGTTTTTTCATCTTGCCTACCAAAGCGGACGCCCTACTCGATATGACGGAAAGCCCGAGTTGACAAAGCCCACCGGATGTGGTATAATATATCTAGTTGATACATATCTTAAAAGATATATTATATCGGTGCACGAACCCTTTATCAGCTTGTTCTGGGGTTGCTGGCACAGCAACCGATGGCTGGCTATGACATCAAACAGTTCCCGGATCACTTTGCATGGTTGGCAAGTATCCCGAGTTACAGCAGCATTTACCCGACCTTGCACGCCCTACACCAAGATGGATTGCACCAGCACACACAAGCCACCACGCAAAGTGTATCAAATCACCAAAGTGGGCAAAGCAGCCTTACGAACCCACAAGAGCAGATTGTTGACAAAGACGCGCACCTGAAGGACCTTTTGACGCACTTGATACAGCTAGGCAAT
>JAFGJF010000127.1 GCA_016929205.1 Anaerolineae bacterium
CCGATCGGGCAGCGCTGCCTTGCCCGGTGAGCCCACGCCGCCGGCCGCACCGATGCCCGTGATCGGCCAGGAGACCGAGTTCACCGGCGACCTGCTGCGCCAGATCCGCGAGGCCACCGGCATCGGCTCCCACCAGCAGGTCTACCTGCTGACCCGGGAACTGTCGGGCCCGGGCTGGATCCAGGACACGCAGCGCGGGCGCGAACGGGCCTTTTGCGCCGACGAGTCGGTCGGGGCGCAGCTTTCCTCCCCGGGACGAACCGGGCCGGGCGAGCCGTACCTGGGGCCGCGCGCTTCGGCGGCGTTCACCGAAAAGGTTATCGAGGCAATGAGCGCTCACTTGGGTGTTTCCTTGGGGCCGGGGGTGGTTCCCGGCGTGCCACGAGCGTTCGAGCTGGTTTCCTCCGACCGGAGCGTGGTCGGATGCGCGCTGTATTATGCGCCTGTGCAGGGGCAGCGCCTCCCACCGGCCAAGTTCTCGCTGATCGGAGAACGGGTCTGGCTCTTGGAAAAGAGCGGCGCTGCGCTGCAATTCCTGGTTTTTGGCTACGATCGCGACGTGCCGTTGTTGTGGCTCAAGCGATACGGACACCTGACATCCGGCGTGCAGTTTTACTACCTGGACGATGAAGGTGTGCTGGAAGAGATCGATAGAGAGAATCGAGATGCCGATCTTTGAACCGCCGGCAGGGCTTATTCAGGTCGCCCATTTCATCTTGCCCCGCGTGCAGACCTGGGGCAGCAAAAAAGATGCTGCATACAAGGAACGGGTCCGGCAGGTGGCGATCCTTCCACCAAACCCGGACGAGCGTTACGATTGGTTTGTCTTTTGCATCCGCTGCGTGGTGGGCGAGAGCCGGGGAAAGCGTAAACGCCAGGTGCCGGATGTGGAAAACATCCCCAAGCTCATCCTGGATGCCTTGACCAGGCATTTGTATCCTGATGACAACCTGCACTATGTGCGCGGGGTGCAGGTCGAGGCCAAATGGGGGCGCGACGAGGACGAGATGGCCGAGGTGTGGATCTATGGCAAGGCCAAAGGTGATGTTGAAGTGGATTGACATAGAAAGGAGGCCCTGGTGAAAATCCATGTCGAGATCTATCTTGCCGCTCATATGCTTGAGCGAGAGAAAGGAACCTTTGCCCCGAGCGAGCTTGTTGATCGAGTACGCAAGAAATTCGGTGACGCACGCCCTGGTGTGCAAACGCATGCTGTGACGCACTGCGTGGCAAACCTGCCACTTCATACCGGGTATATCAACAACTATTTGTGGCGCATCGAGCATGGTCTGTATCGCTGCTTTGACCCGGTGCAAGATAAACCGCACCACGACCGTATCGGCGGCCGATACAAACCGGATTGGCAGGATGTGCCGCCTGCATACCGCTGGCTGCTAGATCCCTCGTTGTCACCTGCAAAGGGATTTGAGCCTATCCCAACCTTTTCCTGGGATGTCAACCGCGCCGAGCGCAGCCTGCAAGTTCGCTGGCTGGCACCGCTGCTTGAACGCCCCCAAGGATGCGCCTGGCTCTTGAAACGCTTTGCTTGCCCTTGCCCGGAGGAGGAGGCAAAGGCGGCCCAGGTGTTTCATCTCTGTTTTCCCTTGCGTGACGTCTTTACCGCCGATTATTACCAATGTCGCGGCGATGCACAGCGTGAAGACCGGTTCATCGCTTATTATAACCATCTTTTTGACTTGCCTGAGGACTTTGGGATGAATGAGATCTGGCGCACGGCACCGGATGACGAGATCCGTCACCCGGCAGCCGGCGGGCGGGCTGGCTGGTATGACGATTTTCTGCGCGAACGTATCCTGGATCAGGCCTACTATACCAAAACGCGCAATATCCGGCGTATGCTGGGCACAGAAGCGGACGTGCTCTTGCTCACCGACAATCACGTGGTCTTGGTCGAGTGCAAGTACAAAGGCGAAGCCTCGACCGAACAGTTCAATCGCCAGCAGATGATGGGACCGACGCTGGCGCGGCGGCTAGACAAGGACTTTTGTTTTGGTATGGTCGTTGACACACCACGCGACGTGCGTTTCACGCGCATCGACGTACCGTACGTGCTGTGGTCTGAGGTTGAGGCCGAGTTGGCAATGCTCAAGTGAGGAATATGACAAACAACGATCAACTATCGAAACAAGAGATGTCATCTATCCAGGCAGGTCTTTTGGCGATCGCGGAAAAACGCATCACTTTTGCGACGCTTGATTCAACGATCCATTCTATTGAACATCTGTGGAATGATGAGCCTGACTGGCTGGCTGACGTCAGTGATGAACCCTCAGCCGAAGAATCGGCACCGATAGTTCCACGTGCTGCTGAAGAGGCAGAGATACCGGATTGGTTGAGCCCATTGGATACTGAAGCTGACCAAGTGCTTCCATCCACTGCCGAAGAAGAGTTTCCTGACTGGATGCAGTCGCCTTCGCTTCCTATGGGGCAGATATTGGGCAGCCAACTTGGGGAAGAAACGTCTCCTGACTGGCTGCAGGACCTCAAGCCCGAAACTAAAGAAGTGGAGGAATGGCTTGTGGGAATGAGTGACGACTTTGTCAGATCCCTGCGACGGGTTGACAAAAAACTCAAGGGCCGGATACTCGATGCGATGACGCACATTTGTCGTTCTCCCATTACACCCCAGGGAAACACGGTCAAGCCATTGCACTCTGATCTGAAGGGACTCTGGCGCTATCGAATTGGCGATTTCCGGCTTGTATATCAACCCAATGTCGCTCAACAGAGTGTGATGCTGCTCACGTTTGATAGCCGGAGCAGTGTGTACCGGTAAGGGGTGTGTTTGTCACCACAGGAAAGGTGGTTTCGAATGGTCTGGTTCATCACTCACAAACCATCCTACGACGCCGATTTTGTCGATCTATCCAAGACTTTGCAGAAACAGGCCACCCAGGCCCACTTTGAGTTGGAGCAGGATCCGGTCACACCGCGCGGCAACACGATCAAGCCGCTCAAAGGTTGGGACAACCTGTGGCGCTACCGCCTGGGCGACTACCGCCTGATCGGTACTGTCCCTTGTGCCTGCGGATAATTGACTGGATAGGCCAAGCGTGATAAGGTCAGACGAAACTCAAAAATGGGGGACGAATGA
>JAFGJF010000128.1 GCA_016929205.1 Anaerolineae bacterium
CACCGGCTACGATCACTTTGACCCCAGCGTCATGAAAGAATATGGCTATGGCCATTTCCCCAACGTGATCACGGCAATGGAAATGGAGCGGCTCAACAACTCGGCCGGCCCGACCGCCGGCGAATTAATTCGCCCCAGCGACGGCAGGAATCCCGAACGATTGGCGATCATCAACTGCGTGGGCTCCCGCGACAAGCGCTTTAATCCATGGTGTTCCAATTTCTGCTGCATGTATGCGATCAAGAACGCCCTGCTCCTGAAACAAGCGCATCCCGAGATGGACATCACCATCTACTATATGGACATCCGCACCCCGTCCAAGGGATATGAAGAATTTTACGATCGAGCGCGCGAGATGGGCATCCACTTTGTTCAGGGTCGCCCCGGCCTGATCAGTCAGGATGCGGCGACACACAATCTCTATATTCACTCCGAGGACGTCGCACTGGGACGCGTCATAGAGCGCGAGTTTGATATGGTGATGCTGAACCAGGCGGCCGTGCCCCAGCCCGACGTAGATCGGGTCAGCTCGATCCTCAACATCACGCAAAGCCCCGGGGGCTGGTTTATGGAATATCACCCCAAGCTGCGGCCGATGGACAGCCCGACCGACGGCGTCTTTTTGGCCGGCGCGTGTCAGGGAGTCAAGGATATTCCCGCCAGTGTTGCCCAGGGATCGGCAGCGGCGGCGCGAGCAGGACGGGTATTGCACTCGGACGAATGGGAGATCGAACCGATCGTGGCCCAGGTGTGGGACGATCGCTGCATCAGCGCCCAGGGCAAAAAGTGTGGTATCTGCTCCCGCGCGTGTCCGTACGGTGCGATCGAGTACGAGCAGGGCAAAGCGGCCAAGGTCCTCACCGCTAAGTGCCACGGCTGCGGCGGCTGCGTGGCCGAATGCCCGCACAATGCCATCACCCAGATGCACTATACCGACGCCCAGCTTTTGGCCCAAATCCGCGCCCTGCTGGCCGACAAGCCGGAGACCAAGATCCTGGCTTTTCGCTGCCAGTGGTGCTCCTACGGCGGCGCCGACCTGGCCGGAACCAGTCACTTTGAATACAGCTCAAACGAGCGCGGTCTGCGCGTAATGTGCTCGGCACGTATGGACACCGATTTCATCTATGAAGCTTACCGCCTCGGCGCGGGTGCAGTGCTCTACTCGGGCTGCCATCCCCAGGACTGTCACTATATCACCGGGCAGCAAGTTGGTTCGGCTCGCGCGGAGCGCCTGATGAGCATCTTTGACAAGATGGGTATGTCACCGGGCCGTTTCCGCATCGAGTGGATCAGCGCGGCAGAAGGTGACAAGTATGCGCGCGTGCTGAACGAGATGCAGGCCACGTTGGACGCGATCCCCACAGAAAAACTGATCGCGGAAATCGAGGAGCTACGCCCGACAATGGAACGGCGCGCCCGCCGGATGAGCGAGGTACCCGAAGTCGAAGCAGCAATGGCCTATTCGGAGCGGCTCAAGGCGGCGATAAAAGCGGTCGAGATTGCAGCAACCTGAATTCTTGGGAGGAAACAAGATGCATAATGCGAAAGAAACATTCGCCGATCAGGTGCGTGCCATTCCCGGCGGCGAGCATCTGGAAATGTGCTACTCGTGTGGAACGTGCGTCAGCAAATGCATGATCCAGCAAAAAATAGAACCCGAATACAATCCGCGTCGTTTGCTGCGCCTGGTCATGAACGGGCTGCGCGAGGAAGCGTTCAAAAGCTCGACGACGTGGCTCTGCTCGGCGTGCGACCTGTGTTATCCGGCCTGCCCGCAGCAGATTCACATCTCGGGCGTCATCGGGGCGATCAAACAACTGGCTGTCGAGGCCGGCTATAGCTCGCCCCTGGAAACAGTATCCGTCGATGAAGAAGCGTGCTCGGGGTGCGGCGTCTGCGTTATGGTCTGTCCATACGAAGCGCCGTCTTTGGTGGAAAAGGAAATCAACGGAAAGATGGATCGTGTTTCCACCGTCGATAGCAACAAATGTATGGGCTGTGGCACGTGTGTGGCTGCCTGCCCATTGGGCGCCATATCGCGACCAGGCGTTGCTAACCCCGAAATCGTCGCCCAGATCGACGTGCCCGCCGCAAACGGCGCGCCCAAACTGATCACCTTTGTCTGCGACTGGTCGCTGCGCGCCGATAGCGATCTGACCATCCTGGAAAGCTATCCCGCCAACGTGCGCGTCATCCATATCCCGTGTACGGGACGCATCGACCCCGAAATGGCCATACGAGCGCTGCGCTCCGGCATCGACGGCGTGCTGGTCTGCGGGTGCAAACCGGGCGAGTGTCATTACAAGCGCGGTACCGACGTCGCTTTCTGCAAGCTGGGGTTGTTAGGCCGTATGCTCGATCAGATGAACATCGAGAACGGCAATGCATCAAAACGTGTGCGCTTTATCCAGATCGGCACACAAGACCGCGGGCGGATTCGCGACGAGGTCGATGGTATGCTCGACAACCTGACAGCCCTAAAGGAGGCAAAGTATGACGGAAAACAATAAACCCAAACTTGGATTCTATTGGGCGGCCAGTTGTGGAGGCTGCGAGATCAGCGTCACCGAATTGGGCGTGCGCCTGATTCAGGTAGGCGACCTGGTCGACATCGTCTTTTGGCCCTGTGCGATGGACTTTAAATACGACGATGTGCGGGCCATGGACGACAACGAGATCGACATCTGCTTTTTTAACGGCGGCATCCGCACCAGTGAGAACGAAGAAATGGCTCACCTGCTGCGCAAGAAATCCAAGATCCTGGTTGCCTTTGGCTCATGTGCCAACGAAGGCTGCATCCCCGGCCTGGCCAACCTCTTTGACGCCGAATCCATTATGGAACGCGTTTACATCACCGCCCCTTCACTCGACGAGACAGCAGGCACACTGCCGCTGACCGAGAACGAGGTGCCGGAAGGCAAGATCGAACTGCCGGCATTTTACGATCACCTCAAGACGCTGGCCCAGGTTACCGATGTCGATTACTTTATGCCCGGCTGCCCGCCCGTCGTCGACCAGATATGGACGGTGTTCCAGGCCGCCTTGAACGGCAACCTGCCACCCAAGGGCAGCATCATTGGCGCGGACGAAAAGACCAACTGTGACGTTTGCCCGCGCCAAAAGGGACGAAGCGGATTCCGGCTGACCGAGTTCAAGCGCCCCCACGAAGTCGAGTTGGACCCCGATACCTGCTTTTTGGCACAAGGTGTGATCTGCTACGGCCCGGTCACGCGCGCCGGATGCGGCCAGCCATGCCTCAACGGCAATATGCCCTGCCGAGGCTGCTACGGCCCGCCCGACGGCGTGGTCGATCAGGGCGCCAAGCTGATCAGCGCCATCGCCGCATTGGTGGATACCAGCGACCCCGAGAACCTGCAAAAGCTGATGGACTCGATGGTGGATGTGGTCGGCACCTGCTATCGTTTTGGCCTGGCCAATTCGGTCCTAAACGAACTCAAGTACCGATAGGTGTGGATGAGGACAAGACAATGAAAACCAAGATAAGTATCGATCCAATCACACGACTAGAGGGACATGGCCGAATCGATTTGTTCCTGAACGAGGACGGAAGCCTGGCCAACGCTTACCTGGTTGTCCCCGAACTGCGTGGGTTTGAGAAATTCAGTGAAGGACGTCCCGTCGAAGAAATGCCGCGCATCACGCAGCGCATCTGCGGCGTGTGCCCGATGGCCCACCACATGGCGGCAGCCAAGGCCGGCGACGCCGTGTACCACGTCGATATTCCTTCAGCAGCGAAAAAGATCCGCGAGCTGGCCTACTCGGCCTTTTTTGTCGCCGACCACGCCACGCACTTTTACGTGCTCGGCGGCCCGGACTTTGTCGTCGGCCCCGACGCCCCCAAGGCAGAACGCAACATCCTGGGTGTGGTTAGAAAAGTGGGGCTCGAACTCGGCGCAAAAGTGATGGACGCCATCCTTGCCAACCACAAAGTCTCTGCGATCATTGGCGGGCGCTATATTCACCCGGTCAGCGCGCTGGTGGGCGGCGTGAGCAAGCGGATCACAGAAGAGGAACGGGACCAGATCGTCGAGATTGCCAAGCAGTCTGTCGAGTTTGCCAAGCTGTCGCTTCAAGTTTTGAATGACGTCGTCCTGAAAAACAAGGCCTACGTCGATCTGATTCTAAGCGACATGTTTGCTCACCAGACCTACTATATGGGCCTCGTCGACGAGAACAACTGTGTCAATTTTTACGATGGCAAGGTGCGCGTGACCGGCCCGGACGGCAAGGAACTGGTCAAGTACGCGCCGGACGAATACTTGAACGTGGTTGCTGAACACGTCGAGCCGTGGTCGTACCTCAAATTCCCCTATCTCAAGCCGGTAGGCTGGAAAGGCTTTACGGATGGCGTTGACAGTGGCATCTATCGCGCTTCACCGCTCAGCCGGCTGAACGCGGCAGACGGCATGGCGACGCCGCTGGCCCAGGCCGAATACGAGAGGTTTTACGACACCCTGGGCGGCAAGCCCGTGCACGCGACGCTGGCCACGCACTGGGCGCGGCTGATCGAAGTGCTCTATGCCGCCGAACGCGAACTCGAACTGGCTACCGATCCTGAAATCACCAGCCCGGACATTCGCGTTATCCCCACCGAAACGCCAACCGAGGGCATCGCCATCGTCGAAGCGCCGCGCGGCACGTTGACCCACCATTACATCACCGACGAGCGCGGCATACTCACCAAGGTCAATCTCATCGTCGGCACCACCAACAACAATGCAGCGATCAGCATGTCGATCAAAAAAGCATCACAGGGATTGGTGCAGCCGGGCAAGCCGGTGACGGATGGCATTTTGAATATGATCGAAATGGCTTTCCGTGCCTACGATCCCTGCCTGGGATGTGCCACTCACGCCATGCCCGGCGAAACGCCGCTGTGGGTCAAGGTGTATAACCACGAGAACGAACTGGTACAAGAGATTCGCAGGGACTAGGAGACAGCAATGAGCAAACGAGGAATGACCGAAAAAACGGTCACCGGCACCGCCATCACCCTTGAACGGACGATGGTGACGCGGCACTATCATATGACCTGGGACCTGGAGCGCTGCGTCGGCTGCCAGATCGGCCCGCTGGTGTGCCCCAAAGAGGCCGTCATTCACGTCGAAGGTGAGATCGTCGACGGGCGATTGACTAAAAAACCGTCGGTGGACATTGATCCCGAAACGTGTGTGCTCTGTGGCATGTGCGAAGTGATGTGTCCCAAGAACGCCATTACCCTGACCATCAACGGTGAGCGCGAGAACCCGGTGCTGACCCACGAGGCCTTCCCCAAGCTGGTCGAATCCACCGTGTTTGACCCGGAGGCATTCGACTGGGATCGCAAAGACTTTGTGATCATGAACTGCCCCACCAACGTCATCACCTATAACCGCCACAGCAAGCAGATCGAGATCGACCAGGAACACTGCATCCGCTGCCGGCAGTGCGAGGTGGCCAGCGATGGTGCATTCACGGTCGTACAGCCCTGGATCGGCAGGGTCGAACTGCGGCGTGAAAAATGCGTCGAAGGCTGTTTGGCCTGTGCTGACATTTGTCCCACCCGCGCCCTGCACATCGACGAGGAGACAAATGAGCTGGTTTTGGCCGACTATTACTGCATCAAATGCGGCGCTTGTATGCAGGTCTGCCCGATCAAACCTCAAGTCGAGGAATATGAAAGCAGCTTTGAATCGCAGGGTGTGACCAAGAGCCTCACCCGGCAGCGCATCACCAACACCGATGACCTGCCGATCTGGGTCGAGCGGTGGCGCATCCGGCACGAGGCGGTCGACAGTGCAGCGTGGCTCGAAGCGTTATCCAAGATGGCCGACGACAAGGCCGAATCGGTCGAGATCGACCGCAAGCGCGCCCTCCGGCGGAAGGACCTGCTCAAGGTGCTGGCCGGGGCCAAGCTGTTTTTAGGGGACGAAGACTAGATGACACAAGACTGGCAGGATTATATCCACTCCGATCCGAAAGTGTTGTCTGGAAAACCAGTCGTCAAAGGAACGCGGTTGGCAGTGGATTTCATTCTAGGTCTATATGCGGCTGGATGGACAGAACAACGGGTTCTGGAAAGCTGTCCGACGCTGACCAATGAAGCATTGCGCGCAGTCTTCGCATTCTCAGCTGAATGCATGCGCGAAGAGGCGTTGTATTCGATATCGCGAGCTGCTTGATGGCATTCCTTGCTGACGAAAACTGGCCGCTGCCAAGTATCGAACGTCTACGTATCGAAGGATATAAAGAATCACTGTAATTGACCGGAGACAAGTTCGTCAACGTCCTTTACCCTAAAAGAAAGTTTGCAGATTGTCTGGACACAATCTGCAAACCTTTTGACTTGTAACTGACTTGAGGAGGATAGCTATGAACAACGACACGGATCTCGAACAAACCACTAAAGCCTATCTCGAAAGGACCGCTGCCACCCGACCCGGGCGCATCAAGTGGTGGCAAGAAGCACGTTTTGGTATGTTTATCCACTGGGGGTTGTACGCCCAATTGGGCCGCCACGAGTGGGTGATGAACCGCGAGCGCATCCCGCTCGCCGAGTACGAAAAGCTGGCCGATACCTGGAAACCCAAGGAGCGCCCCGCGCGCGAATGGGCACGCCTGGCCCAAAAAGCGGGCATGAAATATATGGTGATGACCACCAAACATCACGAGGGGTTCTGCCTGTGGGATACAGCACAGACCGATTATAACGCCGTCAAATGCGGCCCAGGGCGCGACCTGGTGCGCGAATACGTGGACGCCTGCCGCGAGTTCGGCCTGAAAATCGGCTTTTACCACTCGTTGATGGACTGGCACCACCCCGATGGCGCGCTGTGCGCCACCGACGAGGATGCCCGCCGCCGCTTTCTCGACTTTACACAAGGCTGCGTGCGCGAATTGTGCAGCAATTACGGCCAGATCGACATCTTTTGGCACGACGTCTCCTGGCCCTTGCCGACGCCCGAAGCGTGGGAAAGCGTCAAGATGAACGGCATGATCCGAGACCTCCAGCCGCACATTCTGATCAACAACCGCTCCAAGCTGCCGGAAGATTTTGGCACACCCGAAGAACACGTCACCGCCGCCGAGCAAGGGCGGGCCTGGGAAGCGTGCATGACCTTTAACGGTTCGTGGGGCTATATGCCCATCTCGCCCGACTGGCGGTCTGTCCGCGAGGTGATCGGCATGCTGCGTACCGCGGCAGCGGGACAAGGCAACCTGCTGCTCAACATCGGGCCGGCGCCGGATGGATCGGTGCCAGCAGAGGCCAGCGAACGGCTGGACGCGGTGGGCAAGTGGGTGGCCCAAAATGGCGAGGCCATGTACGGTCAGGTCGACCGCGCCGACCGGGAACGAATGGATTGGATGCCCACCGGGCAGTGGACGATCAAGGGCAACACGGCCTATTTCTGGTGCACGCGTTGGCCGGGCAGCGAATTGGCGATCGGTGGATTGCAGGTCGGCGTGAACAGGGCCTCCATCCTGGCTACGGGCCAAACCGTCGAGTTGGAACAGACACAAAACCGGCTGGTCCTAAAAGGCCTGCCGCCAGAGAATCCCGATCGCATTGCCGGGGTAACGGTGATCAAGCTGGAATGCGATGGGCCGCCCGAACAAAAGCTCGGCGCGGGATGCGTACTGCTGTAAGCCAGTTCGACAAAACAAACCACATCCTGAAATGAAACAAGGCCCTTGAGGGTGAGTCCTCAAGGGCCAATTGGGTTAACGCGTTCTTTAATCGACCTTGTGCGTGCGAGGGCTGTGGGGCTTGGTTTCCACCCCTTCGCCGCTCCCCTCCCACTCGATCTTGCTCGAATCGGTCACGGGCATGCCCATCATGGCCAAAATGTCCGCAAATTCAAACGTCGCATACATGTATTCGAACGTATCGTGGAAAACATCATACTCGGACAGCGGAAATCCCTGACCATAGATCGTAAATTGCTGCCGGTCGTTGTACAGCAAACGCATCCTGCGCTTGCACGTCTCACCGTCCAAGGTAAAGGTCAGCAATATCTCAAACCCGATCGCGTATCCCTTGGCAATCTCTTTTTCCATCAGGATCTCACAGTCGGGCAGCGTCTTCAGCCCTTCCAAAACGCCCTCGCGAAGTGCGGGCAAATCCTCTTCACTGACGGCGCTGTCCAGCTCGGCACTCAGATCCTGGACCGAGATATAAAAGCCCGTTCGTGGATCTTGTTCCGGGGAATAGACAAACCCGTACTGATCCTGCATATCATACCTGTACCAATTCAAAGGCCGCCAAAATGAATAATTCCAATCTACATCGCGGTGAATCTTTAATCCCCGCAGAATTCTCCTCGGATCGCTCAAGTTCCCTCCTATATGCTCTAGGTTAAAATCCGCTCCAGACCCAAACCAATACGCCGTTGAACGCCGTCAACGCTCATAATACACACCTGAACGGCCTGATCCTGGTCGAGCACAACGGCAGTCGACGAATCGTCATCCTGCAATTTAGAGACGTGGATCAACCCTTCAAGGCCTTCCTCAAGGCGCACAAACGCACCAAAACTAACCACGCTGGTTACGGTGCCTTCTACCAGTTGCCCGACCTGGAATCGTTCTTCTACCGCTGCCCACGGATCCGGCTGCAGGCGTTTCAGGCTCAAGCTCACACGCCCTTGCTCAGGATCGACGCTCAAGACGTACACCTCAACCTCTTGCCCGCTCTGCAACACGTCTTCGGGCCGCGATACACGCCCCCAGGACAGCTCCGAGATGTGAATCAACCCTTCCACACCGCCCAAATCGACAAACGCACCAAACGTGCACAAGTTCGTCACCTGTCCCCGGCATATATCGGACGCGGACAGCGTGTCCAGGAGCGAATGGTCTGACGGCGGCTGCTCTTCCAAAATGCGCTCTGACAGGATCAGATGATTTCTGTCCGGCTCACATTCAATGACCTTCAGCTTGAGCGTCTCCCCAACCCGCGCGGCAAGGACGTCGTTCCGCCTCTGATCGTTGCCGTGAGGCAAACGGGTGCAGATCTGAGAGGCCGGCACAAACCCTCGCAGCCCGTTCCAGTCTACCAGCAACCCTCCCCGATTAAAACCGGTCACCGTCAGCTCAATCGGCATACCACTTGCCTGGTATTGAGCAACCACATCCCAAAACGCGGCCTCATCCTGCTCGCTGACGACATCCTGGGCAGGGTCGGATTCAGTAAACCCAAGTTTATCTTTTTCCTCGGCAACGTCACGTTCGCCGCGAACGTCACTCTCGCCGCGTGTGTCACGATTATCGTGCCGGTTGTATTCGCCTTCCGTTAACAGAGCCTGCCAATACGCCTCATCCGGTGGGATTTCCCAGGGTGCAAGATCTCGACTCATTCCTTCTCTCCCTGAAATGAAAAACCGGTCAACGTGCCCGCACGCGCGAACAGCAACCGGTTTCACTGTCCCTACACTACATTTTATGCACCTGCACCAATACTCAGCACCACAATGGATAGACCTGCCAACTCTTATAATGCGCTGATTATACACGGGGAAAGGCTGATTGTCAAGGAGAATCCCGCTGTGACGGCGGCGATAGATGGTATTGGATCACTGATACCCGCGCGAAATCTTGCTGCGCCACACGGGCATGTCTGTCCAACCAGGCCACAGTCATCCCTCGTTGGTCCCACATCTCGGGCTCTGAAAGCACGAGCCACAGCGTGTCGTACCCGGCCACGCGTTCTCGCATGGCTGCATCCACATCGGCCTCTGACGTCCGGTCATCGCTGGGAATACCGTCAGCGTAGGGCATCGAATCGCCATAATAGTACTCGAACGTTTGTCGCACGTACGAGATGTGGAAAAGAACGAGTTCATTCGCCTGGCGATGCTGCCGCACGTACGCGGCTGCGGCCCGGAAATCCGACTTGATCGGCGCCGATACCTGTTTTCCGATACCCCATCCTGCAAAAAACAGCACCAACGCCAGATACAGCACACCCAATGCCTTTAGACGCCGCCCGAGCTGTTCGATCCCGCGCGCGACCAGGAGATACAACGCCGGCCCGATCCAGATCAGATAACGATCCACAAACATGGGCACGCGCAGCGAGATCGCATAGAGCCCCAATACCGGGACAACCAACCACACCCACAATGCCAGCACGTGATGGACTTGTGAGAGCTGCCCGGGGCGGGCGTTCGTCGCCTCCGGCGTGGATCGTTTGGCCAGGCCCTGTAAAACACGCTCTACAATCTGCGCCCGGTCGAGATCCGGCCACAACGCTGTCCCTGCCAACATACCAAATACGATCACCCCTATCGGCAGAGATCCGCCAAAACTCGTGATCCCCTGGCTAAAGGCGTGCAGCAGAATCTGCACCATCGACCCCAGCGACACGAAATGGTGGCCAATGTTTCCACCCCGGAACAAAAGGGGCAGCACCCACGGCGCGACGAGCAGACCAGGCAAGGCGATCCCAAGCAGGGCCGTCAACGCCACCGGCCACTGCATCCGCGTCACAGGCCACCAGGCAAAAAACAACCCCACCAGCACGAGCACCAACAGGCCGCCCATGATGTGCACGCCTGCCGTCACCCAGGTCAATCCGATCACCATGGTCCAAATTCGCCAATCGCTGCCGTGCACCGCCCGGTGATAGAGGATCAACGTGACCAGGACCAGCGTGCTCACCAACGCATACATTTTGAGTTCCTGCGCGTACCAGACCATATAGGGCGCAACGGCCATCAACAGAGCAGCCAGCGCGCCAACAGGCCGGGACAACCACGATTTTCCCAGGCGATAGAGCAGGGCCACGCCAAGCACGCCAAACCACAGCGAGAAATAGCGCAAGCCAAACTCGCTGCGACCGGCAGCCGCCACCCAGGGGCGCAACAACAGATAGAATAGCGGACCATTCCACCCTGCACGGGAGAAATTGCCCAGCAATGCCGAGAGAGGCGCCTGTGAGAACGCCAGCGCGTCGATCTCGTCACGCCACATACTCTGTGCGGTCAGTCCGGAAACGCGTATTGCAAATGCGAGCAGAACGACAAAAAGCAGCATCCCTCGCCAAAAAACGCGGCGATCCATCTCGATCACTCGGGCAACCTTTGGCGGCGCGCCAGCCGGATCAAGCCCAGGGCCAGCCCGCCAAACAAGATCAAACCTATTATCACCCACAGCCACAGTGACGACCAAACCGGCGACCCAAACAGATCCGCCAAACCTTCCCCCGCCCGAGACAACGGTGAAACAAAGGAACCCGGTGTATTCGGAACCTCTGCCGTTGGAAGGGGTGACTGGAACCAGGCACCCGCACCTTGTGCGCCGCCCAAGACCGACAGAACGGACACAAGCGCCAGACCACCGATCGGGACCCAAAATCGAAATCGCATCTCACTGCTCCACAACGCTGTCAAACCACAAGCCGATAAAATCGTGAATGGCCTCGCGCGTTTTTTGTTCGGTATCCCCGGACGCTGCCATGCTCTCGGTGCTCACACTGCTTGTGACCTTGAACATCGTCAAGCCGTCCTCGATCGCGCGTTCCTGATCGGGCCATAAATACATATAGTACACGATATGCGTTCTATCTCCCTGTACCGCCACCATTGAAAACGCATACAGGTCGCCGCGCCTGAGAGGAATCGCTTCTGAACGAATGGTCGTGCGCCACCCGCGATAACAAACGTGCGGCAGATGAAAACTGGATAACTTGCGACTGGCGACGAGGCTCAACCACACAGGGGGCACACCGTCTTGCTTGTATTCGTAGGCGCGAACCAGATAGGCATCGGGATCGAGCACCACGACCGGGTCGGGATCGACCACGTCGGTGCCTGTCCAGTCGCCGATCTCGAGCGGCAGCGATGCCAGGTCGGCGGTCACACGCAGGTCGTAGGGCATGGATACCAGCCGTTCGCGCCGCGTGCGCCGCCAGGTATCGATATCGGCCACCATCACGATCCGTCCATGGTCGCCGGTCGCGCCGTTCGGACGCCCAAGCTGCACCCCCCACATGGCCCCCACGACCAGCAAGAGCAAAACGATCAAAGTCCAAGATCGACGCGTACGCTCCGGCATCCCAATCCCCAGCTCAATGCAACCAATAATACAAACGCGATGGCAAAAAACGCCAACCCAGACCAATCGTGCCATATCCCCAGTGCAACGCGCTGCCCCCATCGCTCGGCGATGACCAGCAGCGCCAACACGCGCCCTGTATTGGCGATCAAGGCGATGGGGACGGCGAGCACGACAAGCAGGCACCGCACCCACCACTGCCCCTGCAAAAGATAGGCCATCAGGGTGGCGAGGGCAAGCAGAGCGACCAGTGACCGTAATCCGCTGCACGGCGCACCCACGGTCAGGCCACACGTCGTCAGCATGATCCGGCTCCCTTCATACGTCGCCGGAATATGGATCAGGCGGGCAAGCGCCGTCGAGAAAGCCGTTGTCCATTGCTGCAACGGCACACTCAGAGGATCGACAAAAGGCAGTGGAATGGCATAACCGAGAAAAGCAACTGGAAAAATCAGTTTTTTGGCGACGGTTTCGCCCCGCCCATACCAGAGCATGCCTTCTACCAACAGCAGACAAAACACCAACGCCAGGTAGAACGCCCGACTTGGGATTGCCCACAACAAACCGCCCAGGCTGCCCAAAACCAGGAGCAAAGCAGCCAACGAGGACCATGCCCAAGGTGATTCATCTGCCACGGACGCGGTCGCGCCCTGTTTGAGCGATCGCCAGGCCAAAAAAAGAGAAACCAATACGATGGCAGGGCCATGCGAGTACAGCTCATCGCTGAGCCATGCCTGCCACAGCCATGCCAGGGCCGGCCATGTCAAAACGCCCAACAAAAAGACAATCAAACCTATCGCCAGCAGTTCGATCCCAACCCGTCGCGCGCGCAAAACAATGTCCTACTTGAATTTGACCACGGTCACGCCGGTGTCACCCTCGCCCTCCGCACCATCGCGGAAAGACGCGATCAATGGGTGCGTGCGCAACGCGTCTCGCACAGCTTGTTTTAGCTTGCCCGTCCCCTTGCCATGGACGATGCGCACAAACGGTGCCTGGGCTCGATAAGCACTGTCCAGGTATTTTTCCAAGCGCTGCAATCCGTCCGCCACCCTCAGGCCGCGCAAATGCAGTTCGAGGCTCACGTCTGGCACGGGAGGCACTGATACGCGCCGTTCAGGCTCTTGGGTCTGTTGGGCCGCTCTTTTGTGCCGCAACTGGAGCGCGTGACGGCGCGTGCGCACCCGGAAAGCTCCGACCTGGACCTCGGCAGCAAAACCATCAACGGCTGACAACTCACCGGTCGTGTTCAGGTCGGGAATCCAGACAGTGTCTCCAATGTCGATCTCACCATCAGCCGGTGCGGGCTGCGCTTCGGGCTCAAGCGCCTGCCTGGCACTGGACGAGACCTGCTTGGCCAGGGCATCCAGATCCGCCTCGATCCGGGCAGCAGTTGTGGAGCCTCCGCTGCCGGGGGCCATCTTGTGGCGGACGGCCCGTAACTCCCGGCGAATGTCCTCAAGTTCTTGAGCAGCCTGCTCGCGTGCCTGACTCAGGACGTCCTGGCGCTCGTTCTCGATGTGCAGCAACCGTTCGTGCAGATCGTTCTTCAGGGAGGCGACCTCAGCCTGCTGTGCCTCCATTCGCAGACGTACCTGCTCTGTCTCCTCGCGCAAGGTCTTGATCTCGGACAAGAACCGCTCGGTGCTAAGCACGTCGTCCGAGACCATGCTCTCTGCGCGATGCACGATTGCATTGGGCAAGCCCAACCTTTTGGCAATCGAGAACGCGTTCGAGTGCCCGGGCAAACCAACGGTCAGCTTGAAAGTCGGCGACAAACTCTCAATGTCAAACTCGACGCAGGCATTGGTCACGCTTGGCGTATGGTGCGCAAACAGCTTGAGCTCCGGATGATGCGTCGTCACGATGGCTGTCACCCGGCGCTGCAAGAGATGCATCAGCAGCGACTGCGCCAGTGCCGCCCCCTCGACCGGATCGGTACCCGCCCCCAGCTCGTCGAGCAGCACCAGCGATCGATGGTCGGCCGACTGGAGTATGTCAATGATATTGGTGATGTGCGAAGAAAAGGTCGACAGCGATTGCTCGATGCTTTGCTCGTCGCCAATATCGGCACAGATATTGTCAAAAACGGTCAGCCGCGAACCTTCCGCCACCGGGATATGCAAACCGCATTGAGCCATCAGGGCCAACAAGCCGACTGTCTTGAGCGACACCGTTTTGCCGCCCGTGTTGGGACCGGTAATCACAACAATCAAATGATCCCCCAACTGGACGTCGATGGGGACGACGGTCTGCGGATCCAACAAAGGATGCCGCGCCTGTCTCAAATCAATGACCGTGCGATTGGAAGCCGCGCCCCTGGATCCGGTTGTGCCGCGCGGCTGTTGAAACGGAACGATCTCTGGTGCTGTCGCCCGGATAGCTTCGGCGTATTTGGCCTTGGCCAAAGCCAGATCGAGCTGCGCCAGGGCAGAGACCGTCGTCGTAATCGTCTCTGCCTGCTCGGCAACCATGCCGGACAAGACCAGTAGAATACGATCCACCTCCCGCCGCTCCTCAAGCTGCAGTTCACGATAGCTGTTATTGAGATCAACCGTCGCCAGCGGCTCGATGAACAAGGTCGCGCCGCTGGCCGACTGATCGTGCACCAACCCCGGAATCCGTCCCCTGGACTGGGAGCGAAGCGGAACCACGTACCGCCCGTCTCGCTGCGTGATATAGCTCTCCTGAAGATGTGACGCATTGTCCGGGTTGGCAAGCAGCCGGTTCAGTTTATCCATCAAACGATCGTAGGCGATCTTGAGTTCAGAACGAATGCGCGACAAGGCCGCACTCGCACCATCGCTCACCTGGCCATACTCGTCAATACAGCGCTCGATCTCGCGCATCAGATCGGGGCACGATTCCAATTGGTAAGCGATGTTGGCCAGGATCGGAAACTGGTCTTGTTGCCTGGCGATCGAGCGCTGCAGCAGTTGCGCGCGCCGCAAGGTGCTAAATGTATCCAGCAAGTCCTGCGGAAGCAGCCGCGCCCCACGAAGCGCGTTTTCCACAAACGGTCGCAAATCGTGCACGCCGCCAAGCGTCACGTCCGACTTGATCTCGCGTATTCGCTGCGCTTCGGTCGTCTCAGCCAGCCAATATTGAACCTCATCCGCATTAGAGGAAGGCGACAAAGCCAGGGCCAGTGTTTTCCCCGCCGAAAAAGAGGCGTAACTTGACAGGCGCTGCAAAATCGCCGGTAGTTCCAGTGTGTCCCAATATTTCGGATTCATTTCTCTCACATTTCAACAGAAACAAAAAGCCGGCCATGTGCGATCCACAGCCGGCCCCAATGACCAACGCCGCTACTAGAACGCGTTAATCAACAAAGGTGGCAAGGAACGGCCAAACAGCCACGGGCGGATCGTGGCGATGACGACGCGCATAAAAGGACCAAAGATGAACGCCATCCACGAGTTTTGCGTCTGGCTCTGAAAGAACGTGCGAACCCCTTCATAGCCGATCCAGGGATCGCCTGCCGTTGCCGAACGGATCACGATCAGGGCGATGGCACAAAAGATGGCCGTGTTGAGGAAACCAAAAACCAACCCACCGAGGTTTCCAATCATACCCAGCCGTTCCAGATCGTAATCCTTTAACATGTCGTTCGCCATCAAGATGAGCAGCAGATTCAAGACAACCATCAAGATGACAAAAGACAGCATACCGGTTGCCGCCGTGCCCGACCTGCCTGCCCCGGCCAACAAATTGCTCAAGCCGCGATAAGTTAATGTGGATACAACCGTAGACACGTAAATGATCAGCGTCGAGATCGATTGCCTGATCAGACCCCGAAAAAAGCCCACTGCCGCACCAACAAGCATAATCATCAGGAACAAAACGTCAAAAAAGGTGATAACCATCGTTTCACACTCCCTTCCGGCATTTCGTTTTAGCCCAACCAAAAGTATACCACACGCCAATCGCCTTGGCAAATGATCGACAACTTTTTATCCCTGTCGAAAGCGCAGCCGCTCGTTCCCAATCGTGATCAGATCGCCGTCGCGCAAAGGCGTAGGCTGCTGTATGCGAACGGCGTTGACGATCGTACCGTTGGCGCTGCCCAGATCGCTGATCACATATTGCGGGCCGGCAACAACAATCGTTGCGTGGTAACGTGAAACCTGGGCATCCCCAAGCACGATATCGTTGTCTGGCGCTCGCCCCAAGCGGACGTTGGGCCCCAACGGGAACCTGGCGCCTGGATGGCTTTCACTTTCGACGATCAGCTCGGCCATACCCGCAGGAGGAGCGCCAATGACCGTTTCACCCGACCACCCGCCCGGAGGCGGTGCTTGTCCTTGTGGATACGGCACAGGCTGCGGCGGCGGGTATGGCCCAGGCGACTGCTGCGGATAGGGCGCAGGCTGCGGCGGTGGGTATGGCCCGGGCGGCTGCTGCGGATACGGCGCAGGCGTACGCCGCCGTTTTCTTGACCCGAGCACGAGCGTCAGGACCACGATCGCAAAAATCACAAACAACGCCAGGCAGCCCCCTCCGACCACCAGCCAGATGCCCCAACTCGGGTTGAAAGGCAGGTTGAACTGCGAGGGCGGTTGAATATCTTCTATCGTCTGTTTCAGCACTTGAGGAACCTGCGACGCATCAGCCGCCTCGAACAAGTTGCCTTTGGTCAATTCGGCCAGTTCCCGGAACGAGGCAACAGCATCGGAATCGTAGACCCCGTCGTTTCCGACCACGACGGCCTGGATCACGACCGGATCGGCGTCCTCAGCCGCCTTGGCCACAATAGCCGGCGTCAATCCCTCGCTGCTGGGATTGTGAGGCGGCGCATCACCCATCAAGATGATTTGTTTATTGACATTGTTGCGCCAGCTCCCCACCGACTTGGAATCAATGGCCCGCATCAACGCTTCAAACACGGCTTCCGGCGTATCGTCGCCACCGCCCACGCTCAACCTGTTTATGTTGGCAATGATCGCCGCTTTATCGCTCGAAAACGCATAATCCTCAAACATCGCATACCCGGAGGAATCGTTCCAATCGCGATAAGCGACGATGGCGACGCGATAGCTCTTATGGCTGGCGGCTGCGGTATCGACGATGCTGGCTGCGGCCGTTTTGACGCTGTCGATGTCGTCGGCCATACTGCCGGTCACGTCGACACAAAAGATCAGGTCGAGGTCAGCCAGCGTGCCGGAGGATGGCTCGGGCGTTGGCGTGACCGCCGCACACTGGGTCAGCCCTGCGTCGACGTATCCCTGCCGAATCGTATCCACGTTGACCCGAAAACCCGTGAGCTGGTGCAGTTGTTCGATCTGTGCGTCCGTCGAAATGACCCCGTACCCGGTGTTCCTGGCCTCCTGCATCTTTTCGACAAATGTAGCCCATTTCTGATCGAGCAGCTTTTGATCGCACGCTTCGCCCTTGCCAAGCTCTTTTTCGTATTGCTCCAGCCAGGGCAGCGCGTGATTGACCACGTTTTCCACGTACCAGGTATAAATCTCGTCATCTGCGACCTCGAGCGAGAGATCGTGCTCGTCCAAAATGGCGTGCATCCCCTCGTGCCACAGCGTCTGGGCCGGGACCTTGTCCGGAGTGTCAGCCAGGACCATATCGTTGAGATAATTGGAACACCCAATCCCGTCGCAGTCAACATAAGCGGCATTAGCATCGATCGAGGTGAGAAAAGCCGGGTCTATGAATGCTTGCAGGTCGCCATCGGCAATACGCTCGTTAAAGCGCGTCACGTCTCCCAGCCATATCCATTGGTTAAAGTGATATCCCCGGAAAGCGGTCCGGTGCCAATCGCCGATGCGCTGTGCGACGACGGTGATGTCGATCTCTTGCGGCATTTGGCGAGGCGGCGCAGCCAGCAAAGGCCGGGAGGTCGATGGCAGCGCGACAAACATAGCGAGCAATCCCAGCGCGAGCAGACTAAACCGACCAAAAAGGGCGTGGTGTCTTTTCATCTTGTCCCTTCCATCCTCTTTTTTCCGACAGACTGCTAGCAAAGCTGAAAACAGAATAACATACAAGGCACGGATTGTCAATCTGTGACATGGACTGACCTCAAGTAGGTGAAAAACAACTGTGCATCCTGCCCAAAAATAGTGGGCCTGGGTTTGTACAAAATGCCCCATCTGGGTACTAGACGGCGCAAATAACCGGGTTTATAATGAATACGTTGTGCAAACGTCCTCGCTTCCTGTAAACGATCTGCCGCACCGCTGCAACGCGAGCACCTCAGAAACTTGGACGAGTGCACCAACGGCAACCCACCACCACCGACCAGCTTAGGAGAATTGACATGGACATTAGTGCAGGAGATACCGCTTGGTTGTTGATTTCGTCGGCCCTGGTGCTGATGATGACCCCGGCTCTGGCCTTCTTTTACGGCGGTATGGTTCGCCGAAAGAACATTTTATCAACCCTGAACCTGAGTTTTATCATGATCGGCCTGATCAGCATCCAGTGGGTGCTGTACGGCTACAGCCTGTCCTTTGGCTCGGACATCGGCGGGCTGATTGGCGGGCTCAACTTTGTGGGCTTGAACGGCGTCGGCGCGGCACCCGGCGGATACGCCTCCACCATTCCACACCTGGCCTTTGCCGCCTTTCAGATGATGTTTGCGATCATTACCCCGGCATTGATCACCGGCGCATTTGTCGAGCGCGTGCGATTCAAGACCTTTTTACTGTTCAGTCTGCTGTGGGCCACACTCGTTTACGATCCTGTCTGCCACTGGGTGTGGGGTGCAGGGGGCATTTTGGGCCGGATGGGCGCACTCGACTTTGCCGGCGGCACTGTGGTGCACATCACGGCCGGGTTTTCGGCACTGGCCTTTGCGCTGGCTATCGGCGCGAGAAAAGGGTTTGGACGCAGCACGTTTGAACCAAGCAATATCCCATACAGCGTGCTGGGCGCCGGTTTGTTGTGGATGGGCTGGTTCGGCTTTAACGGCGGCAGTGCCCTGGCCGCCGACGGGCTGGCCGTGCAAGCCGTTGTGACGACCAACACTGCAGCCGCTGCTGCCGGGCTGGTATGGATGCTTTTGAGCTGGATCGACGGTAAGCCCAGCGTGATCGGCATCGTCACCGGAGCCGTCGTCGGGTTGGTGGCGATTACGCCCGGCGCAGGGTTTGTCACCCCCCTGGCTGCATTGGTCATCGGTGCGGTTGCCGCGCCAATCAGCTATTATGCGATCAAGTTCGTCAAAGGTCGCAACCTGATCGACGAATCGCTTGACGTCTTTGCCTGCCACGGTCTGGGCGGTCTGTGGGGCGCACTGGCGACCGGCCTGTTTGCCACCACCTCGGTCAATCCAAACGGCGCCGACGGCCTGTTCTACGGCAACCTCAACCAGTTCCTGGTGCAGTTGGGCGGCGCGGCGATTGCCATCGTCTTTTCGTTGGTCGTCACGTTCGTGCTGGCCAAAGTGTTGGACAAGATCACCGGCCTGCGCGTTTCTTCTGCCGAGGAAGAAGTGGGACTGGATATCAGCGAGCACGGCGAGCGCGCCTACGCCTGAACGGTGCACTTTTAGTAAGGAGATACAACGATGATCAAAAAGATCGAAGCGATTATTCGCGAGGAAAAACTCCAAGACGTCAAAGATGCCCTGCGCGACCTCGGCATCGTGGGGCTGAACGTGTTTGAGATTCGAGGTCACGGCCGACAGGGTGGCATCGAACTGACCGGACGCACCGGTACCTACCATGTAGACATGCTGCCCAAATTGCAGATCAACATCGTCCTCAGCGAGCATAACGTTGAAAAGACAGTTCAAACGATTCGCCAGGCGGCGATGACCGGCGAGCCAGGGGATGGCATCATCTTTGTCTACCCGGCAGAAGACGTGATCCGAATCCGCACCGGCGAGCGCGGCAGTGAGGCCCTGCATTACGAGGGGGACATCGACAGCCGATGACTGGCAGTGAAAAAGGCATCCACATCCACTGCAACTTGTCCGCACGCGCAGATTGACACGACGGCGCGTGCACAAGTCAAACACGCAATGGGGGAGCTTTAGCCACTGCCTTGCCCTACAAAACGGCAATCACGGAGAGCAGCAACCAGCGCATTTGAGCCGGTAGCTGCTCTCCGGCAGGTTTCACCACATTCAATACGGCGGCACCAACAGCACAATAACGCCATTGGCACCAACACCCTCAGGACTGCGCCCCCCTGACCCGAATCGTTTGGCTGCAGAAAACGTGCAGCTTGACTGCGCTTACTGCAACCACCCCATCTGCTCGCCCTCCCGATCGACGGAAGCTATTGCCCTTGTTTACTTGACTTTCTCGTAAACAAGGGTACAATCCAAGTTGGACAGGTTGGCACACGGACGAGGGTGCTTCCCCGTAACGCCCCACACCCTGTCTCAAGCAGAGGAGGAGACCTGTGCATTTCGGTGCAGACTATTACCCCGAATACTGGCCCCAAGAAAACTGGGAAATCGACGCCAGGCTCATGCAGGAAGCCCATTTTGACATCGTTCGCGTTGGCGAGTTCGCCTGGCGCGTTTTTGAACCCCAAGAGGGCGTCTATGATTTCGATCTGTTTGACCGGGCCATTGAAACATTGGGCAGATATGGGATCAAGGTGATGCTCTGTACGCCCACGGCGGCCATGCCCGCCTGGGTGCAGCAGGCCTACCCCGAGGTCAACGTGCTGAGGCCGGACGGGCAGCGGCGAAGTTGGGGCGCGCGCAAGAACTGGTGCTACAACAACCCGACGATGCAGCGCCTTTCGGTCAATGTCACCAAGGCGATGGCCGAACACTATGCCGGTCACCCCAACATTATTGCCTGGCAGACCGACAACGAGTTCAGCTATTCTGGATGCGTCTGCGAGCACTGTGTCCAGGCTTTTCGGGGCTGGCTGGGCGACTATTATGCCTCGCCGGAAGTGCTGAATCGCGCCTGGGGAATGCGCTTTTGGAGCATGGACATCCACGCGTTTGACGAAATCATTCCTCCTCTTGAACGTGGCTATAATCCGTCACACATGCTCGACTATCGCCGCTTCCAGTCCGACGCCGTGCTCGCCTTCAACAAGGCCCAGGTCGATACGATCAAGGCCGCCGACCCCAAAGCGCGAGTCACGCACAATTACATGACCACCTATAGCGGCATCGATTACCGAAAAATGGCCCGCGACCTGGACTTTGTCGCCAACGACATGTATCCCCGCAATATCAAATTGCTTGGTGGATGTGCCTACGGTCACGACGTCATTCGCAGCTACAACGGCGGCGCCGGGTTCTGGATGAACGAACTACAATGCGGCTACATCAATCGCGAAAATCAACTGCGCACCCCGCCGCCCGGTATGATCCGGCTCTGGACGCACCAGGCCATTGGCCATGGGGCCGACGCCATCATCTATTTTCGCTGGAAAAGTTGTACTGGCGGCTGCGAACAGTTTCACTCTGGTGTGGTGCAGCACGATGGATCTGCCAAGAGCCGCTCCTATCGTGAGATCAAGGGCATCGGGCAAGAGATCGAGCGGCTGCGCGCGCTTGGCCTGGCAGGCAGTCCGATCAAAAACGAGGTCGCCATCCTGCGATCCTTTGATATGTGCCGGGCGATGGAACTGTATCACGATCAGCGGCTGCTTGACTATGATGCAGAACTCGAACGTTATCATCGCGCTCTGCTGAATCACAACATCGGCGTCGACATTGCCCATCCCGAAGATGATCTCTCTGCCTACAAGGTCGTCTTTTGCCCGCTGCTGATGCTGACAACCCCAAAACAAGTTGCGATGCTCCAGGGCTACGTCGAGACGGGCGGCACGTTGGTCACGTCATTCCGGCTCGGCGCCTATGACCGGCACGCAGTTGTGCCGACCGAAACGCTGCCCGGAGATACCTTGTCCGGACTGTTTGGTCTCAAGATCCACGAATACGACTGCCTGATGACCGACACCGACGTCGACCCGGTGCCCGTCGTTCGCTGGAATGGGCAGTCATACGACGCGGCTGTCTGGGCCGATATGCTGGAGCCGGCCGAGGCCGAGGTCCTTGCCACCTATACGAATGAATGGTATGCGCCTTATGCCGCCATCACCCGCAACGCGTTTGGAAAAGGACAGGCGATTTACGTCGGGACAGCATTGCCCGACGCGTTTTATGATCGTTTTATATCACAGGTCCTAGAACAGGCCGGTGTCAGCGCCGCGATCGAAACACCGCCAGGCGTACAGGTCACAACCCGCATCGTCGATGGCCAACCGCTGCATTTTGTCCTCAATTGCACGACCGAATCCAAGGCCATCACACTCACCCGTCCCATGCACGACGTATTGCTCGATCGTCCACTCGGTATGAGCTTTGTGATGCCGCCAAGAGACGTCGTCGTTTTGCGATAGAATATTCAATACTCTAGAAACCGGGGTTTTGACAAAACCCCGGTTTCTGGCCAAGCAGAAAGGAAAACACGTTATCATGACCGCACCTATTGCACTCCAGTTGTACACCCTCCGCGAAGCCATGGCCGAGCAAGGATTCGAGAAAATGGTCCGCCTGGTTGCCGACATGGGGTACGTTGGCGTCGAGCCGGCGGGCTTTCCCGGCACCACCCCCGAAGCGGCAGGCAAACTGTTTCAAGAACTGGGCCTGGCTGTGCCCAGCGCCCACGTTGCCCTGCCCATTGGTGACAGCAAACAGCAAGTCCTGGATACGATGGCGGCGATCGGCAGTACGTGCATCGTCTCCGGCAAAGGGCCTGCCGACTTTGAAACCGTCGACGCGACCAAGGCCACCTGTGAATTGTTCAACGAGGCCAGCGCCAACGCCAAGGCCGCCGGGATGCAGTTTGGCATCCATAACCACTGGTGGGAGTATCTCAAGGTCGGTGACAGGTACGCTTACGAGATCATGCTCGACCTGCTCGATCCCGACATCACTTTCGAGATCGACACCTACTGGGTGCAGGTTGCCGGCCCCAACCCGGCCGAGATCGTCTCGCTTATGGGCGCGCGTTCGCCCCTGCTGCACATCAAGGATGGCCCGGCGGTGAAACAAGAGCCCATGATGCCCATCGGCAGCGGCGTGCTCGATTGGCCCTCCATCGTCAAGGCTGGCGGCAGCCACACCGAATGGCTGATCGTCGAACTGGATCGCTGTGCCATCGATATGGTCGAGGCCGTGCAACAGAGTTACACCTATTTAGTGGGAGGAGGACTGGCTCGTGGCAACAAATAAAGTCAAGATTGGCATCATCGGCGCTGGCAATATCCTCGGCGCCTATGTCCGTGGCACCCGTGCCTTTGAGATCCTCGATCTGGTCGCCTGCGCTGACATCGACGTGCCCAAAGCACAGGCCCGGGCAAAAGAGTTTGACATTCCCCGCGCCTGCACCGTCGATGAACTGCTCGCCGACCCCGAGATCCAGATTGTGATCAACCTTACCGTACCCAAGGCCCACGCCGAGGTCAGCCTGGCGGCGATCGCCGCCGGCAAGAGCGTACAGTCGGAAAAACCGCTGGCTGTCACCCGCGAGGACGGCCGGAAAATCCTTGCTGCGGCCAAAGAAAAGGGCGTCCTGGCCGGCTGCGCTCCCGATACGTTCCTGGGCGGCGGGCAGCAGACCTGCCGCAAGCTGATCGACGATGGCGCGATCGGCCGCCCGGTGGCGGCAGTGGCCTTTATGGCCGGCCATGGCCCGGAACGCTGGCATCCCAACCCCGACTTTTTCTACCAGGTCGGCGGCGGGCCCATGTTCGATATGGGCCCCTACTATCTCACCGCCCTGGTCAATCTGCTCGGCCCGGCCAAACGCGTCACCGCGTCGGCCCAGATGTCCTTTGCCGAACGCGTCGCCGGTCCCGACTGGGTCAACGGGCGTCGCATCCCGGTCGAAATTCCCACACACATCGCCGGCGTAGTCGATTTTGCTCAAGATGCGGAAGGCAATCCCGGCCCGGTGGCGACGATCATGATCAGCTTTGACGTCTGGGCAGCCAACCTGCCGCGCATCGAGATCTATGGCTCCGAAGGGTCGCTTAGCGTGCCCGACCCCAATACCTTTGGCGGCACGGTCATGCTTCGCACGGCTGACGAACGCGAATGGCGGGAGGTGCCGCACACGCACAGCACCGAGGTCGGGCGCGGCATTGGTGTAGCCGATATGGCCTATGCTCTGACCAACCGGAAATCCAGCCGCCAGCACCGCACCAGCGGCGATCTGGCCTATCACGTCCTGGACCTGATGCACGCTTTTCACGATGCCTCGCGCCAGAACAAGCACGTCACCATCGAAAGCACGTGCGAGCGCCCGGCGTCGCTGCCGGTAGGACTGGCTCCGGGCACGCTGGACAGTTGAGCTGATCGACTAGAAACCGGGGTTTTGGCAAAACCCCGGTTTCTGGCCTGCTCATACAAAATAAGACCACTGGAACGCCTGACGCTTCACAGTTGAAAGGAGCACACGATGTTAAGACGATTCCGAGAGCACGATGACCGCCCGGTCCAAGATCTGAGCGGCATCTGGGATTTTGCCTTCCTGGGGGACGTCGATCCCGACAGCGTGGACATAACCACCATCGTTTACGACGACCGGATGGCCGTCCCCGGCTGCTTTGACGCCACCCCCAAATACGCCGGACGGCGCGGCCTGGTGGCCTATCGCATCACCGCGCTTGTTCACGACGACAGCCCACACCGCCTGATCCTGGACGCTGTGCACCACTGGTGTCGCGTCTTTGCGATCGGCAACCCATTTGCAACGGCGCAAAAACTGGGCGATCACATCGGCGGCTTTACGCGTTTTGCCTTCGATCTGGTCGGGTACCAGCCGGGCGAGATCGACATCGTCGTTTTGGTCGACAACCGCATCGATTATGATCGCTGCCCGCTGCACCTCGATTATTTTGACTGGTATCACTTTGGCGGCATCGCTCGCGGCGCGGAACTGCACCGCCTGGGCAAGCTGTGGATCAATGCCCTTGACGTCGTTACCCTGGACGCCGCCGAGCGCAAGATCGGCCTGACGATCAACTATGGCGCGCTCGCCGTACCGGGAGAGGTCCACTTGCAGGTCGTCTGCGATGGCGTGGTCGTGCAGGACAAACAAGTCAGCTTGAGCGCGGCCTCCGGCCAGATCCGGTATACACTCGAACTGCCCGGAACCAAACTCTGGTCGCCGGACGCACCCAACCTGCACATGCTGCACGTCACCCTCAAACAGGGCGGCAGCAGCGACGACGTGTACGAACGGATCGGCATTCGCCAGGTGAAGACAGAAGGCCGGCAGATTCTGATCAACGGCCAGGCGGTGCGGCTGCTGGGGTACTGCCGGCATGCCGCACATCCACAGTTCGGGCACGGCCTGCCGGAGGCGATCCAGTTGGCCGACGTACAACTGCTCAAGGATCTGGGCTGCAATTTCGTGCGTGGCAGCCACTATCCGCAGGACGTGCGGTTCCTCGACCTGTGCGACGAGGCCGGCCTCTGCGTCTGGAACGAGGTCATCGGCTGGCAGCACCCGGCCGAGCACCTCACCGATCCACACTTTATCGACGCCCAACTGACCAACATGGACGAAATGGTCGCCATGTCGAAAAACCGGCCCTCGGTGATCATGTGGGGCATCCTCAATGAAAGCCACAGCAACGACCCGGAGAGCAGGACGGCGTACGAGACGCTGCTCGGCCACCTGCGCGAGTTGGATCCCACCCGCCCGGTCACCTTTGCCAGCAACCATCCGTTTGACGACCTGTGCCTCGACCTGGTCGACATTGTGGCGATCAACTGTTATCCCGGCTGGTACCAGGGCGAGATCGAGGATATCCCCGATTTTCTCGACCAACTGGTCCGCCACCTCGACGAGGAAGGCCAACCCCAGGGAACGACCTTTGCCGACAAGCCGCTGATCATCTCCGAGATCGGCGCGGGAGCCATTCCCGGCTGGCGAGATATGAACGAAACCCGCTGGAGCGAGCAGTACCAGGCCAAACATCTCGCGACCGTACTCCAGCACCTGTTCGTCGACCGCAGCCGCACGTGCGGGATCAGCCTGTGGCAGTTCTGCGACTGCCGCTCGTCGGAACAGGGGCGTCGCGCACTCTTTAGGCCGCGGGCTTTTAACAACAAGGGCACGGTCGACGAATACCGCCGTCCCAAGCTGGCGTACGAGGTGGTCAAGCGGTATTTTACAGAGCTTATTGAGTAATTGATTTTGGACATTTGCCACAGAGACCACCGAGAGCACCGAGGAAAAGCGGTTAGTCAGCTTCCCAAGGTGGCAACAGCACAAGTGCTTTCTTATCTCAAAGCGACCAATCTCAAACGTGCTCTATGGATCAACTTTGGGATGTCGCGACTCATAGATGGTGTCCAGCGGCTAGTTGTATAGGATCAAGACCATAAAACAAGCGCTCTTGATCCTCTGTGATCTCGGTGACCTCTGTGGCTAAATGATCTCTAGCACAAAGGAGAAAGAACATATATGAAACCTAAAATCCGTGCACTGCTCGTCGGTTGCGGCGGGATCAGCAGGGCCTGGCTACGGGCCATACAGAATATGCCCGACGTGGACATGGTTGGTTTTGTCGATCTCTTTCAGGAGGCTGCGCAGCAGCGCGCTCTGGAATTCGGTTACGACCATGCCGTGGTCAGCACCGACCTCGCTGCCGCACTCGACGACACCCGGCCCGAGGTCGTCTTTAACTGCACGATTCCGGAGGCACACGCAGAGACGACAATCGCCGCCCTGGAACACGGCTGCCACGTCCTATGCGAAAAACCGCTGGCCGACTCGATGGAGAACGCGCGCCGTATGATCGAGACCGCTCGAAAGGCCGGCCGCACCTTTGCCGTGATCCAGAACCGCCGCTACGATCCCAACATCCGCCGCCTGTGCACGTTCCTCGAATCGGGCGCGATCGGCAAGATCACCACCGTCAACTGTGATTTTTACCTTGGCGCCCACTTTGGCGGCTTTCGCGACCGCATGCAGCACGTTCTGCTGCTGGATATGGCCATCCACACCTTTGACGCCGCGCGCTTGATCGCCGGCGCCGACCCGGCCTCGGTTTACTGTCACGAGTGGAACCCGGCCGGCTCGTGGTACGACCACGACGCCTCGGCCGTGGCGATTTTCGAGATGAAAGATGCGGATGAAAACGAGATCGTCTACACCTATCGCGGCAGTTGGTGCTCGGAAGGTCTCAACACCACCTGGGAGTGCGACTGGCGGATCATCGGCGAAAAGGGCAGCGTTACCTGGGACGGCGCAGAGCACTTGAAAGCCCAGGTTGTGGCCGAAACAGGCGGATTTCAGTCCAAGTTGGAGGACGTCACCGTACCCGATTGGCCCGATCCCGACATGGCGCGCGGTCACGCCGGGGTGATCGAAGCGTTTGTCCGCGCCGTACAAACCGGCACCACGCCGGAAACGATCTGCACCGACAACGTCAAGAGCCTGGCCATGGTCTTGGGTGCGATCGAGAGCGCAGAGATCAAAGAGCGAGTCCGCCTCGAGTTGTAAAAACACGACGCCGGGCGGCTTTTCACGATTCGTTTTAAGCAGACTTGGCTTTCAAAGGAGAAACACATGAACAAACCATACGACTGGGAAAACCCACATATGTTTGGGCAGAACAAGCTGCCCGCGCACGCGACGCTGCTGCCTTTTCCCGATGAGGCCAGCGCCCTGGACGGGGATTGGACCGCATCCCCCTATTACCAATCGCTTAACGGGACCTGGCAGTTCCATTATACGACGGCCCCCG
>JAFGJF010000129.1 GCA_016929205.1 Anaerolineae bacterium
CTACCAATTCGACCGCTCGCGCGGTGTAACCGGCTTTCCTGCCAGGCCACAAGACGTGCTATGATGATCTTGGGTTTATTTGGGCTCCAGGTCATTCTATGGTACAATATTCCTCTTGGGAGGAAAACGTGTGGTCAATCGTGGGACACGAATTCGCAGTCGAATTGTTGGCTCGTAGCATAAAAACGCGCAAAATCAGCCATGCCTACCT
This sequence comes from Anaerolineae bacterium, assembly GCA_016929205.1. The sequence continues at coordinate 212 of JAFGJF010000129.1, forward strand.
GTTGGCGGGGCCATCGCGCATTGGCAAAACAACGTTAGCGCGAGAGCTTGCTCAGACACTGAACTGTGCCGCCTCTGAGCCGCCTTGTGGTGTATGCCGGAGCTGCCAGCTTGCCCAGGCAGATAAACACCCGGATATCAGAGTGATCGCGCCGGAAAACAATCGAATCAAGATTGAAAAAATTCGCGAGCTGCAAAACGCTGCGGCTTTGTCGCCAGTAGAGGGCCGCTACCGGGTGTTCGTCATCAGTCAAATCGATGCTGCGACACCTTCGGCCGCAAACTGTTTGCTCAAAACGCTTGAGGAACCGCCAGAACGTGTCGTTCTCATCCTCACTGCCGATCGCGCCGAATCACTCTTGCCGACGATCATCTCTCGCTGCCAGATGCTGGCACTGCGTTCCCTAACCACAGGACAAATCATATCCGCTTTGCAGGCACGTCACCTCTCAAATGAAAGCGCTACGTTACTCGCTCACTTGGCGCAGGGACAAATCGGCTGGGCACTTGAGGCTGCGCACGACGACAAGATCCTCGAACGACGAAAGCAGTTCGTCCAGGATCTTTTCCAACTGAACGATGCCTCGTGCACTGAGCGCTTTGACTATGCCGAACAACTGGCCAAAAAACCGGACCAGATTCCCGATGTGCTGCACGTCATGAGCAGCCTATGGCACGATATCTTGCTCGTCGCTTCAAAAAGTACAGTTCCCATTGCCAATATCGATCACAAAGCCAGATTGGACCATTTGGCAGCGCATACGAGCATCGACACAGCCTTCCGGGTACTGGACAGTATTCAGAAAACGGCCCAGAGGTTGGAACTCAATGCCAACCCGCGTTTATCGCTCGAGGTGCTGCTGCTCGACCTGCCTTGAGCCAGGATCGGTCACGGTTGCAGGGCGTGATGCCCTGGAATCTAGATAATACAAGGTGGAATGATGCCCCAGGTCATAGGGATCAAATTTAGAAACTCTTCCAAAGTATACTATTTTTCGCCAAACGGCATAGACAGCCCCAGGCTGAACGAATTTGTCATCGTTGAAACTGCACGTGGACAGGAAATTGGCAAGGTCGCTTTTGAGCCGCGTGAGGTAAGTGACAAAGAGATTCGTGGCAAACTCAAAGATATTCTGCGCCGGGCAACGGCAGTCGACCTGACACAGATGGAAAAGTATCAGCAACAGGAAAATCAGGCCCTGCGCCAGTGCCGGGAGCAAGTTACAGAACACGACCTGCCAATGAAAGTCATCCGTGCCGAATACAATTTTAACGGCACACACCTCACTTTTTACTTTACGTCTGAACGCCGCGTGGACTTTCGCGCTTTGGTCAAGGAACTGGCGCGCATCTTTCACGCACGTATCGAACTGCGTCAAGTGGGTGTGCGTGACGACGTTAAACTGCTCGGTGGCTACGGACGATGTGGTCGCCCCCATTGTTGCTCCACCTGGCTCAACGAGTTCTGCCCCATTTCGATCCGGATGGCGAAACAACAAGACTTGCCATTAAGCCCGATGGAGATTTCCGGCATCTGTGGGCGTCTGTTGTGCTGCCTGGCATATGAAAATGAATTCTATGGGGAAATGAAATCAAAAATGCCGCGCGTTGGTCGAACCATTGATACGCCGCAGGGAAAGGCCAGGGTCAAGGCACTAAACGTCCTGCAAGAGACCATCACTATCGAGCTGGCGGATGAAGTGACGACCACGATCAGCCTGCAGGATCTTGAACCAGAACCACAAACCGATCCCAAACCGCCTTCTCGCCGCCGCAGGAAAGCAAAAAAAACAGAGTGAGTCGATTATCGATTCACCCTGTTGCTGTTCGTTTGTGCGTCTTGAACAAGCTCTGTCTCAAGACCTCCGGTAGGCCGAGGTCGAGAACCTCGTTTCCGGATACGATCGCGTGCCGATTCTAATTCTTCTACCGCCGACCAGGGCACGTCTACGCCCCCGATGTCGGCCGAATCCAGCACCTGCGGCCCGTGATAATCGCTTCCGCCAGTGGCGATCAGGCCATGCTTGTGTGCCAACCTGGCCAAAAATTGTTGTTCGACCTCTGAATAGCTGCCATAGTAGACTTCCAGGCCGACGAGACCGGCTCTAACCAGAGACGGAATGTGCTCGACCACATAACTGGGATGAGCGAGCACGGGCACCCCACCCGCTTCCAGAACGAGTTCGATCGCCTCCTGAGGAAGAAGCTTTGGGCGGGGCACATAGGCATCCGCGTTGCGCCCAATATAGCGTTGAAATGCGTCTTGTACAGATGCAGCATAGCCGGCTTCAACCAATACCTGTGCAATATGGGGTCGGCCGACGACCCCATCGCCTGCCAGGCCAAGTACGCGCTCCCACGAAACCGTACAGCCCATCTGCGCCAATCGCTCCCATATCTTGCGGGCACGATTCAGTCGCGACTCACCCATCACCGATAATTGCTCTTGCAGGGGAGCATAATCGACGTCGACATAGTAACCAAGCATGTGGATCTCGTATTTACCCGGCACGTCGGTGCTGATTTCCACACCGGGAATGACCGTCACTTCCTCGATCGACCGCGCAGCATCCAGTGCCTCTTGCACGCCAGCCAGCGTATCGTGGTCGGTCAGGGAAATGACCTCAACCTGCTTTTCCAGGGCAAGTTGCACCACCTGGGTGGGCGAATATTGCCCATCCGACGCAGTGCTATGTAAATGCAAATCCACGCGAGTCATTCTGGCTCATCCATTATTTACTTGGGTACGACAGACAACTTGACCGCCGTACGCTCCTGACCATCAATCTCGACCTCGACAAACGCCGGAATACAGACCACATCAATCCCATCCAATTCCAGATACCCACGTGCAATGGCCACCGCTTTAACAGCCTGATTCACTGCTCCCGCGCCGATCGCTTGCACTTCAGCCCGTCCACTTTCTCGCACAACCCCGGCAATCGCACCTGCTACTGACGTAGACCTGGACTTGGCCGATACTTTGATGATTTCCATAGGTGTCGCCTCCTTTGCTTTTGCAAGTAGGAGCATAGAATATGGAACGATGCTATGATGTAGGTCCTTCCTACGCTTCCTACGCTGGCCTTGTCGGTCCTCAGACCCTCTATGCACTAGATATAAATGGGGTTTCTTGGGAGCAAAATTCTACACTTGTCCTGCATACATTGTACACGATTCCGCCCATAAACGCAAGAGGCAATTCCATGTTTTTTCAAGATAATCTAACTGTCAGGGTGAATCGTTCTCTACCGAAAGAAAAAACGCCTCATCGTATGCGGCTCCCGCGTTCCAGTAGCACCAGCCCTCGTCGTTGGCCGCTTCAGCAGCACGGCGCTGCTCGGCGATTTCGTAGCGCTCATACCAATAGTGCTGAAGCCAGGGTCGAATAATCGTATCCGTCCGCGCCATACCGTATGCCATGCTGATTTCGACCACCTCGTAGGGCTGATCGGATGGCGATGCGAGTCCCAAGTTTCCGGGAATAAAGGTCGATGGATAGACCATCGGGCAGACGTAATCCACAAGTGGCGCAATGTCCATCAAACGCTGCCCGATGCGCATATCGTGCTCGGGAGTGACCGAGAGTGCAAAGCCAAAGATATCGGCCGAAAGGAACGCCGGGGTCGGATCGATCGCCGCCTTGGCGGCAGCGACAAAGCCCGAGACCGCCGCGACGCGCGATTCGAGCGAGTACGGAATCGAATAAATCAGCGCCCGGACGACCTCGAGACTGGTGCTGTCTGAAGGATAGCGCAGGTAATCGTATTGAATTTCGTCAAACCCCATCCGGATCGCTTCCTTGCTGATCGCAATGTTGTATTCCCACACTTCTTCTCGCGTCGGATCGCCCCACGCCATCCCCTCGCGATCGTAAAAAATCTCGCCATCAGGATGCCGGACGGCCAACTCGGGTCGAGCGACGATCAACTCGTTGTCTTTGAATATCACCATCCGGGCGATGGTATAGATCCCCTTTTCCTTGCACAAACTCAGAAATTCGGGCAGCGGAAGCCGGGGCGTAGACATCGCATTGCTGACGGATGCGACGATCGGATCGTCCGACTCGAAGGCGATAAATCCACGATCGCTCTTGATATCGACGACAATGGCGTTCAAGATCGGACTGCGATCGACCATGTCGATGAGCTCCAGCACCCGTTCCTTGTTCCACATCAGCAAATTAAAATTGACATAGATGCCTTTGACCGCAAAATGCGTCAGGCTGATTTCAACACAAGAAAGGCCGCTTGGATCCCGGCACGCCTTCAAGTGTTCGTTGTCCGCCGCCTTGACCCCGGGCCCAACTGGAATGGTCACCCGCTCATAACCCGGCGTTTTGACCAACAGCGTGTACACCCCCGTCAGCTCGGGCAAATGGTACCGCCCCACCCGATCGACCGATGCCATGTCCCCGTTGAACAAGACGAGCGTATCCGTCAGCGGCTCTCCCGTCTCGACATCGCGAACAAAGCCGACGAGTTGGCGGGGAACCAGCTCGACCGAATAAGCCGCCTGGCCATCATAGTCAAACGTCGCCGTAAAATAGCCCTCTCGACGCACCGTAGCTGCGGCGTCATCCGCGAGGCCGTGCACGACGATCGTCCCCGAAGCATCGGCCTCATCACAAACAGCATCGTCCAGGCACACGGACGCCTCTGAAACCGCGAATCCCGTCAACGAATCATACACGCGAACGGTTGTCGTGATCGGCTCCAGCCGCCAGATCGACGTCGAACCGTCATAACTGCCGCTGTACGTTTGATACCCCGGACGGGACGCCGTCAAGACGTCGCCGTTGGCCACACGAGTCAACACAAATCGAGCTTGGGCGTCCAGCGCCGCCTGCTGATCACCGATCGTCAGCGTCGCATCCACCAGCGGGCGATCCTTGTGCCCCAGAACCTGTCCCATCACTTTGTTGGGCTCGAGTTCCATCTCGACCACGAACGGCGTCTCCTTGCGCAGTGCCACAGTCAGCGCTTGCTGCCCTTCGAGGTATCGCGCAGACTGGACATAGGCCGTATAGCTCGCCTCGTTCTTGATCCACACCGTGCACGCCCCATCACCATCCGTCAGGCCCTCGTTTTCGCCGATACGGACCCGGGCATCGGCCACAGGCGCTTGCGTTTCTGCATCTCGGACGACGACCTGCACCTCGACAAACGCCGGCGGTGTCGGCGTCGGTGTCGGCGTGGACGTCGGCGCTGGCGTAGCCGTACTCTCTGCTTTGGCCAAAGACGAGATCAGCGGTGGCAGCCAAAAAACAGACGACAAGCCGATCACGATCAAAACGACAATCCCAATCACAATGAAGCGACGATTCATACCTTATGGACTCCACAACCATACGACTTTTGGATAGATTGGACTTTTGACAAAGGTCAAGGAACCAGGTTTTTGATCATATGAGCAAGATATGAGATACAAGCTAGAACAATCTTTGATGCATTATGCTCGTATTTGAGGTGAAAAACCTGGTTTCTGATCGCCTCTAAAGAATTATCAAAAGTCCAAGATAGATATAGGCGGGGATTATACCATAGCTTGCCCAAAGAGACCAAGTGAGAAGAGTAGACAGGCCGGATTTAGCCGCTGCAGCGGTGTAGCGCGGGTGTTGCCGGGCAGCTCGGTACGCAATACGCAGCACGGTTTCACAAACGCCCAAGCACCTACACATCATCGCCCGACCCCAGGAACCAGCCTATGAACCCACCCACAATGCCGCTGAATACACCCACCATCGCCATTGGCGTTCCGGGAAGATAGGCCATTTCAAACATCTCGCCAAACAAGCCGCCCACAACCGACAGCCCGAGAATCTGCATGCCTTCCAGGACGATCTGTCCGGCAAGCGCGCCGGCGAGCAATCCGGCGATAACGCCGACAACCGCCCCATCAGACCGGTGATGCCGTTTCCCGGAACCTGGATCGATCAAGCCAGCTCCGCTTGCGCCCCCAACGGCGCCGGCGATGACACCGATCAACACACCTGCACTCGTCCAAACCTGTACCCCGACCAACATCCCCTCAAGTACCGTTTGCATCGTCCAGGACGGCCCCGAACTGCCGGCGGTCCCGCCAAAGAGCAAAGCAAAAAACGTGCCGGGCAAACCGCCCACAACCGCGCCGCTGAGCGCGCCAAACGTCGTGCCCCGCACCAGTCTTTTGGTGTGCTTGTTTGTGATCTGTGTGCCTTTGCTCATATCATTGCTTCCAATCACAGCCTAGCGCAGCGTGCGCAATGCGTGTTGAAACCGGTCCGCATCCGCCTTGGTAAGTACAGGGCTGATGGTGATCAGCATATTGCCTTTGTGAAACTCGCTGTAAGTAAAGCGAAAAGATGAGTGCAGCGCAATGGACGCGTGTGCGCGTCTGATGCGCCTCAGTTCAGCACGCGTCCGGAAGAACGTGATCTCACCAGTACGATCCGGCGCGATGAGCAACCTGTCTCGAAAAGAATACTTGACAGCCATACCGCCGGGATATTCGATCGGTCGCAGATCGGTTGAGGCAATCAGCCCCTGCTCGATCAACACCCGGCTCACTTTTTCAAAGTCATATTTGCGCCAGTCACCGTGCACGATCAACAGCACCAAGCACAGCACCGCGATCGAGATCGGGCCGATCAGGTACGAGCGCCCATAGTCACTGACGATCCGTTTGCCCAGCGCCACCACCGACCGCCACATGTCCCAGGCCGCTTCCCGCAGCCGCCTGGACAAAGTCAGCGCCAGCGTCAAGAGCGCGCCACACACCGCCAGCTCGACGATCAACTCAAGCCATGGAAAATCGGTATCAAAAGGGTACATAATGATCATTCTATCTCAAGCTCCGCCAGCAAGGCTTTCTCCTCGTTTATCCGTTCCCGTATGCATCCCATCGTGTCAAACGGGCCATGATTTGGGACACCGACGAGCACGGAGTTTTGCGTTTTCCGCGTTCATCCGTCCTCGTCCGCGTCCCACCTCAATTAGAAACGAAACAACCTTCAACTTGCGGCGTTTAACCTGCCGTCTAGACGCGCTTCATCACCCGGTAGGCCAACGAACCCACCCACCCTTTCAAGGTGCGCGCACAAAGCGCCTGGTCCAGATCGCGGATCAGATCGTCCGCGCTTTCCAGCCCGATGCTGGCGCGCACGATGCCCTCGCCGGTCCATTCGCGGATGCGATGTTTCTGCGCCTCGCTGTAAAAGGGCATGGCGTCGATCGTCATATCGGTGGGATAATAAAAAAGCAGGCTGTGGGCGTGACCGAGCGACGTGGCGTAGGAAAACACGCGGATCTTTTCCGCCAGCGTGATCGCCGCGCCCAATCCGCCCTTGAGGCAAAAGGTCAGCATGCCGCCAAAATCGGCCATCTGCCGCGCCGCCAGCGCGTGATGGGGGTGGCTTTCCAGCCCCGGATAGAACACCCGCACCACCCGGGGATGGCTTTCCAGGAAACGGGCGACGCGCATGGCGTTTTCACAGTGCTGTGCCATACGCACGGGCAGCGTAGCCAATCCACGTACGATCAGCCAGGCGTTAAAGGGGCTGAGCGCGCCGCCGAGATGGACCAGCATCTCTTTGCGAATGCGGTGTACGTGTTCGGCGGACCCCAGCACCGCGCCCCCCAGGGCATCGCCGTGGCCGTTCAGATATTTGGTCAGGCTGTGCAGGACCAGATCAGCACCCAGGTCGAGCGGTTTTTGCAGGCTTGGTCCGGCCCAGGTCGAGTCCACAGCCAGCAGTGCGCCCGCGTCGTGGGCGATCTCTGCCAGGGCCGCGATGTCCGAGATGCGCAGGATGGGATTGACCGGCGTCTCGACGTAGACCAGCTTGGTGTTCGGACGCAGCGCGGCGCGCACCTGTTCCAGGTCGCTGGTATCCACCAGGCTGACCTCGATCCCAAAACGCGGCAGGTGCAGACCAAACAACTCGACCGAACCGGCGTAACAGACCTCGCTGGCGATCAAGTGGTCGCCGCTGCTCAGAAAAGTCAAGATCGTCGCCGAGACCGCCGCCATCCCGCTGGCGGTGACCACGGCTGCTTCGGCGCCTTCCAGCGCCGACAGGCGGTCTTCAAGGGCGCGCAAGGTGGGGTTGCCCCAGCGCGTGTAGGCGAAAGGCGGGCGGGTCGAGTCCATCAGCAGCGCGTCGAACAGCTTGATCCCGAACTTGGGCAGTTTGAACGTCGTCGCCATGTGCAACGGCAGGCGCGTCGCTCCCGTGGTGGGGTCGGGGCTTTCGCCGGCGTGGACGGCGAGCGTCTCAAAATCGAACCCCTCGCTCGGCGTCTCAAAATCGAATTCGTCCATAATGCCTCCGCTTCACCCAGTTTCGTTGCCGGACACTGCCCTGGCGCTTATAAGTCAAGCTGCTTGATCAGGCTTCGCGCCTCATCTGCCCGGTCAAGGCAAAATGCATTGAGATAAACCCAGCTTGCTAGCACTTCTTTGGCCGAATGTCCATACATATCCTGTACGTGGTCTTTGGAATCTGGGGGTAGGCTGAATGGTGTCCAACCCGGCAGGTATTCCATAAAGAACGAGAGCGAAATCAGGTAACCCAACCGCACCAGGCGCGGGTCGATCTCTACCCGATGATCGGCAATCCCGGCAAGATAACCCTCCAACAAGACAGCTTCGAGCGTTTCCACATCGTAAGGATCGTAATCGAAGAAATACAGGCTGTTTCCAACCAGCCCTCCCAGGTCATTGCCTGCGGCGCCCGGGCCAGTGAAAGCCCAGTCAACGCCGATCAGCTCCTTTTGGTTCGTTTGGGGTGAATGTGCCCACATGAAATTCTTGCGGTGTACGTCATTATGGCAGAGCACCTGCGGCAAGCGGCTGTTGACAAGATCAAAGCGCAGGTTTTCCACAATCAGTTGCAGCAAACGCAGCTTTTGCCTGTCATTCAACGCGCCCTCGACAATCGGCAGTTTCCAGGCATTTTGTTCGAACTCGGGGTCCATAAAACCTGACCACCCATTCTGCTCTGCCCAACCGATGCCAAAGAAAGGCCCGCAGAGCCAGGGCTGATCGGGGAGCGGGGTGCCGCACAGGTAAGCGC
>JAFGJF010000130.1 GCA_016929205.1 Anaerolineae bacterium
AGCCAAAGAAATGGCCCCGCAGTCCCATCGGACGCCGCCCCGGATGAAACGCACCCGGCCCGAACGGCAGCTCTTTGGCCGCGTCTGCATCATCATTCTCGACGGCGGACAGCCGCCCCATCCGGTAGGCCATCGCCGCGCCACCCAAGGCCAGCGAACCAAGCAGCCCGATCACAGCCAGCACAAAAAACGCGCCGATCAAAAACCGGCCTCTGGATCTAAACACATTGACCTCCTTTGAACATGGGGCACATTGCCGTGCAATGCACCCCGCCAGTTCGACCCGCTTCTAGCTACCCGCTTGCTTTAGCGTCGTCCACATCCGGCGACGCCTGTTCGGCCGCTTGCTCGGGTCCCGTCTCATCGCACCAATGGTGCATGTGTTTGAAATGCTGCCACCTGGGTTCACAGGCGCCGGGCCAATGGCCGTGGAAAGAGGCTCTGTCAAACGGCTTCTCTCCACCCGCCTGCCCCTCAGCCCAGTGCCTCATCATGTGCGCCCGGCGATGAGCGTGCCTGGCAAAGGCGAAAAGCACTCCCCCGACGACCAACGGTGCCAGCATGCCTCCAAAACGATGTCTCCTAAACATATAACCTCCTCAAACTGTGTGAAAGTGGTTGATGAATGATTCGACTATACTATGCCACACAGTTGTGAAGAAATGATGAACAGGTTTGACAGATGTAATGAAGTTTGTCCGGCATGTGCGGCAAATTGCCCCGATCCGGCCTGATGCGGTATAATACCCGGCATCACTTTGTGACGCGATCGCCGCCGGGACGAACCTGGCGGATGCTCAAACAACCTGGCTACGATGCAATCAATGCAACACGATGGAGACGATCACATGGATTTTCCACAAAGCATTTCGTTCACGATCACCAATCGCTGCAACCTGCGCTGCCAGATGTGCGGGCAGTGGAGTCATGAAGGCTATATGCACGACAGAAAAGAAAGGCTCGAGCAAGAGATGGCACTGGCCGACTGGAAAAGGCTGGTCGACGAACTTGCCGCGCACCACGTTCCCTCCCTTCTGCTGCGGGGTGGCGAGCCATTCCTCTTTCCGGGCATCGTCGAGCTGCTGGAATATATCAACAGCAAAGGGATTTTTATCGCCATCGACACGAACGGGACCATGCTGGAACGCTATGCCGCCGATATTCTCCGCATCGGCAAGATTCACCTGACCGTCTCGGTCGACGGACCGCCCGACATCCACGATCAGGTAAGAGGGGTGGCAGGCACATTCAAGCGCCTTCAAAAGGGCCTGGCCGTGCTCCAGGAGCTCGAACGAGGCAGCGAGCACACGATCAGCCGATCGATCTGTTTTACGATTAGCCGCTATTCTTACCTGGGCCTTGGGGCCATGCCAGACGTCGCCCGCAGCCTGTCCATCAACAGCATAACCATCGTCCCCTATTATTATTTCCCCCAAGATGTTGGGAAACGATACGAAAACGAAATGAGACAGGAATTAGGCTGCCCGGCCTTTTCCTGGCAGGGATTCCACCACGAAGACTCGGGCGTGGATTTTGGCATCTTTCGGGAACAGTACAGAACCTACCTGGCCAACCTCAACGGCATCTATAACTACCCCTATATGCCCTTTTCCGAGGGCGATTACCGCACCTGGTTTGGCGATCCCATAACACCCGTCGGGCCGCCGCATTGTATGAACGTGGAAAGGCTGATCGACGTTCAGCCCCAGGGCAAAGCAAATTTTTGCGTCGATTTCCCCGACTATGGGATGGGCAACGTCAAGGACGCGACGATCGAGGAACTGTGGAACGGCGATAGGGCGAAACGTTTCCGCGAATACCGGCGCAACCACCCCCTGGCCATTTGTTATCGCTGCGGGTCCAAATATATGGCGGAGATACAAGCGTGATCGGAGGTCAACAAGCGTGAACACACATCGAACTGACTCAAGCGGCACGGAGGGCCCGGCAACGGGCAAGATTGTGACCGTTACAGGCGCGATCGATCCCGGCGAAATGGGCGTCACCCTGGTACACGAGCATGCCATGTCGACCTTTGGCGCGGCAAGCGCGCGCTATCCCGACTATGACGTCTCCCGGCTTTTTGCCTCGGTGCGACCCTATCTCAAGCGGATCAAAGAGATGGGCTGCCAGACGCTCGTCGACTGTACGGCCGCCTACTTTGGCCGCCATCCCGAGATCCTGAGACGGCTTTCCCTGGAAAGCGGTCTTCTCATCCTGACCAACACCGGTTACTATGGTGCTGCCGACGATCGTTACGTCCCGCCCCACGCCTATCGCGAAACGGCAGACCAACTGGCTGCCAGGTGGACGCGCGAGTGGCTGTACAGTATCGATGGCACCGGGGTCTATCCCGGATTTATCAAGACCGCGGTCGATCCGGGGCCGCTTTCCGAGATCGACCGCAAACTGATCGTCGCCGCCGCCCGCACCCACGCCCGGACCGGCCTCACCATCCAGACGCATACCGGCGACAACTGGGACGCCGTCCAGGCGATTCCGCATATCTTGAGCATGGAACAGGTTCATCCCAGCGCCTGGATCTGGATCCACGCCCACAACGTCCAGGACGCCGGCCAGGTCACCCAGGTCGCAGAACAGGGGGCGTGGATCTCGTTCGATGGGCTCAATCCGGACAGCGCGCCGCACATCCTGCACCTGGTGCAAACGATGAGGCGAGCTGGCTATCTGAACAAGGTGCTGTTGTCGCACGACGGGGATTCGTACTATGGGGACGGTGAATGCCGGCCTTACCATTTCCTGTTCTCGGACTTTATCCCGACGCTCAGAGAGAACGGCTTTAGCGACCAGGAGATCCGGCAGTTAACCGTCGACAATCCAAGGCGGGCCTTTACTGTGGCGGTGAGACCGGCAACCTGATCAAATAGGATCACCACCCCGGAAAATAATGCAGCAAGCGATGGATCGGCCCGATGCGTTGCCGTTTTTCCGCATAGATGCGTTTATATTCGGGATGCTCTCGCAGTTCGCCCCAATAGGCGTCCTGCTCCCACACCCGGACAAAATACAGCGGCCCGTTGGACCAGTATCCAACCGCGCGTTCCAGCGCCTCGAACGCCTTTTCCGTGTCCCCGGCCGCAGCCGCCTCGCGCGCGATCAGGTACCAGCTCTCCATACCATAGTCGTCGAGGTAGGTCATACTATGTTCGGCGATCAACTGCAGCACCTCGGGCGGCGTCGGCTCACCGCGGCGAATGGCGACGTCGCTCAAAAAGACATAAAACAGGGGATCGCCTTCCTGCGCGATCGCCTGGCGCGCGATACGCTCCGCGCCATCTAAATCGCCCGCGTCCAGGTAAGCCCAACCGTTAAACTCGTTCCATTTCATCCTTTCATACGCCGCCTGCGCCTGTTCGCCGGGCACCGTTTTCAGCCACTGTCGTATCGCCCGCGCCCAGGCGGTGAGGGCCTCCGGACGCCTGGTGAATCGCAGCACCAAACCGGTCTGGCTGCTGCTGATGTGGTTCAGGATAGGCCAGGCATCCGCCTGCGCGCATTTTTTGCCCCACGCCAGCCAGTCGGCGGTCACGACATCCATGTCGTCCACCCAGGCGCGAATGCTCAATGCCACACCCTGCGCGGCCAGATCGCGTTCCGCTTCCGGTCCCAGCTTGTCGAGCCACTGTTGGGCCGCCTCCTCGAGCGGCAGCCCCGCCATATAGAGAATGTTCAGCCACTCGCCATCGGTTCGCCGCTCCGGCGGGTCGCCATAGCGGTGGGGAAACGCGTCGATGTTCAGACACGCCTCCCAGCCGGCCTGCGCCACGCGCGCCGCGCGCGCCAGCTCGCCCGCTGCTGAAAAGCAGTCGACCAGGGTCATACACACATGCTGGACATGGGTCGCGGCTTCTTGCGGCGCCAAATCCGCGGCCAACGGGAGCAGCTCGTTCCACAACACTTCGGCTTGATCGTATTCGGCGACGCAGCCCTTGGCCCAGGCCAGCATGCCCAGACGTATCAAATTGGCTCCCTGCTGCTCGATCCAGTCCTGGATAAATACGATCGCTTCCGGCATCGCCGGGATGGCCAGCAAGGTGCACGCCACCTCGTGATAGATCGAGTCATCCGCCCCTCCGGCAGAGAGGATTTTTTTGCCGTGTTCGACCAACTCGGGCAGCTTGTCCCAACGTGCCTGTCCGTATACACGTCCCCACATCAAGGTGCGATTCAGTTCTTTCAATGCGCCGGGATGATCGGGCGATTTGCCAAGCACATCCCTCAGCAGGTTTTCCGCCTGATCGAATTCGCGCTCCTTGTTCAATTCTTTTGCCTTGTTTACCGCCAGCTCGATCGTCTCTTGTGTGAAATTTTCGGGCAGCGCGTTGCTTTCGAGTGCCTCTTGTACCATCTCTAGCATCCTTTCCTTCAGTCGCTTCCTCGCCGCGTAAAGCCGGCTCTTGATCGTCGATGCCGGCACCTCGAGAAATGCGGCGATCTCGTTTTGGGCATACCCCCCGCCGTAATAGAGGGCGATCGCCTGTCGCTCGTTTTCGGGCAGGCTGTGGACGGCCTGCAATACACTCGCCGTGGTTTCGCCTCGTTCCACCATCTCTACCGGTCCGGGCACGTCTGCAACCAGTTCGCCCACCGCGTCCAGCGACGCAAGGGCAACGCGTTTGCCGCGCGTCAACCGGTCACAGTGTTTAAACACGATGCGCTTGAACCAGCCCGGAAAAGCGAGCGGCTCGCGCAGGTTGGGCAGGCAGCGATACGTTTCGATAAACGCTTCCTGCGCCGCATCCTGGGCCAGGTCAAAATCGCCCAGAACAGTATATGCGTAACGATAGGCCATATCCTGAAAGCGCCGCACGATTTGTTCGTACGCATCGACCTCGCCCGCCTGCGCGCGTATGACCCATGATTCCAGACTACCGTCCATCAACATCACCCTCGGTCTGTTTTGAAGGCCCTCTATATACATGTCCCAGATTGGAAGGAAAAGGTTGGTGAACAGGATATGCAACAACCCACCGCCGGATACCACACCAGTCCATCAAGAGATGTCTTGGCACTTTTCGGCAACAAAGATCATCTCGGGCGAGTCGTCGGCGAGCGGGGAGCCGTCAAAGCTGCCGTACAAGTCACGCACACCAAAACCACAGCGGGCCAGCAGGTGCTCTATTTCGTAGCGAAAGAAATACCTGAACGGAAAAGCCTGCACCAACCGTTCCGTGTGACCATCGGGGTAAGTGACATAGAAAATGATCTCGACGTCGTTGTACTGCTCGGTACGGTGACACGCGACGACACGATTCGCCCGGCGCATCGTCCGCCCTTCCGAAAGTGGAACCCCTTTGAAATCTTCCCGCTCCTCGCCCACAACAGGATCGACCAGGTATCGCAAGTTGACTTGAAACAGGTCGAGCACGAGCTTGCCACCCATGTGCAGATGGCGGTTGGCACAGCGCAAGCAAGATAACTGCTCCTCCACGGAAATCAGGTGCTGAAAAGGTCGAAATGGCGTGGTCACCAGCGCAAAACGTTCCTCCAGCTCAAAATTGACCATCGTTTCCTGCACCAGGCGCACGCGCTCTCTTGTCTCTTGAGGCTGCGCCGCCAGCTTTTCCTCGCATTTGGCCAGCATATAGCGCGAATGATCGAGTCCGACAACCCGGCAGCCGGCCTGGGCGGTGGGAATGAGCACCCTGCCCGTGCCACAGCCCAGTTCCAGGATGCTGCCCTCGGCCTGGCGTGCCAATGTCAGATAAAAATCGAGGTCGGGCCGTCCTGCATAACCGGGTATATGATCGTACAGCTCGGCCAAAAAAGATTGTTCTTCATAGCCACCAAATCTGGACATCGTTCCTCCTCTACTGGTTCGCTTGTATTTCTGCCTTGAATTGTTTTGCCTCTTTTGTCAGGAAAAAGAGGTGTACCTCGGATCGGGATTCGGCGAATGCCAGTGGATCGTAGGGATGTTCAAAGACCATCACCTCCCAATCGCCGTTAAAAAACGTATCATATATGTCTACCTGCTCGGCAAACACGCCAGGGTGATCATAGAAGCGGTTGTACATCCCCGAACCAAGCAGGACCATGTCATACCCTTGCCTGATGAAATCCGCCGGGGCGCCGATATCAGTAGCTGCCGTCAGGTACTTGATCCGGTATTGATCGGGGTCGAGGTAAATCGTATACCCCTCGGCCGCGATACGCAACGCGGAAGGGAGAGAATCATTCAGATAGCGCCGTCCGATCTCCGTTTCCAAAGCGCGGTCGAACCACGCCTGCGCTTGAGCCTGCCCGCTGGGATATGCCGACTGGCGCAGC
>JAFGJF010000017.1 GCA_016929205.1 Anaerolineae bacterium
ATTTCTTCTTTTTTCACGTCAAAAAGACGGACAGTTATGGCGAAGACGGCAATTTCGACGGCCGGGTGCACATCATCGAAGAGACCGACGAACTGCTGCCTGATATCCTGGCCCTCAAGCCGGACGTCATTCTCGTCACCGGCGATCACTCGACCCCGGCCAAGCTCAAGAGCCACAGCTGGCACGAACTGCCGGTGCTGTTGTGGGCCGACGACATCCGCCCCGACGGCGTGACCGAGTTTGGCGAGCGGGCCTGCATGCACGGCGGCCTGGGCCATCGCTACCACGTCGAACTGCTGCCGCTGGCCATGGGCTATGCCGGACGCCTGGCCAAGTTTGGTGCGTAGAAGAAAAAAACCGCAAGGCAAAGTGAATGAGTTTCTCTGCTCTCGCTGCTGAGAGCAGAGAAACTTGGTTCAATGCAAGCGGGTTGTGATGAATACGACTTACGACACCCAATCGAGTTTGCGCGCTTTTTTTTTCACCCCTTTGACAGCAAACCCTACCTTTTCCTAGAGCGCTGTTGTAATCTCCTACAACTCAGGTAGTGGTGCCACAGCAGCCGGGCGGCAGCCGCGCGCCACGGTCGCCATGCTGTGCCAATCTCCTCCATCTCGCCTGGCGTCGGGCGCGCAGCCAGCTGCTTAACATCCTGTGCTGCCGAGGCCAGGGCGATATCACCGGCCGGCCACACGTCCGGCCGGCGGAGAGCCATCAGCAAGTAGATATCTGCGCTCCACGGGCCGATGCCCTTGAGCGCGCACAGTTCGGCACGTACGGCTTGATCGGCTCTTGTCTCCAGTGCCACGAGATCAAGCTGCCCGCTGACGATAGCCTGCGCCAGGGAACGACCATAGCCCGCCTTTTGCCGGCTAAAGCCAACGGCCCTGAGCGTCGTATCGTCCAATACAAGAAATCCCTCCGGCGTGAGCGGCGAGACGACGTCGCACAAACGCTCAAAGGCCGCGCGCGCCGATGCCCGCGAAACCTGCTGTTCGAGAATAATGTGCACCAGTGTCGGAAATCCCGGCTCGCGTGCCCACATCGGCGGCAGTCCCCAGCGGTCCACGATCTGGGCCAAATCCGGATCGCGTTCGCACAACACATCCACGGCATCGAACAGGTCCCCTTCTGTCAGGCACACGGGTGAGATTCCGCTGTCTGTCATTACGCTTATACCCTGGACATAACAAAGTGAAAAAAACGCGCCACAAGATAATATGGATATCGACCGGCTAACGCGTGTTCCAATCGTTCCAGATTGGCAAAATATGCGGGATCGGTCTTGCACTCGTTGGGCAAATAATCGGTGACGCAGCGGATTCCATAGCGGCCAGCCAGCGTATACCCGAGCGACTCGAGCATGTGCAACATTTCCTTGGCGTGGTAGCGCGGTGTGGGCACACCAAACCAGGGATGGACCATCTCGGCAGCATCGAGCGCCTCGAACGCGGCGACGAGATCATCCTGCTGAAAGGCAATACGAAGCGCTTCCGAGTAACGATTTGCTTCGATCAACGACAACAAGCCGTCGGGACGCAGCAGGGCAAAAATGTCGCGCAGTGCAGCGTGAGCATCGGCCACAAAGTGGATCATGTTATGGCACAACACGAGGTCAAACTGCTCTTCTGAAAAAAGGTCGCCCAGCGACGCAATATCAGCCTCGCAAAAAGAGACCCGACTGGCAAGCCCTAGGCTTTCTGCATTGGCACGTGCATCGGCCAGCATCGCCGCGGAAAAATCAAGCAGGGTAACAGAATGTCCCTGCTGCACATAATACAACGTGTCGTACCCATTCCCCCCGCCAACGTCGAGAATCTCGATTGGACGACCGTCCAGATGATGGCCCAAATTGGCATGGGATGTGCTATAGTACAACCGATTCCAGGGTTGTGTTTGCCACTCTTGCCACTTGCCAAACGTCTTGTCGAACGCGCTGGCCGTAAACAACATAGTTGCCTCACGAACAATATCAATCTTGGACAAACCAACTATTTTTCTGATCGAAACGTCAAATCTGCAATCACAGGACGGTGATCCGATGCCCCATAATCCCCCAAGACCTTGCTTCGATATGGAAGACTAGTTTTTCCCGACATCTAGCAAGCGCCCCTACAATTCGTCATCAAAGAAAATGAAAATTCTTTCGCCAACTGCGGAACAAAAACAAGATCGATGGCGTCTTTATGGCGGAACACAGAAAAACAAAACCCAAACAATTCTTGAGGAGAAATGAAATGAAACGCAACACCCTGTTTATCATAGCCACATTATCGCTGATCCTGTCCAGCCTGATCGTGGGCTGCGCGTCTATCGCCAGGGCGTCCGACCCATCCAACGACGAAAGCCGGTTCGCCGGCATAGACCTGTACGGCACGTCCTGGACACTGTACCAGATCGGTCAGGACGTCGTTTCCGGCAGCGCGGCGACGCTCATCTTTGCCGACGGCCAGGTTCATGGCAATGCGACGTGCAACGGCTTCTTTGGCCCGTACGAACGAGACGGCGCACAGTTGTCCTTTGGTCTGATGGCGACGACCATGATGGCTTGCGAAAACCTGGGCCAGGAAACCGACTATCTGGCCGCATTGGCAGCCGTGACGACTTTTCGTCTGCAAGATGGGCGACTGATCCTCGCCGATGCGCAGAATGACCTGTTGGTCTTTGAACCGGCTCGGCATGCGACACTCGAAGGGACAACCTGGCAGCTCACCGGCCTGAACACCGGAACGACGATGAGCAGCGCGCTGCTCGACACCCAGATGACGGCCACGTTTAGCGACGGCCAGGTGACCGGCTCGGCGGGCTGCAACCGCTACTTTGGCTCGGCCACCGCTAACGACAGACAACTCACAATCGGGATGCTTGGCAGCACGGAAATGTTCTGCGGACAGCCCGAAGGGGTGATGGAACAGGAACTGGCTTACTTGCAAGCTCTACAGTCGGCTACCACGTTCGAAATTGAGGGCAACGTCCTCACCATTTTGAACGGTGATGGAGAGCATATGCTCGAGTTTGCCACGATAGAGAACTGATTTTGCAAACCCACTTGATTTATCGCCGCAGGCATACGCCTGTGGCGATATTGTTTTCAGGCTGCTTTACCCGATCCGCTTTTGCATATAGTGCGAGCCGTTAAAACCCGCCCTCTT
Source organism: Anaerolineae bacterium (assembly GCA_016929205.1). The sequence goes on from JAFGJF010000017.1 coordinate 3,153, forward strand.
GGTCAGCCCCAGAAAATGCGCCGTACTTTGGATTCGAAATCCCAATTTCTGATAGAGCCTCAGTGCCCCGGTATTGGTGTCTACCACGTCCAGCGACAAGATCCGATATCCTTGTTCGCGTGCATACCGTTCAACATGGCCGATCAGTTTCGTGCCGATGCCGCGTCCACGCATATCACTTGCTACGGCCAAAGGTGCGATCTTGAGTTCGTCCACAAAGATGCTATCTTTACTGCCCATCATCAACGTATAGAAAATAGACCTGAACAAACCAAAATGCTGGCGAAACGTTTTGAAGCGAAAGTGAAAAAACTGGCCGGAACGGGAGATCAGCCCCGCCATACCGGCCAACCGGTCATCACAGTAAGCATAGAACGCGGCCTGTGGGTCAATCGACTGGAGCATCATCTCGACAGCCACCTCTTTGGGCACCCTGGCTGCCACGATTTTCTGCTCAAAAGCCTCGTAGACCAGTTCGGCGAGATCGGAGAAACAGCTTTCTTCAAGATGTCCGTTAATAATGCACAATGTGGCCTACCTGTCATGTTGCAAAAACGAGCCAAACGATGAAATCAGTAAGGTAGATACACGCTTATGGTCTCACTGCCATTTTCATTATACAACAACAATGATGTACAATCAATACCAAAATCGCCAGCCAAGTACGGCCAGCTCACAGCCGTTCTCAACAAAACGTTTAGTACGCAAGAACCGGCATTTTATCATAACTGGCAAACAAACCGCAAGTGTCAGGGGCCACTCTTGACGAAATCGCGAGAATCGAGTAATATCATAACTCAGTTTGTTGGTTTCGTCGTTTTCGCCCACAGGGCCTTTTGTCAAGCCGGCAAAAGGCTCTTTGGTTTTTGCTTCCGCATGGGCGTGCAAGGAGTCCGTATTGGTTTCTCGAAACCCAATTGTGATCATCGGCCTGGATGGCGTCCCGCTGTCTCTGATCAAGCCGTGGATAGAAGCGGGCGAACTACCCACGATGCAGCGATTCCTGCATCACGGCGTGGTCGGCAATCTGCGTTCGACCATGCCCCCCACCTCGGGGCCATCCTGGTCAAGCTTTATGACCGGCAAGCATCCCGGCAAAACCGGCATTTACGACTTTTTGTACCGGGCCAAGGACACGTATCATTTTCCACCGGTGAATGCCAGCCTGCGCGATGGCCGGGAATTGTGGGAGATCCTGAACGACGCAGGCCTCAAGGTCGGCGTATTTAACGTCCCACTCACCTACCCGGTCAAGCCAGTCGACGGGTTCATGATCAGCGGCTGGATGACGCCCTATACGGCCACAGACTATGCCCACCCTCCAGAACTTGGCCATGAGCTGCAACGGGCAATCGGCAACTATCGCATTTATCCGACCACGACCTATAGTCCGGGACGCGCACAGGCATTTTTGCAGGCCAGCCTGGACCTGCTCGAGATGCGCACACGCACGGCCCTGTACCTGTTGCAAAGAGAGCAATACGATTTTTTCATGACCGTCATTTTTGACACCGACCGCGTGCTGCACCAACTGTGGCACTTTTTGGATCCCAAGCACCCCTGGCACGGCCGGGATGGGGCCAGCGAAGCCTATCAGCAAATGGGTGCCGATATCCTGCTCACCTATTTTCGACACGTCGATCGCAGCCTGGAAAAACTGTTTGCCGCCGCGGGCGAAAATGCGCTCAAAATCGTCATGTCGGACCACGGCATGGGCAGTGCGCACAATTTTGTCGTACTCAACAACTGGCTGCTTGAAAACCATTTTCTGTCCTTGAAACACAACCCGCTGACGCTGTTGAAACGTGGTATGTTCGAGGCTGGCATTACCCTGCGCAACGTGCACAAGTTTGCCAACAAGTTGGGGCTGGCTAAATATGCCGAGTACAAGGGGTTGTATTCGACCGACTGGCTGCTCAAACTGGCCTTCCTTTCTTTCAACGATGTGGATTGGTCTCATTCGGTGGCCTATTCCTTCGGCCGCCATTACGGGCCGGTTTACATCAATGTCGAGGGGCACGAACCACACGGCATTGTCCAGGCTGGAGCGGCGTACGAACGCGTGCGCGACCAAATCATTGACGCGGCACTATCCTTCAAGCATCCTCACACAGGCCGCAACATGGTTGGCCGCGTGCTCAAGCGCGAAGAGGTATACCACGGCCCGCATCTCGAACACGCGCCCGATTTGATCCTGATTCCGGCTGATCCGCGCGACATCTTTTTTGGACTGGCCGACTTTGGCTCCAATCGCGTGGTCGATACGGTATACCGCTACTCGGGCATGCACCGTGACCATGGTATGCTGATGATGCTCGGGCCACAGATCGATCCCCGCGCGCCGGTTAACGACGCATCGATCGTCGACATGACCCCAACCGTACTGCACGTGATGGGGCTACCGATCCCGAGTGACATGGATGGCAAACCGCTCTTGGATTTGTTTGCTGGCGAGACGCGCGACCGTGCCCCGCGATATGTCGACGTGCAACAAGATGGAAACGGAGATCGGGCCAGACTGCAATACAACAAAGAAGAAGAAAAACAGATCGCCGAACGGCTGCGCGGATTAGGATACCTTGGATGACGACACAAGACCGAGAGCAAAAACGGAGCAAAAATCGAATCCGCGTCGAGCCGCCACTGCTGATCGCACTCGTCCTCATCCTGGTCGCCATGATCTTTTTTGACCGCCCGCTGGTCGTGGGCGATGGATTGGCCTATTTGATCTGGTTGGACTCGATGGTCCTTGACGGCGACCTGGATCTGAGCAACCAGGCAGAGAAATTTGCAGATGTCAACACCTACCACATCTATTTGAACCCCGAGACCGGCCGCTGGGCTTCGGCATTCCCGCTGGGCATTGCCCTGCTGCTCTTGCCGTTTTACCGCATCGCAGCCTGGCTGGACGTCTTGCCCATCTTTCGGATCAACGACCTCCATTTCTGGGGCATTCAGGGCATTTCGTTTGTCTACGGACTGACGATCATGATCGGCATCAACCTGTATACGCTGCTGACGGTGACGCTCGGGTACGGCATCGCCCGGCGATTTACCCGCCCGTGGCCGGCCGCGGTGATCGTGTCGGCCATTTACTTTGGCACGCCGCTTTTCTTTTATACCTCGATCGAACCACTCAACTCACACATTGGCGGTGCCATCCCGGCAACGCTCTTTATCTGGCTGTGGCTGCGCGCGCGCGACAGGCAGGCCGCGCAAAGCTGGCATCAAGCACGGCCCTGGCTGTGGGTCGGGCTGGCCGGAGGGCTGACGGCACTGTGCCGTTGGCAGGTAGCCTTGATCGCCGTGCCAGTCGGGGTCGAGTTGCTGCTGCGCCGCAAGTGGCGTGAAACTGCCCTGGCTGCGCTCGGCGGGCTGCTGTTGGTGTGGATTGTGCCCTATTCGTGGTGGCAAATGTACGGCAAGTTGATCTTGATTCCGGCGACCGAAGGGGACAAAAGCGCCATCGTACGCGCGCCGGTCAATGCCTGGCGCGTGCTCTTTTCGCCAATCGCCGGACTGTTTCCGTGGTCTCCAGTCGCAGCCTTGGCCCTGCTGGGGCTGGTTCCGTTATTCAAGCGCGATTGGCGTTTGGCGAGCAGTGTGGTCGTCATGTTTACGCTACAGGTGTTGGTCAACGGCGCGGTCAAGAACTGGTGGGCGGGGACCGGCTTTGGTATGCGGCGGATGGCCGAGCTGTATCCCGTTTACGTCCTGTGCCTGGCAGTGCTGTCTGGCGCGGCGGCCAAAATCCGCTGGCTGCACAGCCTGCTCCTGTCAGTATCGATTGCCCTGGCCCTGTACGGCATCGCCTTGGTCCTGGCACGGATGAACTTTACCTGGACCAACCCCTGGGGGCTGGCACGCGACACGCCGTTCAAAGAGCTGCAATACACATTCTCCAAAGAACATTGGCGGTTGATGTGGCCGGTGATCAAAGATCATGTTGGCCCCTGGGCCTGGAAAAAACCAGGTCCGTAAAACAAAGAGGAACGCCATGAAAGCTGAATCTCGCCGCTTTATACATATGGGCATCAACTATGTCACTTTGCCGAACCCGCAGATCGATCAGCAGGCCAGCCTGACGTTTCAAAGCGCGCTGCTGTCGGCGGGCATAGACTTTACCACGATCGAGTTGAGTGAAAACCAGATCAAGGTACTGCGCAAATCACCGCTGCCGATCGAGATCCGGGTGATGACCAAAGCCACACAGCCCAAATCCTTTGGCCAGATCCTGGTCCTCGCCCCCGATCCGTATCGAGCCTTGAACAACTATAGTTCGGAAGTCGAGGCCGTTCTGGAAGCATTTGCACAGGCGTGGCCGGCTCCAAACAGGCAGATTCTTTCCTGTGACGTCACACTCCGCTGCCTGTATCCCTCAACCAGCGAACACGCCTTTCAAGAGCTGTGGGAACAAAGGCTTCACCGGCCACAGTCATCCTTGGCCAGGTTGGGCCGCCCCGTCTTGGGCGGTGGTTTACGCTTTGTGATGCCTCCTCAAGCTGGCGAGCCCGAACCAACCCAGATTGAGGTCAAGATTGAGTCCTTTTTGCAGGACGCGAAAAAAATATTTATCGAGACAAGGTTCTTGTGGCCGGAAGCAAGGCCGGTTGGTACGCCCTTTGGCGCGACCGCGCGACTGGAACAGGTCAATGCTTACATCTTGAATGAGGTCCAGGCCTTTATGACGGACGATACGTGATCCGATCTGATGTCGTTTGCATCCCGCCGGAGATTCTTGTAAAATAGTCGTCTAGCAGCCTGTCGGAGTAATCGATTGTAGGCGCGATTTCCAATCGCGTATCTATGTTGCGCATCATAGAATGCCAAATCGCGATTCGGAAATCGCGGCTACCTACTCTCGCCGACAAACTGCTAGAGTCGCGTGCATTCAAGCAAAGGAGCTGACATGGCCGAGCAATCGAACGATGTGGACGTAGCCTATCAACCTATGATCCGCGATCTGCCGGAAAGCGAACGGCCGCGAGAACGGTTGATCAATTACGGTGCAAGCGCACTGTCGACAGCCGAGCTGCTGGCGATTATGCTCCGTATGGGCGTGCACGGAGAAAGCGTTATCAACCTGGCAACGCGAATCCTGGTTGAATGTGGCGGCTTGAGCGGGCTGGCAAAAGCCAGTTTTGGAGAATTGGTCAGGATCAATGGCATTGGCCCGGTCAAAGTCACGCAGATCAAAGCGGCGCTGGAATTGGGCCGACGCCTGTTGATTGAATCGCCACAGGATCGACCGCAGATTCGTTCTCCGGCCGACGCCGCCAACCTGGTGATGATGGAAATGAGCCTGCTCGAACAGGAGCATCTCCGCTTGCTTTTGCTCGATACAAAGAACCGGGTGCTCAAAATGCCTACGGTTTACATCGGCAATCTCAATACCAGTGTGATTCGCGTGGGTGAGTTGTTCCGGCATGCGCTGCGCGAGAATTGTGCCAGCATCATTGTCGTTCATAATCACCCAAGTGGCGATCCGTCGCCATCGCCAGAAGACGTGCAGGTAACAGAACGTATTGTCCAGGCGGGCAAAATGCTCGACATCGACGTGCTCGACCACCTGATTATCGGCAAGCAGCGATTTGTCAGCCTGAAAGAACGTCGATTGGGATTCGAGGTCTAGATGGGGACAGCCAAACCACCCAAACCGGTCAAACTCATCGTCAGCGCCTTTGCACCAGACGATGCGTTTTTACAACAAATCAAACCATTGTTGGTTGACGAATGGGGCACAATCGACTTTGAGAGCGCCCTGCTGCCCTTTGAGCACACCCCCTATTATGCCCAAGAATTCGGGCACGGGTTGGTGCGACGTGTCTGGGCCTTTGAAAAATTGATCGATCCCGGCGATCTGGCAGCGATCAAGGTTCGTTGTAACGAACTGGAGCAGCGGTCTGCTTTAGATGGCAAGCGCCGGATCAATCTTGATTCCGGTTACATTTCGATGGCCAAGCTGGTCTTGGCGACGACCAAGAATCACGGGCACCGGATCTACATTGGCCAATCTCCGAAAGCGGTTGGCATTTATGCCGAGGTCACGCTGCACTATCGTGACAAGGCATTTCGTCCCTGGGAGTGCACTTATCCCGACTATGCCACACCGGAATATTGTGATCTGTTTCAAACTATCCGCCAGCAATACGTTGCTCAACTGCGCGAAGGAGAATGGTTATGACCGTCATTGCACAATTGCCAGACCCACATCTGACGCTGGTACCCGGGTTTCGCGCAGCGGGCGTGGCCTGCGGGCTGAAAAAGGATGGTGGCCTTGACCTGGCGCTGATCTGTGCCGATACGCCTTGTGCCGCGGCAGCGGTTTTTACAAAGAATCGCGTCCAGGCGGCCCCCGTGCTGTACGATCGATCGCTGATCGAGGCCGGGACCCCGGCGCGCGCGATCGTCATCAACAGCGGCAACGCCAACGCCTGCACCGGCAAGCAAGGTGACGCAGACACACTGCGTATGGCACAACTGGTAGGCCAGGCATTGCATATCAAAGCCGATGAGGTGCTCGTGATGTCCACAGGTGTCATTGGCCAACCGCTGCCTATGGACACCATTGCCCGAGGGATCGCATTGGGCGGGCAGGCGCTTGCCGGCGACGGCGGTCACGCTGCGGCGCGTGCGATCATGACCACCGACACTCGCCCCAAGGAAGCGGCGGCGCAGGTGCAGGTGGGCGGTGCCAAGGTAACCATCGCCGGAATGTGCAAAGGATCGGGTATGATCCACCCCGATATGGCGACGATGCTGTCGGCGATCGTCACCGACGCCGCACTAGATCGCCGGGTTCTGCAAACGGCGCTGAGCGCCGTCGTCGAGCGCACCTTTAACATGATCACCGTGGATGGCGACAGCAGCACCAACGATACCGTCCTGCTTTTGGCCAACGGCCAGGCCGGAAACCCGATCATTTCGGATGCGACCTCGCCCGAGTACGCGGCATTTGTCGACGGCTTATTGGACGTTGCGACGACGTTGTCCCAAGCCATTGTCCGTGACGGCGAAGGTGCCACCAAGTTTGTGACGATCCAGGTGACCGGAGCGGCCGATTTTGGCGCAGCGAAACAGGTTGCCAAAACGATCGCCAATTCCAGCCTCGTCAAAACGGCGATCTATGGCCAGGATGCCAACTGGGGGCGCGTCATCTGTGCAGCGGGATACAGCGGCATCGAAATCGATCCCGCCCGATTGTCGCTGTGGATGGAAAATGAGATTGATGCGCTGCACCTGGTTCGAGATGGCGCGCCTTTTGAAATTGACGAGCCGCGGGCGGCAACCATCTTGGCTCAGGACGAGGTTGTTTTCCGCCTCGATCTGGGACAGGGCCAGGCCGAAGCCACAGTGTGGACGTGCGACCTGACTCACGAATACGTCAACATTAACGCCCATTATCGAACATAGCAAAATACACTTACCGGGAGCGCGAGCATCTCGCTTGCTCCAATAAAAGGTCCTTTTGATGACAAACAGAAAATCAAAATCTCGCGCGTTTATACTCGTTTTACAATCGCTTCTAGAGCCTGAGCTGCCACTTGGCGTGGTTCACAAGCTGTCGAATCTGTTACCCGACGAGTTTGCTGCCTTGGCCCAGGTCTGGCCTGGCCTGCCTGTCGAACGCAGGCGTGACATCCTTTCGCAAATGGTCGAGGCATCGGAGGCCGATATTGAAGCCGACTTTACTCAAATATTCACCACGGGATTGAACGATCCCGATCCGCAGGTTCGGGCCCTGTCGATTGAGGGCTTGTGGGAGAACGAGGAACAGACCCTGATCCACCCGTTGATTCGCTTGCTACACAACGACCCATCGACCATCGTGCGCGAAACAGCCGCCGTATCGCTCGGCCGGTTTGCGCTGTTGGCCGAACTGGACAGACTGCAGCCCCATTTTGCCGATCTGGTCTGGAATGCTCTATGGGACACCATCCATGCGCCCAAAGAAGAGCTGGATGTCCGCCGGCGCGCGGTTGAATCGATCGCTTATTTCGGCCGGCAAGAAGCGCTCGAGATCATTGAACAAGCCTACAACCACGAAGAACCGAGAATGCGCGCCAGCGCGGTTTACGCGATGGGACGCAGCGCCGACGATAGGTGGGAAAACATTGTGTTGGACGAACTGGACTCGGAGGACGACGAAATACGCTTTGAGGCGGTGCGCACGTGTGGTGCACTGCAGCTCGACTCGAGCGTGATGCCGTTGAGCAAGCTGGTCGTCGATCCCGACGCGGAGGTGAAGCAAATGGCTGCCTGGGCGTTGGGACAGATTGGCGGCGCCGAAGCCCGTCGTGTGCTCGAGATCTGCTGTGAGCAAGGCGACGAAGCCCTCCAGGAAGCGGCAGAAGAGGCACTGGACGAGATGGACCTATTGCAGGGTTCGCTCGATTTTTCGATGTACGACTTTGGCTCCATGGAAGACGCAGCCGACGATATCGAACAAGACTAACCAGAGGTGGAGCCAATTGAATATCGTTCTCAGCATCTTTGTTAACAACATTTTGCCCGTTTTTCTCATCATCAGCGCCGGCGCACTGCTCGGACTGACTGTCAAGCCGGATGTCAGGGCCGTTTCACGCACGACCTTTTACGCATTGACGCCCTGCATCGTCTTTTCATCGCTGACCAATGCCAGGTTGAGTGGATCGGAGACCGGCGAGGTTGTGATTTTTGCTGTTTTGGCGACGCTGGTGACGACCGCATTGGCGTGGCTGCTCGCCGCGATCCTGGGGTGGAATGGCAAACGCCGGCGGGCCCTTCTGTTGCCCATCCTGGTCGTCAATTCCGGCAATTTTGGGCTGTCGGTCGTATTCTTTGCCTTTGGGCCTGACGCCCAAGCCAGAGCGATGATCTACTTTGTGACAACGGCCTCGCTGGCCAGCACCCTGGGCGTTATCCTTGCTGCAGGGGGCAGTTCCTGGCGCCAGGCGCTGAGCAACGTCGTTCGCATCCCAATGCTGTATGCCGTCGTCGCTGCGATTGTCGTGATGATCCTGGGCGATCGATTTCGAATGCCGCAGATACTGAGCCGTCCCATTGAGCTATTGGGCAGCGCGGCAGTGCCGTTGATGCTGGTCATCTTGGGCATGCAGTTGGTGCAGAGCGTACAAGGCTTGCGGGGTCGTATTGCTCCAATCTTGCTGGCAACGGCATTCCGGTTGCTCGCTGCGCCCCTGGTCGCGGTGCCCATAGCCTGGTTGACTGACGTCAGCGGCCTAACCTACCAGGCCTGTATGCTGGAGGCCAGTATGCCAGCGGGCGTGACCAGTGCGATCCTGGCTCTCGAATACGACCTCGAACCCGAGACGGTGACGAGTACCATTTTTGTCTCGACGTTGTTAAGTGCGTTGACGCTCAGCGTCTTGATCGCGCTGATTAGATAACGTAGGCTGTTTACAAAACAAAGGAGACTGTTATGACCAAGCTGGCGATTGACGGCGGAGAGCCGACACGAACCCTTGCCTTTCCATCCTGGCCCATCTGGGATAAACGCGAAGAAGAATTGTTGCTGCAGGTATTGCATTCGGGACGGTGGGGCGTCCTGGACGGCGACCAGGTCCATACCTTTGAGGCCCGTTTTGCCGAGTTCCAGGGCGCAAAACACGCGCTCTGCGTGACCAACGGCACGTCGGCACTCGAGATCGCATTGCGCGCCCTGGGCATCGGGCCGGGCGATGAGGTGATCACCACCCCATATACATTTGTTGCCACACCCAGCGCCGCGTTCCTGACGGGAGCAAGGCCGGTGTTTGTCGACATCGATCCTGAAACCTATATGATTGATCCGGCCAAAATAAAAGCCGCGATCACCGAGCGAACCAAGGTCATCATGCCCGCCCACATCGCCGGTTGTCCGCCAGACCTGGACGCAATACTGGACATCGCCCGAAAACACAACCTCTATGTGCTCGAGGATGCGTGCCAGGCCTGGGGGGCAGAGTGGAAGGGTATTCCTGTTGGTGCGATCGGCGACCTGGGCTGCTTTAGCTTCCAGGCCAGTAAAAACATCAATGCCGGAGAAGGCGGAGCGATCGTGACCAACAATCCCGAATTGGACGAACGGTGTTGGTCGTTGCACAACTGCGGGCGCACGCGAACCGGCGAATGGTACCAGCACGAAGTATTGGGGTGGAACCACCGTATGACCGAATGGCAAGGCGCGATCCTGCTCGCACAGTTAGAGCGGCTGCCCAGGCACATTGAAACGCGCTGCGACAACGCTGCTTATCTCACCACACAATTGAACGAGATAAAAGGCATTCGCCCCGCCAAAGTGGATAAACGCATCACCCGCCATGCCTGGCACCTGTACATGGCGACCTACGATCCCGAGGCCTTTGGTGGCAAACCATGTCGTGCCTTCATCGCCGCGCTCAACGCCGAGGGCATTCCCTGCTCGTCGGGCTACGGGCCGCTAAACCACGCACCGTCGATCCGTCGAGCGTTGGCCGAACAGCAAGGCACGATCAAGGCCTGGGACATGTCCACAGCCGATCTGCCCGTGCTGCCGGCCTGTCCGGTAGCCGAAGACCTGTGCACGCGCACAATCTGGTTCAAACAAAGTATGCTGCTCGGCGATCACGAAGACATGGACGATATTGTCGCTGCCATCTCTAAAATCCAGAACGCCCTTGCATAATCGTGCTGGTTGATACGCTCGCCGGCTCGCTGCCAACTTGGCGATTCGGTGACGCTATGTTATAATCTGCCCTTGCTACTTGTGAGGTGCGACATGTCTGTACAAAAACGACTGGAAGCCACCGTCCATGGCTACGTGCAGGGCGTTGGCTTTCGTTATTGGGTCCGCGAGCAGGCCAGGTGGTTGAACTTGAGCGGTTACGTTCGCAACCTGCCCGATCGTACGGTCGAGGTTGTAGCCGAGGGAAACGATCAAGATCTTGCAGCGCTGCTTTCTCTGCTGCACGATGGCCCGCCTACTGCGTCGGTAAAAAAGGTAGACACAACGTGGCGGTCTAGCAGCGGATCGTTTCGTGGATTTGAGGTCAGATTCTAGTGTTGAGCACGCCCGAAGGCAAAGCATGGGGAATCCTGCTGACTGCCTTTATGATTTTTTGCATATTGGCGATAACCATACCCCTTGCCGTTCGCTGGCACCTGATCAATGCTACCCTCACGCCGAAAATAACGCTAAAGCCGATCGAGGCCGCGGTGCGCATTCGCGAGTCTGAAAACAACGAGTTTTTGGCCGTGACGCAAGATCGTGACGATCTTGTCGAGGGAACAGTCATTGCCACAGATGAATACTCGCGGGGTTTTGTCCGGCTGTTCGAGAACAGCACGTTGACGCTCTATAATGACACCGAACTCGTGCTGAGACGCGCGAGAATGCCCCGCTACAGATCGAGTCCGCGCCCCAACGAGATCAGGATCCAGATCCGCAAAGGACGCGTGGCGATTGGTGCGGCAGCTCCGGCGCCGCCCGACGAACGCGCACTGCAATTGATCGTTCAAACGCCCCATGCCAGCGTGACCCTGGAGGAAGGCAGTTATTCGGTTCTGGTCGACCCGGCAGAAACCCAGGTAACTGTGCTCCTTGGCAAAGCCACCATCGATACAGGTGATGAAACTCAAACCTGGCGAAACGGCCGTTGCCGTGTCGCAGATGGC
>JAFGJF010000131.1 GCA_016929205.1 Anaerolineae bacterium
CGGGCTGGGCGGTTCCAGCCCCTGCGCGTAGCTCAGTCCAACTGCTGCGACCAGCAGCAAAAAGACCGGCGCGAAGACCGAGAGAAGGATCTGTGATCTGCTCATTTGAACGACTCCTTTTTTGGTTTGATCGGCCAGATGCCGCTGTGATGCACCAATCGGCAGGAGCGAACGCCGCCTGCCGATGATCACAATCATTATACCAAACGAGTATCAAATACTTATCAAATCCCAGGGCACCGTCAAGCCCAACACCTCATCGTCCACTAATTGACGGGGCCTTCGCAAACAACAGCCCGGCGGTTACCTCACCGACCGGGCTTGTTTGACGTGCCGGATACACTGAAAATGCGCCGTGTTTTGTCACTCAACCGGCCAATTTCCCTGACACAAACAACTCATCAGACTTGCCCTCGTGCTCCTCTGGCTCGCTGGTCAGGCGGATGGAATTTTCGGCCATGATAGACATTATAGGCGAGTGAATATGCTTCCTTGCATATTCTGCGAATGGTGATAGAATCTTTTTGAAGAAAGAGGCTTTCCATTCTCTTTCGCCGCATTTTCGGCGTTCTCCCCATAGCCGCAATCATCCATCGAAAGACAATATAATTGTGCGAACAAGTAGCGTGTTTACAAGTGCGCTACGACTCTCGAAATAGCCGATTTGAAACGGGATATCTTACCCGGCCTCTTATCCCAATTGGGTGAGACTGGTTTCCCGTTCACTGACCGGTATCTGTGCCGGCATCTTGTGCGGACGGAGGTGTGAAGCGGGATTGATACAGTATCGGTGCAGGTCAGATCGACAACTGAATACACAAATTTTAGATTGAAGGAAGGTGGATCTATGCAAAAGCGTACAGTATTGTTTGAACTTGGGCGGACCGTGGTGCCGTTCTTGCTCGCTGGTGCTGCATTGCTGTTATTTGTCTTGGTCGCCGCCAGGCCGGAGATAGCATCGATGGATGCTGCGAGGTCGGATGTCGCGCCGGCACGCGCCGCTGGCTCACTGCCTCACGAATGGGTCGTCATCGTTGGCAATACCGGCACACTGAGCATCGTCGATCCGACGACGGATATTGTCTATGGGCCGTTCCTGGGAGGGCAGTTGGGTTCGGAAGGCGGTGGCCTGTTTGACGTCGCCGTCACGCCGAACGGACAGATGGCGCTGGTATCCAACTTTGGCGACAGCGCCATCCATTTCGTGGACGTCTCTGACCCGATCAGTCCCTCGTGGATCATGTCGGTGACGACCCCTATGTTTGCCGAGGATATTGCTATTTCGCCCGATGGTGACTTTGCCCTGGTCACCGATGGCGGCTTCACCAACCTCATCGCTGTGCTCGATCTGTCTCCCATCACGCTGGCCTATACGGTTACCCTGCCGATGGGTTATGCCAACGCGGTCGATATCGCTCCGGATGGAACGGTCGTCGTGGTGGACTATTTCGCAAGCTGGATCCAGACACTCTACCCCGACGAGAGCGGCTATCTGACGGTGACGGGCGCCTATAGCTACGGCCTGACGGCGAGCGGGCAGATCAGCTTCAGCGGCAGCTTGGATCCTGCCTTGTTGACGCGCGCGGCAGGTGATGCCCCGCGCGCCGCCGGCACGATGGGTACCACCAGCGCCGAGCAGGTCGCGGCTGCCACCGCCGAGACATACTATGCTCGCCCCGTCAACCTGGGCATCGCTCCTGACGGCGAAACCGTCCTGATCTGTGACGTTTCCCCCTACTCGCAGACACAACCACTCTATGAGGGTGACGAGATATTCTATGAATATGCCATTGGGATCTATCGAATCACTGCGCCTGGCATAATGACCTTTACCGACGTCGTCACCGGGCTGCCGAGAGCCACGCAATCGATCGCCTTCAGTGCTGACGGCAGCAAGGCATACCTCCCTGGAAATGGTGGTCTCCCCGATGACGGTTACGGCCATTACCACTACAACCACATGAGCGTCTTGAACATCGACGGCCCCGGGCTGGCCAGCGTGAACCGGATCAATGCGGTCGACTACCCGCGCCTGACGGGCGCGCAGCTGTTTGGTGTCGACACGATCGCCGTTGCCAACGGCAAGGCGTACATTGGATATCCGGTCTTATCCAACGCGTCGAACGATTTGCGCGTCGTCGATCTCTCCATGTACGCTGTCAGTCGGTTGGACATGGACAACCCACCCGTTGGTGTGGCGGTCATTCCAGTGCAGAAAATCTACCTTCCTCTCGTCATCAAGTAGAGGGGTAACAGACGCAGCGCTCGCAGCATCTTGGCCACAGCGCTTGGCTGTTTTGGCCGCTCGATGGGGCGTAATGGATTTATCCGCACTGCCCAGGGACACTACCGAATTTTCGGCCATGACAGAGAAAACAATCCCCCGGCCTTTCGAACCGGGGGATTGTCGTTTCATCTAGTGAACCGCCCTACGCGCCGCGCAGAACCAGCGGCAGGTAGATGCGGTACTCGACCGCGACCCCGCCCCAGAACCCGCCCGCCAGGGCGTAGTCGCCGCCACTCCACACGGCGGCGTCCGGCTGGCCGGCCGTCCCGCCGAGGGTGTAGCCGCTGCTTTCGTTAGCGATGATCCCACCACCATCGACGGTCCACCAAGAAATGTCGTAGCCGCCGCCGGACTGGGCAAAGGTCACCGTGACGGGCAGGAACAGCACGGCGAGACAGAGTGCCGGCAGCAACAAACGGAACGCGAAACGCATATCAAGTTTCCGGTTCATCTTTTGCCTCCCTCCTTTATGGGCAGGTGCTGGCGTAGAAGGTATAG
>JAFGJF010000132.1 GCA_016929205.1 Anaerolineae bacterium
ATTTTGCAGGCCATGCCTGCCCAAACCTGGCATAGGAGTTTCGCTTATTTTGGCCATTTCGTGGTCTTGACATTGGGGGGCACCTTAGAGGATTCAAGTTGCAGGCGTGCAAATTCTGCACGCCTGCAACGGCAAATTTGCTCGATAATTCGTGGCTTCGTTTACTTGACGCGCTCTTCTAGTCGTTGTACCTCTTGGTTAATCAATTCTATAAGATGACCTGTCTTCGCTTGTGCATCTTTCAAACCCTCCACTGTCAAGCTGACGAAACTGTTCAGTTTATCATTGTAGCCTGGTACATCCTGGCGTGGCGCAAGCCAGGACTCCACGATCCACCCCATTGCTTGTCTCGCACCGGCTAGAGCTCCATAGTAATGTGTGAGGGATTTCAGAAGCTCAGGATTTGCTATAAGTCCTGGCAACTCCCCACTGGTCCGCACTATGTCCCAAAGCAAAGTTTCAATTCTGAATACCCGTCCCCATCCGGTTTCTATCAGCGCTTTGATCGAGGGCTGCAAACTTGGGGCCAGTGATTGGATCTCGTTCTTCAAAAGCTTAAGGTAGTGTAGAGATCTCTCTGCCTTGGCTTTTTCGTCGTTCTTTCGCTGCAACTGCTGTTCACGATTGCTTAGCCTGGAACTGGCTAACCAACCAAGGAATGCGCCAATAAAGACGCCAATCGAATCCGAAAGAAAACTGGGCAAAAAATTATTCCAAAACTCTTCCACTGTGTCACCTCCCAAAACGATCGTTTGAGTTCTGACTAGATGAAAGAAGTAGACCTGATCGAGAGCGAAGCTGGCAGCGAAAGTCTGCCTCGTCGGATTACAAATCTGTGATTGACGGAGATGCCTTTAGCGTTGTCAAATCGTATATTCCAGAAAACACGCCTTCGAACACTTGCATTAGCCTTGCACTCGCTCCAAATTTAACGCCAACAATCGCTCCAGGATTTCATCATCACTGATGTCGTGCGGCCAGCCATAGGCATCCAGTACAGCCTCGTCGAGTTTGCGATGAGCCAAGTCGAGCCAGGTGGGGCGCTGGTTGTATAGATTGGTAAGGGTACGTTTCTTGAGTTCTTTTTCGGTTGCACCCTCTGGATTGAGCCAGCGAGCGCGCTTTTCTACTAATTCTCGTGCAACCTGAGCGATGGCTTGAACACGAGGATTGTCGGTTGGTTCCTGACCAGGTGGCCAAGGAAAAGGGAAGGTCTCGAAGGTCGTAGTAGGGGTATATCGAAATCCACTTGTAGCATCCCGCAATTGTGTTCCTGTATTTCGCGCCCATAGTTCATGAATCTTGGACTGCAGAACGCCGAGAAAATAGTGATCTCCTCGCGCAACAACTATCAAAGCATCGTCAGGCAAGTATTCTGAACAGAAGAAGCAGAAGATCCTGTGTTTGGAAACTCTCGGTGTAACGATATACTGACTGAATTGTGAGACTGCGCTACGCATCGCGGGTCGTGTTTCGCCAAACAACCACCATCTGTCGCGCCTTTGTTTCCTCCTGTTTTTGTCTCTCTCTGGTTTCACATATCTCAGTACGTGTTCGAAGGGTTGTTCGTACTCGGATGCCTCATCCATCGACAAGCCGTAAAAATCGATCATCCAGCGATCCTCCGACCGACCAAGAAGATCTTTTGCATTTATGATCCGCTTAACTACATCCGAATTCGGCCTGCCGTTTGGATTACCCAGGACTCCAAGTAACTGAGATGCTTGACTCTCCGGTATGTCGAAACTGCCCGCCTTCTCAACCCCTTTAAAAGTCAAGCCTACGTTTTCTTGCAGTACCTTAGCAGTCGTAACATCAGCGTTAGAAGTCAGATCCGGATTTATTCTGTTTACTACCCTACCGTCTAGTACCTTCCCTTGCTCACTACCATCATCAAAACAGACAATAGACACCTGCACCATTGCTCCATCTAGAATCCACCTCCGATCACTCCAAGCCATAAAGATTTCATTGGATTCTTTGATTCGCTCAAGAACGGTTCTATTAGCACCTCCACGTATACCCTGAGTTGCTAGAAGCCCTACACGTTTTGTGACTCTATCTTTAACTAGGGCGCGAGCTTTCTCAAACCAGTAGCACACCAGATCACATGCTGGCAAACGGTCACCATACAACTTGAACAAATCTTCAACGTACTCGTCACCAAGCTCTGAACGGAGCTTGAAGCTGCCCAAAAACGGTGGGTTGCCAATGATAACATCTGCCGTTGGCCACTCCGGTTCAACAGCATTGCCCTCTTCGTCATAGGCGAGAATAGCATCCATGTGCAAAATATTCTTCAGCGGCTTCAGTATCGGCTCGCTAGGGACACCAAAGCCGTTGTCGTGCAGCCACTGGATGTAGCCGATCCAGATGGTAGCCTGTGCTAACTCATGCGCATACTCGTTGATCTCGATACCATGCAACTGCTCCGGCGAGACGCTGGGAAAGAATCGACTCACGCCAAGACTGCCGGCAAAAGAGACGACTTCTTTTTCGAGGTCGAGCATAAGTTTGAGGGCAATGTACAAAAAGTTGGCGCTGCCGCAGGCGGCATCCAGCACCTGCACCTGGGCGATCTCGTGGGCAAAACCCATCAACAGATTGGTCAGATCGCGCTGGCGATTGTTGCGCGTGCGCGTCGTCTTGGCCTCGTCACGACGGCGAGCCAGGTCCATCGCTTCGACTTTGACCTCTTCCCATCGCCGGCGCAGCGGCGCCATCAACACCGGCTCGACGATCAACAGGATATCATCTCTGCCGGTATAGTGCGCGCCCAACTGCGCGCGCTTGGACGGGTCGAGGCTACGCTGGAAGAGCGTACCAAAGATCGACGGTTCGATGTTGGACCAGTCGAGGGTACAGACATTGGCCAGGATGTCGAGGCTGGCGCTGTCCAGGTCAATGACCAGATCACTGTCAAACAGCATACCGTCAAAATGGCGGATCTGGTGAAAGCCGAACCAGCCCCCGGTGGCCATCGTCTGGAAGAGCTGCTTGATCTGGGCAGAAAACGCCTTGGTGTCGCGACGGGTATGTTGGATGAGCTGTGTAAAGAGGTCTTTGGGCAACAGGCCGATGTCCTCGGCAAACAGGCAAAAGAGCAGACGAATCAAAAAGTGGGCAGCTTCTTGCGGATCGGCTCCATAGCGGCGTATCAGATCGGCGATCCTGGCAAACTGGGAAGCGATCTCTTGGGTGACCTGCTCGGTGGTCTGCGGAGCGCGAAAGGTTTCGGGTTCATAAAAGATGGCCCGGAGTTGGTCAACATTTTTCGGATCTAGCAGGTCATCCAGCGTGATGCACACGGTTCGCTTGACGGTATTGGTAAAGTTCGTGTGGATGACGATCTGGTCCATATCCGAGACAACGAGCAAGGGCGGGTTGAGCAAGGACTCGCGATATTGGAGCAGCTGCTGGTAGGCCTGATCCAGGTCGGCGTGTTTGCCCTTGTATTCCCAGGCAAAGTAGCCTTTCTTCCAGACATCGGCCCAACCCTGGCCGCCCGTTTGCTTGGTAGCGCCGGCTTCGAAGGCAAAGGTTTTGCCGGTGGGATCAAAGTCGGCGGGCGTGGGGTGATCGACCAGGTAACAGATATCGATAAAGTGCTCCTGGGAGGCGGAGCGTTCTTTGAGTTCGGTCTTGCTCCATTTGCGCACAAAGTCTTGTGGTGTGATCGTGGGCATAGATCGTCCTTTTTGAAGGTGTCAGCTCAAAGCTATCGAACTTGTACTTGCTCGGATTGAGAGTGTCAGCCAACTGCACTACTTCCGGAGTGTTTAGAAGCTACAGCAGACTTTGACAGATATCAACCCGCAACGAATGAGCGACGAGAGCTTGGGTCTGATTACCTGCACCTATGAATGATCATCTAACTTTGCTGAACTGGGTACCTTTACACTTTGGGCACGGAGGCAGTACATCGGTGTTATCATCTAGCTTTACTGTTTGTCCACATCCAGTGCAGCGATATGTGCCTTTTCCTGGCTTTTCACCTGTTTTTGGCATGTTTTCACACCTTTCTAGTACTCCCAATACTAGCCGCTCCATACCTAACTGCAGTTGACTGACACTCTCAACCCAAGAGGCGAGCCAGGTCTTGGCAAAAGAACTAGGACAGATGAAGCCCAAGCCATGACAACAAAAACCCGGCGCGCCGGGTTGACGGCGGACGGGTGAGTATGATAGAATAGGCTCACTGTGGGCGTCGTCATCGCCCCGGTCCAGCCTCGGGTTTGGCGAAACCGCGAGGCTTTATTTGTGATCGTTTATGGTTCTAGAATAACACAAAGCGTTCAAACTGTCAAAACGCGACGTCGTTCGTATCCCTTGGTACCCAGACGTGTTCTCGCATATAGGGAAACGTGTTTCCCTCCTTTGATGTGCCCAGACCGCATCGCGGCGGTCCGGGCACTATTGTTATTTCTCGTCGTCGAATGCGCCATCGTTCCATTGCACTCTGCAAAAAGGACACAAATCGCCATGCGGCGTATCCGTTGCCCACTTTAGGAATGTCGCAACCCTTTTGGCATCATCCATTGATCGTGCCGTCCGGATGCTATCGTGCCGGATGCATTTGTCGCAGGTAAGCACGTAGGCGTTCTCGCCGCCGTCCCGCTCGATCACGGATTCGTCCCCGGATCGCTGTTCTGGTTGCCTTCATCGTCCTTGACCGGATGCACGTACTTGATCGCCCCCTTGGCGATCATCACCTCCGGCCCCTTGCTCGGTTTGATAAAGACCTCGTAGGTATCCACGCCGCTCAACACCCCGGTCAGTGCCTTCCCATCCATGAAAGCGACCTTGACGGGCGTTCCTTCCAACCTCGCCAGGTACGTCGCCTGGCTCGTTCCCCAGTTCCGCTTTGGTTGTTCTGCCACGATTCTCCCCTTTCTCTGCATTGTTCCACCCATTGTACCACACCTGGGCCAAATGCAAAACCCCGCCGGCTGCCCAGACCCGCGGGGTTCAAATTCGATTTCTCGGAATGCCTCGCCCCTACAAATGAACCCTCCCAGCATAACAAAAAAAAGCGACCGATGTCCGTCTATGATTGATAGACAAACAATAGTCGCTTTTTTGTGCGATCGACTCCGATCGTGACAGTGAACCGCACAGGACTCGAACCTGTAACCCGTTGATTAAGAGTCAACTGCTCTGCCAGTTGAGCTAGCGGTCCAAATAACAGGCAAGATTATACTTTGTTTTGCCGATTTGTCAAATGAGCGCATCTCAACTTGTTTCTACAGGGCGTTTTGCGCCGGGCAGCAACTGCCTGACCAGGGCCATATCCGGATCGCGGAACGTGCCACAAGCCCATAGTGCGGCGACATACACGCCCAGCGCCAGCGCCGTCGCCAGCCAGATGTTGACGCCGGCGACCAGCCAGGCGGTTCCGCCCATCAGTGCTCCCGCCAGCAGCGGGCGCCACAACAGCTTGAGCCAGGGGATGGGGGCCAGGTCGCGGCGCATGAGCACATAAAAGGCAGTCAAGAGCACCCATTCGGACAAGATGTGAATGACAGCCGAAGCGCGGTAGCTCCAGATCGGGATAAAAATCGCGTTGGCAACGACGTTGAACCCCAGGCCGATGACAAAGGTAGTCGTCAACTGCCGCTGGCGGCCCAGGGCAATGAGCACATAGTGGGTGACGCTGTTGACAAACCCCAACGGGATCGACCAGATCATCAACTGCATGGCGATGGCCGAATCGGGCATGTATCCCGAACCGCCGATGATATTGGCCAATGGATAGGCCAGGGTCGTCAAAACCAGGGCCAGGGGCAGCGATCCGACGATCAGCAGGCGCACGGCAAGCGTATAGGTACGGTGGATGGCCCCACTTTGGCGGTTGGATTCGTCCGCATAACGGCTCATCATCGGAAAGAGGGCATAGGTAAACGAGATGGGCACAATATTGATCGCGTCGATCAACTTGTAGGCGACGCTCGAGTACAGGCCCAGCACAACGTCCCCCTGAATCGCTTTGAGCAAGATCACGTCGGCCTTGAAAAAGGCCATCGACAGCAGATTGTTGACCATCAACGGCCACGATTCGCGCAGCATCTCTCGCTGCAGCGCCCGATCTGGGGTGAAACGCGGGCGAAAGAACAAGCGCACGAGCAGCACGGTCAAAATGGCGATCGTGACCACGTTGGTGACGATGGACACGCCGCCCAGGCCGGCGACACCCCAGCCAACCAGCAGCGCAGCCGTGCCCAGGCCGGCCTTGACGATCGTGCTGATCACGGTGATCGCCGCCGGATGTTCCATTTTTTCGTAGGCTTGAAAGACGGCGGTCAGCGCGGCCGAGATATTGGCCGGGATCAGGGCGAGGGCAAAGAGGGCCAGCGCCCAGGTCTGGCTGGCGCCCAAGGGTTCGACGATCATCCCCCAGGCGACGACAAACAGGGCCAACAGGGGCACGGCGAGCAGGCACAGACCCAGCCGCAGGAGGATGGCATTGCCCAGGTAGTGGCTGCCCTTTTCTTTGGCCTTGGCAATCTCGCGCTGCAGCCAGATGTTGAGCCCAAAATTGATAAAAATGTCGGTATAACCGACGATCTGGATGACGAAATAGTATTGGCCGTGCCGCGCCGGAGCCAGGATGCGCAGGGCCAACATGGCAAAAGCGGTGTCGATCGCCTTGTTGAACAGTTGCAGCACGATCGGAGCCACCGAATTTCGGGCCACACGCTGCGCGTCGCTGTCCTGGTCCCCGCGCGCGGTGCGCTGCCAGGCCCAGATGGCCAGCATCAAGATCAGAATCATCCCGCCCAGGAAACTCAGAAACAGGCCCACCTTGACCGAGGTTGGCGTGTACTTGAAACGCACCGTGTGCTGGCCGGCCTCGAGATGGACGGCGCGGAAATTGCCGCTGTGGCGCTCGATATCCAGCTCTGTTTCTTCTGCTTCGATGCCGCCAAAGGGTCGCGCGTAGGCTCGCCACCCGGCAAAATAGGAATCACCCAGGATCAACCAGCCGGGTGCGTCCAGGTCCACGTCGACAAAGACTTCGTTGTTGGTGTACCTGGATACGCTGGCCGGCTGTGGCACGCCGCGCAGTGGTTCCGCGCCGCGCAGTGGTTCCGCGCCAGTTCCAGCCATGCCTCCGGGCGCACCGCCGGGTGGGGTATCCAAAATGACGTAATAGCGCGGATCGACTTTTTGTATCGTTTGTGCAACGTCTTGAGTATAAACCACACTTTCGTCGGGCAGGGTAAAGGCGCGCGGCATCGCCCCCTTGTTTTCATAGATCCGCGCTTCGCCGTCATAGACCAGGCTGTATTTGGTCGAGGTGATCGTCTGGGTGGTGATCACGTATTTGACGTTGAGCAGGTCGAGCAGCGGCGAGTCAAGCGTCCACCATTCGTCGGTCGAAATCGGGGCCACGCGGTTATAGAGGGCTTCGTACTGGTTCGAGATCAGCGACATATAGTCCATGTACTGCTTGCTGATGATCGACCCGTATCCGCGCGCGTCCTGGATATCGTACAGCCAGGGGCCGTTGGCGTTAAAGGTCTTTTCGCCGGGGGCGACATAGCTGGTCACCCGGAACAGCGGGTCCTCGGCCTGCCGCTCCTTGAGAAACTGGACGGCCGGCGGCATAAAGTCGAGCCACCGTGGATCGGCGGCAGGGTTAAAGTTGTATCCGGCAATAAACAAATCGAGGGCAATGACGATCACCGCCAACGGCTTCCATACCGCGTACCCGCCCAGCCGTTCCGGCAGGTAAATCGGGCAGCGGGTGATGCGCAGCACCGCGCCGCTGGCGACGAGCATGAGGGCAAAGTGGAGCAATTGAGGCCACTCGTACATAAAGAACATTCGCCCGCTCTCAAAACTGTATTCGGCCTTGGCCAGGCCAATCACGGCACGTTCGGCCAGCGGATAGAGCTTGCCGGCGAGCGGCAGCGCGATCAACAGCCCGGCCACGCCGGCCACACCGGCCCAGAACAGCGGCCAGCCGACGAGACGCTGCGTGTTTTTGCCCGTAAACGGCGACTGGGTGCTGGTCGTCTTGCGCCCCGTGCCGGACAGCGTGGTTGCGCCGAACCCGGCCAGCACGGCGAGACTGAGCGTGTAGGGAAACAGCCAGCGAAATGGGGAGTGGAGCTGGTTCAGGAAGGGCAGGCTAAAGATGATCCGGTACGTGGGCAGGCCAAAGACCAGGGTCAGCGAAAAGAGGGCCAAAATGGCGAAAAACCAGATGGTGAAACGGGAGGCGTGCGGTTGTGGAACACCGCCTGGCGTCATACGTGAAACGTGATGCGTGAAACGTGACGGATGGCGGGTGACGGATGGCGCAGGGCGGCTATCCGAGTGAGTTTCGGTATGCGATTTGTGGTCTGCCGATTTGCGGATTTTGAAATTGCCGATGACGGCAATGAGGGCCAGAAAAAGCGGCAGGATCCCGGCATAACTGCCGCCTTCGACGGCGTTTTTCATGCCCCAGTAAATGGTCTGCGGCGGATCGGTCGGGCCGCCGTGGATATTCTGCACGACCGGCATCCACTGCCACTTGAGGATGTCGAACCAACGATGGTGGGTGGGATTGCCGAAAAAGTTGGGGATGAGCATCGAGATGACGCGCCGCTTGGGAAAGGCCCAACTGATCACCTCTTGATAGCTGGCCGAGCCCTGCCTAAAGTTGACCGTGGCGTATTCGTACAGGGGCACAAACTGCGCTGCGCCAATGCAGGCCCCCAGAGCGACCATCAACAGCAGCCACAGCCCGGCCTTGCTCGCTCTGGCCCACACGATGCGCCTGCCACGTCCGGCGACGACCTCGACGATCAGGCGGGCCACGGTGTAGACGCCCATCACCAACCCGGTGTAATAAGTGTATTCGGGGTGTCCGGCCAGCATCATCACACCCATTGCCGCCGCGCCCCCCACAACGCAGGGCAGGGTTTTGCCCGTGCCCCCCTTGAGCTGGTGGCGAATGACGGTCTCGATCAAGGCCAACAGCAATGGCAGCCAGGGCATGGTGGCAATAATCATGGTAAACACGGTGCTGACGACAAAAATGGAGCCAAGCTGGTAGATGATGCCCGAAATCAGCCCGCCGATGCGGTTGGTGCCCAGCGTGCGCGCCAGAACGTACATAAACGTGCCCGCGAGCCAGAATTGCAGCACCGTGAACCAGCCGTAAGCGACGTGCAGGGGCAGCAGGTAAAAGAGAATGCTGAACGGATACAGGGCCGAATGTTGGCCGTCGGCCAGAAACGGCGCGCCGGCCCACAGATAGGGGTTCCAAAGCGGCAGGCGATTGGTCAACCCCTCGCCCGGTTGATCGATCGATTGGAGAATAAATCGCTTCCAGGCATAGTTTTCCAGGACCAGGTCCAGCAGCAGTTCGTTGTGGGGAATATCCCCCACGCCCACCTGATTTTTGTACGAGGCCCATGGTTCCCATTGATAAAGGTTGTCACCGGGGATCAGCGTTTTGCCACCCAGCGTCGTTTGCCAAAACAGCGCCAGCGGCAGAACGAGCAAACACAATATCACCAGACCATCAAGCCTGTGGCGCACCCAAAATCTTTTCAATATGATCTCCCTATGTGACGATATGTGGTAGGAGCGATATGGCTTGGCGATTATACACTGTGCGGGTCAAAAGGTCAATCCAAAACAAGCCAAAATGGAAAGGGAAGGTTGGCAGAAACGCCATGATCCATTATAATGAGATCAGGAACCAATTGCCTTTTATGATGCATAGTTATGTCAACTAGTAGAAACCAGGTTTTTGGTCGATGAATTGCTAATCTTGGTACGCTGTAGCAGATTCTTTAATACCCTGAACTCTGAAAATGTGGTCAAAACCTGGTTTCTCAGAATAGCCTGAACTCTATCAGTACGCTTGATTCATTAAAGGATAAGAACCTGTGGGCAAGATTCTTTTGTGCCAGTTTCGCGATTCCCGAGTAGCGCATCTGAGCTCAAGTTTGGCCGAAAACGATTGCCAGGTTATCGAATGCCCTGCGCAGGTCAAACTAGAGTTGATGAAGGCCGACGATATCGACCTGGTATTGATTGATGGATCTGGCGGCGGGGATGTCAATGGGAAATGCCGAGAGAGCGCCAAGGCCTATCCAGACATTCCGCTCGTCGCCTTGCTGGCCCAGGATGCCCCCTCTAGCCCACAATGCAGACTGGAAACGTGCAATAACGTGTTGCGTTTCCCGTTCGCGATACCAGAGCTTGTGGCCCGGATCCAGTTGTTGATCGCGTGTGACAAGTGGCCGGCGCTGCAGGTTGGAGAACTGTCATTGGACATCAAGGCGCGCTGTGTTCGACGCGGCGAGTCTGTCAGCCGCCTTACACCCAAACAAGCCAAGCTGCTCCAGGTGTTTATGTGTTACCCCGAGCGGACACTGACGCGCAAATTCTTGATGGAAACGATATGGGATACGGACTATATGGGCGACACGCGCACCCTGGACGTTCACGTGCGCTGGCTGCGCGAACGAATTGAAAAAGACCCTGGCGCGCCGCAATATCTGCGGACGGTGCGAGGCGTTGGTTATCGTTTTGGCATTCCACCTCGGCCTGTTTATGAAGACGATTAGTACAAGTATACCCCGCTTGCAAGAAACACAAAAACAGGTCAGAACAATCGTGTTCTGACCTGTTTTTGTGTGCTCACACCAGGAAACCCGGCAAAGCCAGGTACCCCAGGCGCTTGAGTTTCAGCTACGGGCGTCTATGCTTGTTTTTTCGCTTGGTTGTACAGTTTGACCAAACGAGATTTGCGACGCGCAGCGTTGTTTTTGTGAACGACGCCTTTTTGTGCAGCTTTGTCCAAGGCCTTGATCGCGCTTTGGACAGCCGCTTGCGCTTCGTCAATCTGTCCTGCGGCGATGAGCTGACGGGCCTTTTTGACGTACGTCTTGGCCTTAGAGCGTACAACCAGATTGTACGCCGCCTTGCGCTGTGAAGAGCGTACGCGCTTGATGGACGATTTTATATTAGCCAACATTTCCTCCTACAATACATCTTGTTCTCTGCCGGCTCTGACCTCGACAAAGCGACAATTCTCAACTGGACGGCTCAATATTATAGCAAATCTGTTTCCAAAAGTCAAACGCTAGACGTTAAACAAAAAGTGAATCACATCACCATCCTGGACGACGTAATCGTGCCCTTCGACGCGCAGCCGGCCATGCTGTCTGGCTTCCGAAAAGGAGCCCATCGCTTTGAGGTCCGTAAAAGACACAACCTGGGCCCGGATAAAGCCGCGCTCCATGTCCGAATGGATTTGGCCAGCGGCCTGCGGAGCGATGGTGCCCCTGGAAATGGCCCAGGCCTGCACCGTTTTTGTGCCTGTGGCCGTAAAAAAGGTGATCAGATCCAGCATACGGTATCCGGCGCGAACCAGCCTTTGCAGGCCGGGTTCGTCGAGCCCAAGGTCAGCCAGGTATGCGGCGGCGTCGTCTTGCGGCCATTCTTGGAGTTCCATCTCGGTTTGCGCGCAGAGAGCCAATGCCTCGACGTTCTCCTGCGCGGCCAATTGGCGCACCCGATCCGCGCGCTCGCCACCTTGCGGCAGCATATCCTCGTCGACATTGATCACGTACAAGTAGGGCTTGATCGTCAGCAGGGCGATCTCTGAAGCCCAGGAGCGCTCCTGCTCGGACAGGGACAGCGAACTGGCTTTGTTCCCACCATTTAGATGAGCGCGCAACTGGTCGAGCCAGTCCAGTTCTGGGGCAAATTTTTTGGGGTCTGCTTTGGCAGCGCTTTGCACCTTGGCAATCCTGCGCTCGGTGACCTCGGCGTCGGCCAGGGTCAACTCGAACCACACGGTCTCGATGTCCGCTATGGGATCGATTTGGGCATCCACATGAGCAATGTTTTCGTCTTCAAAGCAGCGCACGACCATGGCAATGGCATCGACGGTGCGGATGTGCCCCAGGAACTGGTTGCCCAACCCTTCGCCCAGGTGGGCGCCACGGACCAGGCCAGCAATGTCGACAAACCGAACTGTGCTGGGAACGACTTTTTGTGGATTGACCAGTGAGGCGACGTAATCAAGCCGTGGGTCGATCAGGGGAACGACGCCGACGTTGGGTTCGATGGTGGTAAAAGGATAACTGGCCACAACCGCACCTGCGTTGGTCAGCGCATTGAACAGCGTTGACTTGCCTACATTGGGCAGGCCAACGATGCCGATTTCAAGGCTCATCGCTTTCCTCCTTCAGCGTCATCGCGGGACAAGGGTGTCATGGTTGCTATTCTAACTGCTAAATTCTTTATTGTCAACTATAGACAGATCATTCCAACTATGATACAATAAAAAAGTGTTGTTTTGACATCATGATGGCAGCGAGCGGCGAAAAAAGAATTGTTCAAAATGGGGGGCGCTCGAACCCGTCGCCAGAGCGGGGCGCAGCGAGAGGTGGTTGCTGCGCGGACGGGTCATTTCACAAGACTGGACAAGATAGAGCAAGCTATGGCCCCGGAACCCAAACAGAAAAAAACGTGGTTTGGTGCAATTCCATTTCGCTCGGTTTTGACAGCCCTGGTCCTTGCCGGCGCACTGGGCATCCACGTGGTTGCCCCTTTTCTGGCCTGGAGCTGGTGCCAGCAGCCCTTTACCGGCGCCTTGATGGAACATACGCTGATCGTCAGCGCGTTCGCCGAAGGTCAATGGGAAGGGGACGGTCCGGGGCTGGCGATCCAGGATCGTATTGTAGCCGTCAACGGCGAGTCCGTGCAAAATCGGCAACAGTTTGAATCGGCGCTCAAGACGACCTCTTTCTCGTCGGAGGCACCCACCCTGACCGTCGAGAGCAGTGATGGACAGAGGGGGCGGGCTGTTCGTGAGGTCACAGCCAACCTGTCGGCGTTTCCCCGGCTCGATCTGGTCGTGCGTTTCGCCATCCCTTACATCGTCGCTCTGTGTTATCTGAGCATTGGCCTGCTGGTGTTCGGGCAGCGGCGTGCGTCCGATCAAGCGCGCGCGTTTGCTGTGTTTTGCGCCAGCACATCCACCGTGATGTCGCTGACGTTTGACACGACGACCACCCATCTCTTGACACGTATATGGGGAACGGCTGTGTTGCTGGCCGGAGTGTCATTGGTGTGGTTGGCATCATCGCTGGTCCCCAAAGGCTGGTTTCTACGGACCCGGTGGGTGCCTGGTGCGTTTTTGGCAGCGGCCTCGTTGTTGTTTGTGTGGAATCAGATAACGCTCTATACGCCCGGTCGTCCGCGCGGTTATCTCGGTGCCTGGTTGGCCAGCCACATTTTTTTGACCTCGAGTGCGGCCTTGTTTGTGCTGGTCCTGTTCGGTCTCTTGTTGCGATCTCGCCGCGGTCAGATGCGGTTGCAGACGCATCTGGTTTTGATCGGACTTGTCGCCGCCTTTATGCCCATCATGCTCTGGAGTTCGATCGCGATGCTGGGGCGACTTTTCCCATCGCTGGAACAGATCTGGTTTTTATTTACCCTGACCAGTTTTCCACCCATGATCTTGTTTCCAATAGCGACGAGTTATGTTGTCTATCACCCCCAGCTTGCAGATGTCGAGTCGGAATCGTCGCAGCGAGCGCGAGCGGACGTTCCTGCCATGCTGCAGCGCATTAGCCGCGACCTGGCCTCGAGTCTCGATCTTGAGGCCATTCTCCAAAAATTGCTTTCCCACGCCGGTGAGTTGTTTGGCCCTCGACACGCCTGCGTTTTCATCCGGGCACCAAGTGGGCATTACGAGTTCGCGAGGGCATGGGGCGAGTGTGATCCGGCAACATTGTATGGCGCTTGCTTTAATCGCCAGGATTTTGTTGTTGTACGGATGACTCGTGATGGCAAATGCGTGATCGTACAGCCGGATGCAGACTGGCGCGCGCAATTGAGAGAGGACGAAAGTCAACGGCTGGACGATTTGGATGCCGCGTTGTTGGCTCCTCTACGCACTCAAGAGCAGCTGCTTGGTTTTTTGGTGCTCGGGGTACAAAGCTCGGGAGCCCGGTATACAGAAAAGGATGCCGCGTTATTGAGCATGTTGGTGGATCAGGCTGCGATTGTGGGCGAGAATGCGCGCCTCTATGCACAGCAAGTCGAGCAAGGTCGTTATCTTGTCCGGCAGACGCGCCAGTTGACCGATATTCTGGCCCTGGGGGATCGCCTGAAAAGCCTGGATCCGGATGTTGTGGTTCAGAGCACGGTCGAAGCCGTGTATGAAAGCCTGGGCTTTGACCTGGTTACGTTGAGCCTGGTTGATGATCAGTATCCAGGCCGCGTGCGCGTGGTCGCCTGGGCCGGTGCCGGCAATGCAACGTGGGAACGCCTGGCGATGACGACGTTTCCGCTGCTCGATTTTGATGCCCTGGACAGCGTGCAAAAGCTGGGGCATTGTTACCTCACCTGTGCACCGGGCAGCGAGAGGCAGATCTCATCTCTGCGAAAAGCCATTGCCTGGCAAGAAGGGGACCAGCTTTACGTCCCTTTGACCAGCAATGAAGGCTTGTTGGGGTATCTGACCGTGGATCGGCCCAAGGATGGGATGCGCCCTACCGATAGCACGCTCGAGGTGCTAGAAATCTTTGCCAACCAGGCCGCCGTCGCGATCCAAAACGCCCAGCTGTACACCAATATCGACCGCGCCCTGGATGAACGTCTGGACGAATTGTCCACCCTGCAAGAGATAGACCGGCAGATCAATATCAAGCTCGATTTTAAACACGTGATCAATACCACGCTCGACTGGGCGATGCGCATTACGTCTGCTGTCGCGGGTACGGTGGCGATGTTGTCTGAGGATGGCGAATCTTTGTTATGCGTCGCCCACCGGGGATATCCTGAAAGTGTCGATCGCTTTTGGGACACGCCCTGGCCTGTTACGGAGGGCATCATCGGGCGCGTCGTGCGCACCGGGGAACCTGCACTGGTCGAGGATACGGTGCAGGATGCGGATTACGTGGATGTGTTGACCAGCGTTCGCTCTCATCTCTCGGCACCGATCAAACGCCAGGATCGCGTCATCGGCGCGCTGAGCCTGGAAAGCATCGAACCCAACGGGTTCTCAGCCGATCACGTGGCCCTGTTAATGCGCCTGGCCGATCACGCGACCATTGCCATCGAGAATGCCGGCCTGTACGATCAGACACAGCGGCGCGTGGCCGAGCTGGAAGCGCTGCACCAGATCAGTCTCGATCTGTCGTCACAGTTGTATGTGCATGCCGTGCTCGACTCTATTGTCACCAACGCCCAAATGCTCGTCCTGGCCGATCACGCGACGTTGTACTTGTACGATGCTCACCAGGACGCCTTGTCGTTTGGCACCAGCCTTTCGCGCGCTGGCAAGCAGCAACACCCTCCGATTCCAATCGCCGATAACCGGCTCACTCTGGCTGTGGCTCGTCGCGGAGAATCAATCGTCATTCACGATACGGCGGGGCACGATATGGTGCCCGTCGATCTCTGGCCGATTGGCGCGATTGCAAGCATCCCCTTGCAGGCCGAGAGCGTTTTGGGCGTATTTGATGTGGCTTTTGACAAACCGCACTTTTTCACAGTGGACGATCTACGGGTATTGAACGTACTGGCAAACCAGGCGGCGATCGCGATCAAGAACGCCCAGCTCTATGCCGACATCCAACGTGCTAACGATGCCAAGAGCCAATTCGTCAGCATTGTGTCGCACGAACTCAAAGTGCCGATGACGTCCATTCAGGGATACGGGCGGATGCTGCTGATGGGAGCGGGCGGAGAGGTAACCGAAACACAACGAGAGTTTGTCGACGTCATCCTGGCGAACGTGAACCGTATGTCCGACCTGGTGACCGATTTGCTGGACAGTGTGCGTATCGAATCCGGGCGAATTCAACTCACGCCGCGTCCGGTTTCGTTGTCCAAGATCGTTAACGATTCGGTCAATGCGGTGCGAGCTCAAATCGAGGCACGCAAGCATGAATTGATTGTCGAAATCCCCGATGATTTGCCCGATGTCCTGGCCGATCCGGGACGAACGATGCAAGTCATGGCCAATCTGCTTGACAACGCCTACAAATACACACTCGACGGCGGACAGATCAAGATCTGGGCACAATGCCGTGATGAATACGAATCGACAGGTGGACAGTGGGTGCTGTGCGCGATATCGGATACAGGCATTGGCCTGTTGCCGCAAGATCAAGCGCGCATTTTTCAGCAGTTCTTTCGGGTTCGAGACCCACGAATGAACAACGAATTTGGAGCCGGGTTGGGGCTTTCAATTGCACGCAGCATCGTCGAGCTGCATGGAGGCCGGATCTGGGTCAAGAGCACCCATGGCCAGGGAAGTACGTTCTATTTTACCTTGCCAGCAGCCAGGGCCTAGTTTGAGAGGCGGATTCCGGCGAGTCTGTTTTTTTACCGGGCGCTTCCCGGGTATCGTTCAGTCTACGGCGCGCGTGCCTTGGTTGTCTTGGCCAACGCGCAAGCGATAGTCCAGCCGCCAATCGAGCTTCCACAGTGCATAGCAAGCCAGGGCAAATATCAGCCCGGCGATCAGATAGCCCTCGATCACGCTGGCCTGCATCACAAAGATGGCAATGATCCCAAATGCGCCACCTATCAGGTCCAAAGCCAACGTCGCCCCCATTGATCCCAACCCAAGACGTGACAGGCGGTGCGAGGTGTGGTCGATGCCTCCCTGCAGCGGCGATATCCTCCGTCGAAAACGAGAGATAAAGACCATAGTTGTGTCGAACAAGGGCACGCCCAGCACCAACACCGGTACCATCCACGTCACAAAGTTGACGTTGTCCGGGAAACGCAGCTTGATGCCAAGATTGGCCAGCATAAAACCCAAAAAGAGCGCGCCAGCGTCGCCCATAAAGATCTGTGCGCGCGGCAGGGGCAGATTGTAACGCAGAAAACCCAGGCAGGCGCCGGTAAGCGCTGCAGACAGCGCTGAAACCAGGTACTGGCCGTTCATCGCGGCAATCACCGTAAAAAAGGCACTCGCTACGGCCGAGATGCCGCCGGCGACACCGTCCATGTTGTCCGAAAAATTGACGCCATTGGTCACATAGAGCATCCAGCAGACGGTCAGGGCGATATTGAGCGGCATGGGAATAGGCAACTGGATGTAGACGCCGGTCAGGATAGGAAACGCGGCAGCCAGGAATTGGGGCAAGAGCTTCATGACCGGATTGAGGCGCACGCGGTCGTCCCACAATCCAATTGCCCCCATAATCGTTGCGCCGGCCAGGATGCCGGCCAACTCGTCCAGGTTTTTCCATCCTTTGAGCAGGACCGAAGCGCCAACACTGCCCAGCAGCAAAGCCACGGTAGCACCAAGATAGATCGCGACGCCACCCATCATCGCCGTTGGCTCTTGATGGGCCCGGTCGGCACGGGGGATCGAGATCAAATCCAATCTGAAGGCCACTTTGCGCATGGCCTGCGTGCCAATCAGCGCCAGGAACAACGCACCACCAAAGACAACAATCACGACACTGATCATTTAACCTATCCACCCACTGATTCTATGTGATAACCGGACAGACGCCCCAGAGGGGGCAGTGGATCGCCGATGAGAGGGTGGGCATAGGCCACAAACGCCGCCGTCACGTCGTCGCCGCTGGCGACAATGTACGCATCGGGCAAACGTTTTTCGGCATTGGCCACCTCAGACAATGGCGCTGTTCCGGTGTGACAGCGATAGCTGTCTCCCTGGTCACGTTCCAACGTGACCATCACATTGCTCTGCCCCGCGACCGCCAGTTGCACGGCCGACTGTCCGGCCATATAGGCTTCTTGCGCGTCGACGTCGGATATACTGGCTGAAAAAGCGCGCTGCAAATAGTTGGGTTTGTCGATGCGCACTTTGAGCCCGAGCCTGTCTCCGATCAAGTCAGACAGGTATTCGGCCGCGCCGCCCTTCATTCGATGGCCGAATGCGTCGACCTCGTGAGTGCCTGTGTCGGGAACCGCTCCCTCACTGAGCGCGATCACGCAATGTTCGCGCTGTTCGATCGACCGTGCCACGGCATCCAGCACTTGCTCGTCCTGCACGGGGCGCTCTGGCACATAGATCAAATGAGGGGCATCGCCCGGCTCCTGGCGGCCCAGCGCGGCGGCGGCAGTCAGCCAGCCGGCATTGCGCCCCATAATCTCGACGATCTTGACCGGACTGCTGGGCCCCATCGATTCGGTGTCACGCCCGCTGTCGCGCACGGCCATTGCCACGAACCGCGCCGCACTGCCATAGCCGGGACAGTGATCGGTGTAGGCCAGGTCATTGTCCACGGTCTTGGGTACGCCGATGACGCACAGGTCGTAACCCATATCCCGGGCGGCCCGGTGCACCTGGTGCGCTGTGTCCATCGAGTCGTTGCCGCCTATATAG
>JAFGJF010000133.1 GCA_016929205.1 Anaerolineae bacterium
GTGCCGCTACATGAACTCGACCTGCGTCGAGATCACGCCGTCGGGTGCAAGCAACGTCTGGGTAGCGTCACCCTACTATAACACATGCGGCCTGCTGCTCGACGAGATTGCCGCCCAGGTGGACGAACCAGCCTCGACATTTGAGGCTTTTGTCGAACGGTATCGTCAACGCCTTGCTTCTGCGATCGCAGAGGGCGTGGCCCAACAAAACGAATGGCGACGGCAGCGGCAAACACACTGCCGACGGCCGCTGCAGAGTGTCTTTACCCGTGACTGCATCACCCGTGGATGCGACATCGAAGATGGTGGCGCGATCTATAACTGGGCCGAGTGTTCGTTCATCGGCCTGGCCAACCTCGCCGATTCACTGCACGTGATTCGCCAGGAAATCTATCAACGCCAGCAGATGACGATGGCCGAGTTGAAGGCTGTGCTTGACGCCAATTTTGCGGATCGGGAGATGGTCCGCCAGCGTTTTCTGAACGGATATCCAAAATATGGGCAGGGCAGCGCCATACTAGATGACCTGTTTGGTGAGACGGTACGCTTTGTAGCCCAAACGTGCGCTCGCTTTACCGTTGCCCCGGATGAGAGCCCCTACGTGCCGGGCGCGTTCGCGTGGGTGATGCACGAGCGGTTGGGACGCGAGACCGGAGCGACGCCGGACGGGCGGCATGCCGGCGTGCCCTTTGCCGACGGCTGCGGACCAGCGCAGGGCCGCGAGCGTATGGGACCAACGGCGGCAACGCTGTCGGTCGTCAGTTGGGATCACTGCCCGATGATCGGCGGCCTGGCCTACAATCTCAAATTCAATAGCTCACTCTTCCGTGCACAGGAAGGCTTTGATGGATTAAAGGCGTTGTTGTTGACGTTTTTGCGACAGGGTGGATTTGAAGCCCAGGTCAACGTGGTAGACAACGAGACATTAAAGCGGGCACAAGCCGATCCCGAATCATATCGCGACCTGGTCGTGCGCATTGGAGGATACTGTGACTATTTTGTGCGCCTATCGCCCGAGATGCAGGCCGAGCTGATCCAGCGCACCGGGTTTGCCACCTTTTAGGCCCAAAATCAACGAACGCCAGGGTTGCCCAGGCCCTGGCGTTCGCAAAAAAGGAGGAGAAGATTATTATTATTATACAACGATCTCTTTTTCCTGGCTTGACGGTTTCCATACGCTTTCTTGACGATTCACCGTCAGGTTTGGGTCCACATCAAATCAGTCTGGGATAATCTCTTTCAGCGAACCGAGCTGGCCTTCATCAAACCAACCTTCGATCAAGCGGTGGGATACCGAGATATTCGGCGGCAGTTGAAGGCTCTTTTCCATCAACCCGGACCGGATCTGCTCGCGCATGAACCATTGTACGTCCTGCAATTCGTCTTGATCCTCTACCCGGATCGTGCTGTCCGCTGCCCGGGCCCTGAACCCCAACATCAACGAACTGGGAAAGGGCCACGGCTGCGAGGACTGGTAGAACATTTCGCCGACCTGAACGCCGGTTTCCTCGCGTACCTCGCGGATCACGGCAGTCTCGATGCACTCTCCCGGTTCGACAAACCCGGCAATGGTCGAGTACATTCCTTCCGGCCATGATGGTTTGCGGCCCAACAGGCAGCGATTTTCTGATTCAACCAGGACAATGATTGCTGGATCGGAGCGCGGGAAATGATGCTGTGCACACTGCGCGTTGCTGCACACCCGCAGGTAGCCGCCTTCACGCGACTCGGTCGGACTGCCACAGTCGCCGCAGAAACGATGACGCTGGTGCCAATAAGCCATTGCTCTGGCGTGGGCCAATAGCGCAGCATCCGGCGCGTCGAGCAGCGCTGCGACCTGCCGCAGTTCTCGAAACTGCCCCAACTCTGTCAGACTGTCCGGGACAGCAGCTATCGACGCAGGCAGATTGGCCGCAAAATAGCTCCGGTTTTCGCCGACGCCCAGGAACATAGGCATTCCCATGTCGTCAACACGCTCGTGCAGCTCCTGGGGAGACAGGAAAACGGGTCTGAGCTGCGGTTCCCGCGCCACCAAGTGCAAAAGCCGCCAGATCAGCACAAAGCGCGTGGTGGGGGCGTTTTGTTGTGCAGCCAGCCACTGCTCATCCCGTCTCCGGTCTGAGGCGCGGTCGAGAGGAGACGCGGTAAAGAGGTTGTGTAAAGAGCGTTGGTAGTGATCCATTTGTCCTCTCGTGTTCGCATGATCAATCCGGTAAATGGTTAATCCGGGGTTGGAGGCGGAAGCAGGTCCATAATTCTGTCAAACTCAAAATCGCTCACCAACTGGGCCATGATCTCTGCCTGGGTCGGATAGTCAGGCCGAATCTGCTCGATCAGAGCCATCATCTCGGTCAAATCGCCCATGATTGCCGCCTGGCGCATGTGCTTTTGCCAGATTGCAGTAAAGCTGTCCAGTGAAAGCGCCTGGATCAAGTGTTGCTGGCCTTGCACTGTCTCCTCGTACGCAAACTGTACACCAAGGTACTTGGTTAATAACTCGAAAAGGCTTTGAGGTTTAAAAGGCTTGCTCAAAAAATCATCACACCCGGTCGAAAGCATAACGGCCCGTTCCGCATTGAAACGGCTGGCCGTCAAAGCAATGATCACGGGTGCTTGATCAAGCTGCGCCTTGATGCGGCGAGCTGCATCGTAACCATCCATCGCGAGCATCCGAATATCCATACAAACCAGGTGTGGGCGCCAAGCCAGTGTCAGGTCAATCGCCGCCTGCTCGTTTTCCGCCTCCCGCACATGAAACCCCAATGGTTCGAGCAGCTTGACGATCAGACGACGATCGCTCCATCGATCGTCAACGACCAAGATCCGGTAATGGGGCTGTTCGGGCACCAACCCGATCACTCTGCGTTCGGATTCAGCAGAGCGTATATCCTCGGCGCTGACGACAGCAATCGGAGTGACGAACTCAAAACAGGTGCCATGCCCTACCTGGCTGCGCACACCAAGATCTGCACCCATCAGTTGGGCAAACCGCCGGCTGATCGTCATTCCCAGGCCCGTCCCTTGCTGAGATTGCCGGCCAGTCGATGTCTGTACAAAAGCGTCAAAAACACGATCCAGTTCATCGGCAGCGATGCCAGGGCCGGTGTCGGAAACAGAAAATACGAGCGTCGAAACCAAAGTGGATGCATCTGCAAGGACGGGTGGCAATGGCACGTTTTCGTTCTGAACCTTTACGCTTACCTTAATGCCACCTTGATCCGTAAACTTGGATGCATTGCCCAACAAGTTGATCAGCACCTGGCGCAATTTGACCTCATCGGTGCGAATGTATTGCGGCACATCGGAAGCACGTTCGAACTCGAGTAACAAACCTTTTTCAATTACACTCTGATAAAACATACTCTCCAGATCGTCCAGCAGGCTATAGAGATCGAAATTGCTTGTATCGAGCGTTACACGTCCTGCCTCAATCTTGGACATCTCGAGCACTTGATTGATGAGCGACAACAAGTGTTCCCCACTTCTGTTTATGATTTCGACATTCTCTCGCTGGTGAACGGGCAAGGCGGCGTCAAGCTGCAGCATCTGGCTAAAGCCGAGGATGGCGCTGAGCGGTGTGCGTAGCTCGTGGCTCATATGCGCCAGGAAAGCGCTTTTGGCCCTGTTGGCAGTCTCGGCCAGGCGTCGCGCCTGCTCTGCCGCTTCTTTGGCCTGCTGCAGGGCATCTTGCGCACGCATTCGTTCGGCGATTTCTTGCCTCAGCCGTTCGTTCACCAGCATCGTACTGATCTGTTCTCCCATCCACCTGTACACTTGGCCATCTCGCGACCCGGCTTCAAACAAGGCAAACCCAAGTTGTTGCTGTCGAAAGTGGAGAGGGATAGCAGCCAGTATTTGGGGATCATCCAGGGACAACAATCCATCCGGCACCAGTTGATGTGACAGAAAGGGTTGTCCATCAAGTTCGAGACATTCATGCCCATTAAAGGCGAATATCAATCTGGACCATTTGGGCGCCGGATGCGGGTATGTGTACAGTTGTGGGTTCAAGTACAAAGCCAGGTAACAACTCGAAATACTCAGCCTCGGTAATGCAGCAACGATCGCCTCCGCCAGATCGGCCAGATCTGATGCCGTCATCAGCCCATTGCCCAAATCGTCCCACACATAGTCCTGATCTTCTATTTCCAGTCTGC
The DNA here is from genome assembly GCA_016929205.1 of Anaerolineae bacterium. Next base: position 4,158 of record JAFGJF010000133.1, read on the forward strand.
GGCATAACTCTTGCCTTTGCATTTCTCGGTCAACAACGATACGCGCCTGCTGCAACAAGATCTGGCTTTGTGAGACCATATGCCCATCATTGGTCAGATGCGGAATGGCATGGCGGTGCAATGCATCCAGCACCTTGTGCACCAAGCTCACATCCTCCCTCTCTGCCGATATCTCTTGCAGAACATTTTCGACCGCGAACAAGAATCCACGTCGCGATATCGACCTCGCCTCGGACTCGACGAGCAATTCCGCCAAGAGGGCATCCAGCAACCGTGCCGCCCACCCGGTGGCTTTTCCAGGCAGTTCCGGAGATATGGTCAGTTGAGCCATAGTAGAAAGCACTTGGCCACGCCATTCAAACGACGCTATTGTGCGCGGGATAACGTTTCCCGATGACGTTCCCGGCGGCAACACACAACAACTGTCTTGCCTATACAGTGGGACGGACAAAGGCACTACATTTTGCATGTCGGCTGGCCAACAACCGCACGAACGGCGTACAATCAGCTCGGCAGGCACAACCATACGGTCCGGAACCGGCTTGTTTTGCAACAAATCCAACACCATCTCGACAGCCTTATATCCTGATTCGTAGAATGGCTTGCGCATAACAGTGACGGGAGGCATCGTTGCTCTGGCTCTGAGGTTGTCATTGAACCCAACGACCGCCACGTCGCTCGGCACGTGCATCCCGCGCGCCTGCAACACACTTATCGCCCCACAGGCGTATTCGACCTCGGTTCCCGCTACGGCCAAATCTGGCCCCGGGCGCACCTTGCGCTCGTCCAGCAGCAGGCGCACCATCTCAGCTCCAGCTTCTGGCCCCCACCTGGTTGGCGGGCAGACGAGATCGGGATCGAACGGCAAGCCGTACTCGGCCAGAGTCTCAATGTACGCCTGATATCGCTCCTGGCTCTCAAAATGCTCTGCCGGGCCCCGGATAAGGGCGATGCGGCGGCAGGCATGCTTTTCAATCAGGTGAGCCAAAAGCACTCGCATCGCTGCCCGCGTATCCGTGAACACGCTGGGAATGCCGTCGACCACTTTCTCATAGTTGACGATGGGAAGAGAACGGTATTGGGCAAAGAACGCATCCATCTCGTCTTGATCGAAATGAGTGCCCAAGCCCGCTCCGCTCCCGGCCCAAGTCACCAGCCCATCCAACCGCTCGACGCTCGCCAGGCCATAGAGATTATTGGACTGAACGACATCAGGATCGATCGGCCCGCTCAAAAATGAAATCAGGTTGACATGATGTTCCCGGGCAGCATCGACTGCACCCAGCCACAAAGTCTGATGTCGATGCATCGTCGAGCCCAATAAGCCGATCGTTGGGCGTGCGTTTGGTTGTTGGCTATCAGTCATGGTCTCAATCTCTCGGAAAAATGATTTGACCTTATCCTATACTTAAACACGCAAATTGGCAACTTGGTTGCATTTCCAACCAGTGGTATAATTTCGGTTGTAAAGATCGGGGTAACCCCAGCACGCCGCGGTCAAAATCAATAACAGATCTGTGCATCTCGGAATACGGCTTGCGTTCTGGAACAAAGGAAAACCGTATGGAAAAATCGATCTTGATCATCGGTGCCGGCATCGCCGGCCTATCCTGTGGCTGCTATGCCCAGATGAACGGTTATCGTTCGCACATTCTAGAGTTGCACAGCATTCCCGGCGGGTTGTGCACCTCTTGGAAAAGGCGTGATTACCTCTTTGACGGCGCGATCCGCTATCTGAGCGGCACCTATCCACAATCCAAGGTCTACCGGCTTTGGCAAGAACTCGGCGTTTTGCAGGAGCGGCAGATTTACTACTATGATGAGTTTGAGCGTTTCGAAGGCGAAGACGGGCGCACCTTTATCATGTATACCGACATCGATCGCCTCGAAGCACACATGCTCGATCTTGCGCCACAAGATCGCGAAACGATCCTCGATTTTATTGGGGCGCTGCGCGATTTCACCGAGATGGAACTGCCCGTCGATATCACTCCCACCGACCCCCTCGAAGCATTGGAGCTCGGGCAGAGTATGATGCCGGTGCTGATACCGGTGCTGCGTTGGCGCAACGTCACAATCAAGGAATTCGCACAGCGTTTTCAGGATCCCTTGCTGCGCAAAGCCTTCCCCGAATTCTTTCAGTTTTCGCGCGCTGACTTTCCAATGATGCTGCTGTTGACCACGCTGGCCAACATGAACGACCGCGAGGCCGGCTACCCAATCGGCGGTTCTTTGCGCTTTGCCGAGGATCTGGCCCAACGCTACCTGGCCCTGGGAGGCGAGATCAGCTACAAATCACGTGTGACCGAGATCCTGACCGAACCAAGCCCAGGATTGGGTCTGGGGAACAGCCGGGCCGTGGGCGTGCGCCTCGAAGATGACAGCGAACACAAGGCCGATATGGTGATCTCGGCTGCTGATGGGCACGCGACGATCTTTGACTTGCTGCAAGGGCATTTCCTCAATCCCAAGATCGAGTCCTACTATCGCAACCTGCCCATTGCTCACTCGATCTTGCAGATCTCGCTTGGCGTCGATCTCGACTTTAGCGACGAACCGCCGGCGATCAGCTTTCCTTTGCGCCAGGTCATCGGTCTGGGTAACGTGTGGCTGGACCGGCTGATGCTCAAGCACTACTCGTTCGATCCGACTATGGCCCCGCCAAACAAATCGGTGCTTAGCCTGTGGTGTGAGGCCGATTATGACTACTGGAAGGGGCTGCACACCAACCGCAAGCAGTACCGCGCGGCCAAGCAGCGGGCAGCCGCCAAAGTGATTGCCGCTCTTGACGAACGGTATCCCGGCCTTGCCACCAAAGTCGAGGTGATCGACGTCGCCACACCGGTCACTTATGAACGGTATACGGCCAACTGGCGCGGCGCTTTTGCCGGCTGGGCGTTAACCACACAAAAAATGGGGATGATGATGAGTGGAGGCATGAAAAAAACCTTGCCCGGGTTGGATGATTTTTATATGATTGGACAATGGGTCGAGCCAGGCGGCAATGTCGAGCTTTCCGCAGCTTCAGGGCGGGATGTGATCAAGGACATCTGCAAGGAGCAAGGCCAGCCCTTCAAGACAGGAGCAGACCAGTGAGCGACATTCTCAAAAACTATATCAACGGCCAATGGGTCTCCTCGACATCGATCGAGACGCTACCCGTCGACAATCCGGCAACGGGAGAGATCATCGCTCGCGTGCCTCTATCCACATCCGATGAGGTAAATCAAGCCGTCACCTCGGCGCGAGGTGCGTTTTGGCGATGGCGCGAGACGCCGCCCGCCGTTCGCGCCCGTTATATGTTCCGCCTCAAAGCCTTGATGGATGCACGAGCCGAGGATCTGGCGCGAACCATTGTCCGCGAGCACGGCAAAGTCTTGCCCGAAGCGCGCGGCGAGGTCAGGCGAGCGATCGAAAACGTCGAGGTGGCAGCAGGCGTGCCGTCGCTGATGATGGGCTACAATGCCGAGGACGTGGCTGAGGGGATCGACGAAACCTGCCTGCTGCAGCCAGCCGGCGTATTCGCCTGTGTTGCGCCGTTCAACTTTCCGGCTATGGTCCCCTTTTGGTTTTTGCCTTATGCCATCGCCTGCGGTAACACCTATATCGTCAAACCCTCGGAAAGCTGTCCGATGAGCCAGAACCTGCTCTTTGAGCTCCTGGAAGAAGCCGGCCTGCCGTCGGGCGTGGTCAATTTGGTGAACGGGGCCAAAGACGTCGTCGACGCGCTGCTTGTTCATCCCGGAGTGACGGGCATCTCTTTTGTCGGCTCAACACCCGTTGCCCGGCACATCTACCACACCGCGTCGGCCAACAACAAGCGGGTGCAGTGCCAGGGCGGAGCTAAAAACGGCCTGGTCGTCATGCCCGACGCCGTTCTCGATCAAGCAGTGCCCAACATTCTCAACTCGGCTTTTGGCAACGCCGGGCAGCGCTGCCTGGCTGGGTCACTGGTCGTCGCCGTGGGCGAGGCCTACGAGCCGCTCAAGGCACACCTGGTTGCCAGCGCCTCACAACTCAAGGTCGGCGATGGTATGGATGAATCGGTTCAGGTCGGGCCGGTGGTCTCGGCAAAAGCGCGGGAGCGCATCCTGGGCTACGTCGAGCAGGGCCTGGCCGAAGGCGCCAAGCTGCTGCTCGACGGCCGCGGCGTGCAAGTGGCAGGCTGTCCCAATGGACATTTCGTCGGTCCGACGATCCTCGATGGCGTGTCCCCCGACATGACCGTGGCTCGGGAAGAAATTTTTGGTCCGGTGCTGGGCATCATCCGCGTCTCTGATTTTGAGGAGGCACTGGCCGTGATCGAGGGCATTCGCTACGGCAACGCAGCGACGCTGTACACCGAAAGCGGCAAGTGGGCGCGCGAATTTGCCTACCGGGTCCGCTGTGGTAATATCGGGATCAATGTCGGTGTCGCCGCGCCGGTGGCTGCGTTTCCCTTTGCCGGGATGAAAGACTCGTTCCTGGGCGACCTGCACGGGCAAGGACGGGACGCGATCCAGTTTTTCACCGACCGCAAGGTGGTCATTGAACGCTGGTTCGGATAGGACCTGCTCAGAAAATCGGGAAGAGCAGCCTGCTCATCTACAGGTGTCTAGGTTCTGTTGACGTTTTGGATGACGCTTGGACTGTCATGCCCGAATGTCTCTATCGGGCATCCACATATCTCTATCGGGCATCCACACACACAAAAGAAGCTGGATTCCCGCTAAACCCATGCGAGAATGACATACGCTCGCCGGTATTCATATCGTGAAAGATGGCAAACTGAGCCGTCTATGTCAAATGTCAACAGAACCTAGCCCAGATAGCTCTTTGAGCAACTGGCTGCGCGCCCAGTTCTCCTGATCCTGGGTTTCGTATTGCCGGTAGGCGCACTCGATGACCATGATCAGGTACAGGTAAATGTTGTACAGCGTGCGCCGGCAGATCTGCTCGTTGGTGACGAGCATCTGTCCGCCATATCCTTCGGCGTACGCGCTGTGCGGGTCGCGGAACCCAAACAAACATTCCATCAACGGGTCCCCCCACAGGGCACGTTCAAAATCGACGACGCCGTTGATGCGCTTGGTTGTGGGATCGACAAAAATGTTGCCATCCCACAAGTCCCAGTGCACGAGTTGTGGGACAACAATTTCATCCAGAACATGATAAAATGACACCAGCCTGTCTTGCAGCTCATCGTAGGGCACAGAAAGGTCGACACCCATCTCGATGCCGTCAGCCAACACGCCGGACAGCATCGCACCAAACGCCTCGCGCCAGGAGGAAAAAAGATCGTCGGGTTGTGTGGGATGCTCAACATCCGCATAGTACCCAAAATGCGAACCCCTGACGGCATTGATTTGCCGCGTCAGCTGCCCGGCCTCCCGGTCGATCGTCTGCTGTTCGGCGTCGGTCAGATCTTTACGCAGCTTGTTCAGCGGAGTGCCGGGGATGAAAGCCATGCCGTAAAAATCGTTGTCGATGATCTGCCGCGAGGGATCATAAAAGTAAATCTCGGGAACGGGCAGGTCTGTCTGCGCGCCAACCAGGCGCATCACCTCAACCTCGGCTTGCATAATGTTCTTTTCATAACGCATCACACGTACATCATCTGCTGGCGCAACCTTGAGGACACAGTTGAGGCCATCATCCAGTTCGACCCGGAAAGCGGCATTGAAGAGACCGTCTGTCAGTTCTTCAAACGAATCGATGGTGCGTTCACAACCAAAATGATGGCGGACGATGTCTTGAATAGCTTCCGACGAAATAGTTGTTTTAGAAAGGCTGTACATCCGCAGTCTATTCTCCTTGTCCCGGATTTTTTGGGCTGCGATCCTACTCGGTGCGTCCGGCGCTGTGCTCGATCTGGCTGGAGATCGCATTCCAACCCGGCAACAAAAACGCTATCGATTCTGGACAGCCGTGGGCGTCGATCCTGTCCATCGCTTGAACGCGTGGTTGAAAGCGCTTTGCTCTGAGAATCCCAGGAGAAAAGCGAGGTCACAGATCGCCACGTCACCTTTTTCCAGGTAACCAAACGCGATCTCTTTTCTCACCTCGTCAAGCAGTGCGCGGTAGGTGACGCCCTCTTGTTTCAACTTGTTTTGCAGATGCCGCGTGCTAAGCGCCTGGTCGTGCGAAATCGCGCCGATGGTTGGTTTTTCTCCCCGCAATAACATCTTGGCAATCAGACGTGTGACCTTGTCCGCCCAACTGTCCGGTGCATACAACCGAACGAACTGCTCTTGCGCAAATTGCTCCAGTCTTTCCAAGAGCGCGGGGTTGGCGAAAAAGATGGTCAGATCCAGATCGATACGCCTGAACACCAACTCGTTCCGCCGCTGTTCAAAGACCAGCGGAGTGCAAAATATACGGCGATGCTCCGTGATATCTGGCGGTCGCGGGTGGCTGAAACGGATTTCCGAAAACCTTATCTGATTGTCCGTCAAACCACGCAACGTAAAAACGAGCCCGCCCAGGACAGCCTCTGCGTAATGGCGCTCGAGTGCGAGATGGATGTGTGCTGGTTCCAATGTATAGTAGGCTTTATCCCCCTGCCGGCGCAGTTCGAGACGGACACAATCCGTCGCCAGACCGTGATAGCGTGCCAGTTTTTGCATCGCATCCCCCACAGTCGGACAGTTCGCTATTACAGCAGACAACACATCGCCCCCTCCGAAAAGCGAACGGCGCGACCATTCAGCAAAATGCAGGCCAAAGTCTGGATCGTCCGCCCTGAGCGCAATTTTGCTCCCCAGGGCGTTAAAGCACGAAAAGGACAGCCTTGATTCTACATCGTTCAGCCGACCGGTATCCACACCAAGCGAATCGCAAAGCGCTTCGGGATCGATGCCGATGCTGGAAGCATACTTGAGCAGCACGCGTACCAGGCCCGTCGAAACGGTTGCATAAGACTTTTCCATCACCCACGACCTTGATTTCGCAAAAAATCAAACTTTATGCGCCAAACGGCAAGACATTTTGGCGATTATACTGTATCCTTGCATTGACGACAAACCATTGACGAGAGGAAATTTGACGATGAATAACAGTTTGCTGTTGGGGATATGGCGTTACATGGTGCCCATTCCCCGCCCGGTATGGCAGAGCCAGGTCCGTGCGGACGCCGACCTTGGGTTTATGTCGGAAGCACATCACCGGGTGCGCAATTTTGTGGTCGAGGAACTGCCGCGCGTGGGCCAACCGCTATCGCCCGAACAGATCGCCCGGGCTCTAGACCTGCCCCTGGCGCGGACGATCGACATCCTCGACGATTTGGAACAGCATATGGCCTTTCTGTTCAGAAACGATGGTCGAGCGGTGACGTGGGCCTACCCGGTGACGGCCGAACCGACGCCGCACCACGTGACCTTTGACACGGGGGAGCAGATCTATGCCGCTTGAGCGATCGACGCGATCGCGGTGCCCTTCGTGCAAGGGCATTTACGGAATGAAAAGCTCTCGTGTACCATCGAGACCGAGTGTGGGCACTGCCGCCAGCCGCTTCACATCGAGATCGACAGCGACCTGAACTATCGCGTCCTGGAAGCCGGCGCCAAGCCGTTGATTCACGTACCGATGGCGGATCCGAAAAAACTGGATGCCCCAAGCATCATCGACGGCTTTTGAAAGAAATCCATTTTCTTCTGGTCAGAAGAACATGCCAGGCAATACCGGCGCAGCGCCAACGGAGAACGCGGCCTTTATATGACCCTATCCCAAAGCGTGTATATCACACCCAGGATCCAGGGTCCGCTATTTGGCTTTTAGGATCAAGCGCTGACGTCCAGCAGCCTGGGTCGTAACTGCTCGGTCCAGGCACGGATCGCCTCCCAATCGCGGTGGTCCGGCGTACTTTCAGCCATCGCCTTGACAGGAATTTTCAAAAGCGGAAACAGGTGTTTAAATTCCGGTGTATCACCCAACACCGCACCGCCAAAGAGTCCTTCGTCCACGGGCTTGACCCCTGGCGCGGCTTTGCGCAAGGGGTTAAGGTATGCTGCCGCTGTACGGCGGTTTTCCTCCGTGTCCTCGCTCATGGTCAAACACACACAAAAATAGGCCACCGGCACCTGTTCCAGCGCCCGGCGATGGCGACTGACAAAGCGGCGGATCTCGCCCGGCACCCTCCCGGCGTGCACCGACGTGCCCACGAGCACCGCCCGGTAAGGACTGACATCCTGGACTTGTTTTGCACGGCAGACGTCGACTCTTGTGTCCGCATCGCGCAAAGCATCGCCCATCGCCTCGGCTACCCCACGCGTAGCGCCGGTCCAGGTCGCGTAAACGATCAGGATTTCATTGCTCATTACTCTATCCTTTCCAAAAACCGTATCTGCGCTCTTGGCATCGAGCACGAACATCACCCGGTGTTCCCGTTCCGGTCAATCGACAAACGGCTGGGCGAAACGTTTTGCGATTCGCCTCTTCGGGCATCAAGCGGACACCCTCACAGCCGCCCTTGACAATCGTCCCCAGGTACGGGGACCCCAGCCGCGCGGCAAACCATCAAAAACAGTCAATCGAGACGGCGGTACGACGCGCACACCAGGAGGAGGAGCCAGCTCCCGAGCATATTGAACCCAATCTGGTTCATATACGTCAAGTGTTCTTGTACTGTTTCAAAGGGCAGCGACCATCGGGATCGAACAAAGCAACGTATTTTATCATGTGACCGGCCAGTGAACAAAAGGCTGCCTTAACGGTAGGGTTTTGTTAAAATTGCGCGTTGCCGGGGATAGACAGACATGGTATAATGCCTTACGAGTCGCACATGGCCTAAAGCGGCGTCACCCGCGAACAAGACATAGCCAACTATCTTACCAGCCGACGCACATGATGCCATCTGTCACCGAGATCGTGCCCTGAATCGTGTTCGATCCACACAAAAAAAGGAGATAACCATGGCCAAGGTCAAGGTCAAGCAGCTGCCAACACGGCAAAGGCTCAGAAAAGGTCTGCTCTTTGGCTCATTCTTGCTTTTTCCCATCACCCTCTATTACATGTCGCCCTATATCATTGTCATAGGTGCTTCGGAAGGGGTCATCAATGGCAGCTTGATCGTCTTTGGGCTGATGTTCCTTGCTTCGCTGTTCTTGGGACGGTTGTGGTGCGGATGGGTCTGCCCGGCGGGGGCAATGCAAGAATTCGGCCTGTCGATCAATAACCGGCGCGTCCGGGGTAAACGGATCGACTGGGTCAAGTGGGCGATCTGGATCCCATGGCTCAGCATCATTGTTGTTATGGCCGTCCGGGCCGGCGGCTATCACAGCATAGAACCATTCTACCAGTTGGAAAGCGGTATCACCCTGCTCCAACCTGGTTGGTATATGGTCTACTATGTCGTCCTCTTGCTCTTTGCCATTATCGCCATCGTGGTTGGCCGGCGGGCGAGCTGCCATACGATTTGCTGGATGGCACCCTTTATGATCCTTGGGCGGCGCATCCGCAACATCACCAAATGGCCGTCGCTGCGTCTAGAGGCCGATGCGGACCAGTGTATCGACTGCAAACAATGCACGCGGGATTGCCCAATGAGCCTGGATGTCAACCAGATGGTGCGTTCCGGGGATATGGAGAACGACGAATGTATCCTGTGTGCTACCTGTGCCGATACCTGTCCCAAAAATGTGATCGGTGTTCTCTTTAACACCCGCAAGTAAGGCTTTGGGCAGAGACGATTTTCGATCGCTTACCATGATCGTTCCTCTCATTTGGGCTCACGGCAAATCCATGCTATGATTACTGTGTTTCTTTCTCCTAGAACGTCAGGTTCCTACAAGGAGTGTGCATGGAACGACCTACCCGCTGGTACGACACGATCACGATCAACATCTATTGGTTTGCCCTGACGACACGCGCTCAGGTTCTGACACCCCTGGTCATCCCCCTGCTGGTTCAACAGTTTGTGGGGGAGGAAAACAAGGGCACCTATTATGGGATCATTCGCCTTTGGGCCTTGATGGCTGCCGTCCTGTTCCAGGCCATGATGGGGCTACTCTCCGATCGCAGCACGCTGCGTTGGGGACGTCGCCGCCCGTTCATTGCCGCCGGCACGATCGGCAGTCTGATCGTGATAGCGCTGATCGGCTTTTCATCCAAACTCGAGGGCATGGCTGGCTATTGGGTTCTGCTCGTTCTCTATCTGTTTTCGATGGCCACATCCGATACCGCGCATGCCGCGACGCAGGGACTGATCCCTGACCTGGTGCCCGAGGAAAAGAGGGGATTCTTTTCCGGGGTCAAGGCTTTGCTCGAGCTCCCGGTGCCGCTCGTCTTTGTTTCTTTTGTGATTGGCAAGCTGATCAGCGAGGGCAACCTGTGGGGCGCTTTGCTGGCGCTGATGGCCGTTTTGGCCGTCTGTATGGTACTCGCCATGTTTGTCCGCGAACAACCCCAGGAAACGCCTCCCTTTCCCTTTGACTGGAATGCCATCCTGCGCCTGGTCCTGATGACTGGCGTCTTTGCCCTGATCATCCTCGGAACGGGCGAATCGGTCAAATGGGTACTAGGCCAGATCTCTGATTCACCCCTCGGCATCGTACTCACCGGAGTGATTGGTGCCGTCGTCGCAGCCTTGCTCGGCGTCTGGGTCAGCGTTCGTATTGGCGTTGGTCAGGACATTCACAAGCATCCATCCTATACTTGGTGGGTGATCAATCGACTGATTTTTATGACCGCCATCTTTGGACTATCGGGATTTATGCTCTACTTTTTGCAGGAACGGTTCCCGGAGCTACAGGGCGAGAGTGCAGCCGGACCGTCGGCCACGATCATGATGTTTGTGGGAATTTTCATCCTGATCACTTCGCTGCCCAGTGGATGGCTTGCCGATCGTTTCGGAAAAAAGCGCCTGATCACTATCGCCAGCGTCGTTGCCACCTTGGGGATGATCGTCATTTTGCTGGTTCCAAATCCAGGGGCGCTCAACATTGGCGGCTGCTTGATCGGAGCAGCGATGGGTCTATTCTATGCCGCAAGCTGGGCACTTGGGACCCAGATCGTGCCCCAGGATCAAGCCGCACGCTACCTGGGCCTGGCCAACCTGGCCGGCGCCGGGTCGGGCGCAATTGGCGCCTACATTGGCGGCCCAATCGCGGATACCACCAGCTATGTGTTGCTGTTTACCATCTATGGCACGCTTTTCCTACTGTCTACATTGAGCCTGATTGGCATCCAGGAAAAAAAAAGCATCGTAATCCACGATCCTTGACAAGTACGCATGACCCGCCGTATGGTCGTTTTTTAGCGAGAGGAGAGCAACATGGAATATACCACACTCGGACGATCCAACCTGGTCGTCAGCAAGATCTGCCTGGGCACAATGCACTTTGGCAGCAAGACCTCGCAAGCCGATGCCTTTGCCGTTATGGACGCGGCATTGGACATGGGCATCAACTTTTTTGATACCGCCAACGTCTACGGCGGGCGGCCCCACACCGGGCGAACCGAGGAAATCATGGGCAACTGGTTTGCACAAGGCGGCGGGCGGCGCGATCAGGTCGTCCTGGCTTCCAAGGTCTATGGGCAGATGACGCCCGAAGTACTGCCCAACGAAGCCGGCGGCATCTCGGCTTACAAAGTGCGCAAGCACCTCGCCGCATCCCTGCGCCGGCTGCAAACCGACCACCTTGACCTGTACCAGGTGCACCACATCGATCGCCACATCACCCTGGAAGAATTTTGGCGCACCTTTGGGCGATTGGTCGACAACGGCGACGTGCTCTATATCGGCACCAGCAATTTTCCCGGCTGGGGTCTGGCCAAGTTCCAGATGTACGCCCGGCAGCAAGGACTGGTAGGCATTGTCTCGGAGCAGACGCAATACAACTTGCTGAACCGCATTCCCGAACTCGAAGTCCTGCCCGCCGCGCACGACTTTGGGATCGGTGTTTTGGCCTACATGCCCCTGGGCGGTGGCCTGTTGACCGGCAAAAAAGCGACGGTCGAAGGCTCGCGAACACAAAGTGTCGAGCGGGAATACGAGATCACACCGCAGCGCCAACCGCAGTTTAACGCCTTTTCAGACCTGTGCCGCGAGATCGGGGAACCAGAACACATCGTCGCCATCGCCTGGACCCTGGCCCATCCGGCCGTCGCTTCGGCCATCGTCGGCGTGCGAACCCTGGCACATTTGCAGGGACTTGAACGCGCGGCTGCGCTTCAACTCGACGCCGGGGTGATGAAAAAGCTGGACACCATTTTTGACATCAATCACGGCCGTCCGCTTCAACCGGGTCCTGCGCCAGAGGCCTATGCGTGGTAACGAGACACTAGTGCGCGATAGAAAGAGCAACGATGACGACCCAAGGCATCCCGCGTCCGTGGCGGTCCACCTTTGACGCGCTCAAAAATCGTCATTTCCGTTGGTATTGGATAGGTATGCTGGCTTCCTCTTCCACGATGCAGATGGGCAGCGTCGGCCAGGGATGGCTGGTCTACGAACTCACCGGCTCGGCCTTTGCCCTGGGCTGGGTGAGCGCCGGCTGGAGCATTTCCAACTCGGTCCTCTCTCCCTGGGGCGGTGTCATCTCGGATCGCGTGGAAAAGCGCGCCCTGCTGCTCTGGGTGCGGGGGTTGATGACCCTCGCCGCCCTGGCGATCACGGTCTTGGTCGCAATGGACCTCGTTCAAATCTGGCACCTGGCCGCCTACTCGTTGTTCCGGGGTGTGCTCTTTGCCGTACTGATGCCCGCCCAAAACGCCTACCTGGCGGAACTGGTCGATCGTAAAACGTTGCTCAACGCCGTATCGCTCAATTCTGTGGGGATGGGCCTGGCCGGCATCTTTGCCGCTCCCCTGGCCGGGTACTTGATCGACATCATTGGTATCGAGGCCGTTTATTTTAGCATTGCCATACTCTATGTAGCCGTTTTTTTGGCCATGCTCAAGCTGCCGCTGACTGGCACCACCGATCCGGGAACACGTTCGGTGTGGGCCGACATCGTCGACGGCGCAAAATATATCCGGTGCAACGCTGTCGCTATCCCCTTGCTGGGTCTCGTTTTTGCCAGAGGGTTTCTGGCTATGCCCTACCAGACGATGATGCCCAAGTATGCAAATGACATCATGGGTCTGGATGCCAGCGGGCTGGGCATCCTGATCGCAGCGCCGGGCGTTGGCTCCTTGATCAGTTCGCTGATCATGGCCTCACGAGGCGACTTTAGAGGCAAGGGCAAGATCCTGCTCGGGTCGGGCATTGTGATGGGACTGGCCCTGGTCTGGTTTGCCAACACCCAGGTTTTCCTGCTCGTGTTGATCCTGCTGTCCATTGTGGGCGCGACAAGCAACATCTGCATGGTCACCAATCGCACCTTGCTGCAGTTAACCTGTGATTCATCCTACCTGGGTCGCGTCATGAGCGCTTACATGATGATGTTTGGCCTGACCCAGTTGGGCACCATGCCGGCCGGGGCAATCGCCGACCGCTGGGGTGTGCCCCTGGTGATCACCACACAAGGCGTGCTCTTTGCCTTGACTCTCTTTCTGGTCTGGCTGACCCAGCCCAGGCTCAAAGAGCTGGAATGAGCCCACAGAGGTGAAAGTGATGCGCGACAGCGGTATCTCAGCACCCGATCCACCCAATCGATTGCCCTTCCGGCAACAACAGTTGGCGATTTTCTGGGACATAGGGTAGAATAGGTACCGGATACGTCCTGAACCCAAATCGGGAGGAAGTAATGAACGATGACACGAACCGTTCGCCAACCTCATCGCAAAAAAGCGGACCGGATTTTTCTCTCGTTGACCTGCACGCGCACCTGACCAAAAGTTTGACCATTGAACAAATGGTACAGCTCGCTCAGAAACGAAACGTCAAGCTCGGCATCGTCGAACACGTCGGCGCCAACCAGCACATTGGCGACGACGACGCGTTGCTGCGCTACGTCGAGATGCTGGACCCATACCCTGTCTACAAGGGCATCCAGGCTGAAGGTCAAGATTGGGCCGCTCACTTTACGCCTTCCATCCTGGATCGGCTCGATTACGTCCTCTCGGACGCCCTCACTTTTCCCGAGCGAGACGGGCGGCTGGTTCGCCTGTGGACGCCAGAGGCACATATCGACGACACAACCAGGTCGATACAGGATTTTATGGACCGCTATGTTAATTTTAACGTCCGGGTTATGGCCCTGTCGATCGACATCCTGGCCAACCCTACCTTTTTGCCCGCCGTCATCGCCCACCGGTACGACGAACTGTGGACCGAAGAGCGCATGCACAAGGTCATTGCCGCTGCGACACGCCACAGCGTGGCGATCGAGATCAATGCCCGATACCGGATCCCGAGCGCAACGTTCATCCGCCTGGCCAAAACAAAAGGCGTCCGTTTTTCTTTTGGATCGAACGAACACGGCCAAGACGTTGGCCAACTGGCCTACTGTCAACAAATGATTGAGCAATGCGACCTGACCCAGTCCGACATCTACCTGCCGCAAAAAGATTAACAGAGTGGGCATCCTGCCCGCAGCCAGGTATTCAATGAGCAAAAAGCTCTCCAAATTCCTAAGCCTAATACTGCGACACGAACCCGAAAAGATCGGGCTTGTTCTCGATCCGGCCGGTTGGGCAGATGTGGACGAATTCATTGCTGCTGCCAACCTAGCTGGGGTATACCTGGACAGAGCTTTGCTAAGCTGCATAGTCGAACAAAACGACAAGCAGCGCTTTTCGCTCAGCGAGGATGGCACGCGCATCCGGGCCAATCACGGGCACTCGATCCCGGTCGACCTGAACCTGACACCGTTGACACCACCAGATCTGCTCTACCACGGTACGGCGACGCGTTTTCTGTCTTCCGTTTTTAGCCAGGGTCTCTTGCCACAGGCGCGGCGCTATGTGCATTTGTCAGTTGACGAGCCAACAGCCGTCTCGGTCGGTCAACGACACGGCAAGCCAGTTGTTCTGACCGTACAGGCCGGACAGATGTATGACAACGGATTTATCTTTTACCAATCGGATAGTGGGATTTGGCTGACAGAGCGCGTACCAGCAGAGTACATTTCTCTTTGAAAAAGTCGTATATGACGAACGATCTTGATGTAAAAACAGCAGGCTGGTTCAAAACGCGGCACATCGCTCCCCAAACCTGGGCGATCGACGACGGCGGGCAGGACATCGTCTACCTCCTATACGGGCAGGCGCGGTGCCTGCTGATCGATACCGGCTGGGGGGCCGGCGATCTACCGGCCCTGGTCGCGTCTTTGTGTTCATTGCCCCTGTCCGTCGCCAACACTCACAGCCACCCCGACCATACCTTTGGCAACTATCAATTCGACCGGGTATACATCCACCGCGTCGACGCGCCCTATGTGAGCCAGGTGCCATCCCTTGAGGCCCGGCAGCGGCTGGTCAAGGGGCTGCCCCTCCCTCTGCCGCAGAGCTTTTGTTTTGACTCTTGGGCCGCTTCCGTGCCCGAGATCGTGCCGGTGGAAGAAGGCTTTGTATTCGACCTCGGCAAGCGCGCGCTGGAGGTAATCTCAATTCCCGGCCACTCGCCGGGCTCGATCTGCCTGCTCGACCGCAAGACACGCTCGCTGTTTAGTGGAGACTCGATCCATTCGGGCACGGTGTGGCTCCATCTCAAGCACTCGCTGCCCCTGCGCCAGTTCCGGGCCAATCTTGAACACGTGCGCAGCTTTGGCATCGAGTTCGACCACGTTTTGCCAGCCCACATCCCCGACCTGGACGACTTGCCCTTGCCCAAGTGCACCCTCGACGACCTGATCGCCGGCATCGAGCGCATCCTGGATGGCCAGATCGTTGGCTATGCCGAACACACCTTTGCCGGCGATGGCCTGCGCTGCGATTTCGACCGTTGCAGCATCATCTATAACCCCGAACGCCTCTAATCCTCCCTGCAGGAAAAAGGAGGCCGAGGGTCAATACTCCCCCTCCCGATTGGAGGGGCCGGGGGGAGGGTGAATCCAACATGCAAACAACCGACTTTGAGCGCGAAAAACACTGGTGGAACGCCAAAGCTGCAACAGAAGAGCAAGATCGCCAGGACGAGGCGATCAACCGCGCCCTGCGCTGGCGCGAGATCGAGCGCCACCTCGATGGCGTGGAGACGATCCTCACCGTCGGCGGTGGAACGGGCGTCTTTTCGATCCCCCTCGCCGCGCGGGGATACCGGGTCACTCATCTCGACCTCGCACCGGCGATGATCGAGATCGCCCGCGCCAGGGCCGGCGGGCTGGAGACGATCCGATTTATAGAGGGCAACGCCACAGACCTGCGCTTTCCCGATCGCGCCTTTGACCTGGTGCTCAACATGGACGGCGCAATCTCGTTCTGCGGCGATGGGGCCGAACGGGCGCTGAAGGAGAGCTGCCGCGTTGCCAGGCACAAGTTGATCGTCACCGTCTCCAACCGGGCCATGATGAGCGCCGTGTGGGCATCGGAAAGCCTGCAAACAGTCGGACGCCTCACCCCGGCAGTCGGGGCGATGCTCGAGCGCGGCGAATGGCACCAGGATA
>JAFGJF010000134.1 GCA_016929205.1 Anaerolineae bacterium
AGATTTTCCGCTACGATGTGGTGCAGGACCGGATGGTGGTCGTTGCCGGGTATGGCGAGGCCGGCGCGGCGATGGTTGCATCCGGGCACAGTCTGCCGATGGGCACAGGGGTTGTCGGCACGGCGGCGGCGACCGGCAAGTCGGTGCTGGTCCCGGACGTGCGCCAGAACCCCGACTGGCAGCCGAACCCGAACCTGCCAGAGACACGGGGCGAGCTGGCGGTGCCGGTGGTGCTGCGCGAGGAACTGCTGGGCGTACTGGACGTGCAAAGCGACGTTGCCGGGGCGCTGACCGACGACGATCGGATCCTGTTGGAGTCGATATCCGGGCCGATCGCCGTGGCCATGGAAGCCAGCCGTCTGCTGGAGGAGGCGCAAACATTCCGCCAGTTTGTGGAGGCGTCGGGGCAGGGGTTTGGGATGGCGGATCTGGAGGGCCAGATTGTCTATGCCAACCCGGCGCTGTGTGGCATGCTGGGAGAAAACCGGGCCGAGGATGTGTACGGCAAGCCGATCGCGGCCTATTATGCTCCCAAACTGCAGCTGCGACTGCAAGAGGAGGTGATCCCCGCCGTGATGCAAGCAGGGCAGTGGACGGGCGAGCTGGCGATCACCTCCACCAGCGGGGCGGTGATCCCGACGCTGGAGAACTATTTTCTGATCCGCGACCAGGTCGGCAATCCGCGTTACATCGCCGACGTGCTGACGAACATCAGCGAGCAGCGGCGCACCGCTGCCGAGATGGCCGAACGGTTGAACGAGTTGAACGCCCTGCAGCGCCTGGTGACCAGCCAGGGCTGGCAGTCCTTCCGGGCCACGCAGCGTGGAAAAACGCCGGGCTACCGTTTCGACCGGGTCGAGATGCAGCCGCTGTCATCCGGCGCGGGCGTGGCAGATGATGAGACGACTGTTTCTGTTCCTGTGGCCGTCGGGGAAGAAATCGTTGGCAGGGTGGGCGTGCGCGTCAGCCCGGACAAGCCGCTGTCGCCGCAAGAGCGAGCGGTGCTGGACGCTGTCTCCACTCAGGTTGCAGAGGCGATGGAAAGGGCGCGGCTGCTCGAGGAGACGCAATCGCGCGCGGCGCAAGAGAGTGTGATCGGCGAAATCGCGGCTCGCATGCAGCAGGCCACCGATATGGAGTCGCTCATGCAGATCACGGCCGAGGAATTAAACAGGGTGCTGGCTGCCTCGCGGGTGTACGTGCGTCTGGGCACGCCCCAGTCGTTGGCAGGGCAAATAGAGAATTAAATTCGTGTTATGGTGTATTCGAGGAGACCGTTGGTGAAAAATAGAGTCTATTTGAAATGGATGCTGGCCCTTTTTGCGGTTGTGCTGCTCTTGAGCAATTGTTCCGGAAATGGCGGGGGCAAAAAGACCTATTCTGTGGGACTGCTGTCGGGTGTGGATACGTTCAACGCTGTGTTTGATGGGTTTAAGGCCAAGATGGCCGAACTGGGCTATGTCGAAGGCGAAAACATCACCTATGATATGCAAGCTGCCGGCGGGGACACGGCCAAGATGGCCGAAATCGCCCAGCAGTTTGTTCAAAACAAGGTGGATTTGATCTTGACGACGACGACCGGCGCAGCACAAGCGGCCTTGGAGGTGACAGAGGGCACGGATATTGCCGTTCTCTTTACGGTGGTCACCGATCCCGTCGAGACCGGCCTGGTGGCATCGATCAAGGCCCCGGGAGGCAACGCCACGGGGATCAATCGCCCGGATTCTGCCTATTTTGGCAAGCGGGTCGAGTTTCTGACACAAATGACAGAAGTGGGACGCCTGGGCATTTTTTACGACCCGGACTATTCGACCGCGGCAAGCAGCCTGCCGCCGATTCGAAACGTGGCTGCTTTGCTCGGGGTTGAACTGGTCGAAATGCAGGTCAAGAGTGCTGATGACGTTTCCGCCGAGTTGGGCAGGCTCGACCAGGCGACTGACCCGGGCATCGACGCGATCCAGATGATGCCTGATCTGGTCAACAACAGCAGTTTTCCGGCCATTCTGGCATTTGCAAACGCGCACAAACTGCCTGTGGTGGGGCACACGCTGGGGCAGGTGAAACAAGGTGCGCTGTTTAGTTATGCCGATGACAATTTCCAAACCGGGCAGATGGCGGCGACGTTGGCCCAGAAAATATTCGAGGGTGCCAAGCCGGGCGAGCTGCCGGTTGAGACCTCCGGTTTGTTCTTGACCGTGAATATCAAGGCCGCGCAAACGATAGGACTCGAGATGCCGGATACGGTACTCCAGGCGGCCGATGAGATTCTGCGTCCATAATGGCCTTGTGTTCCGGTGGGTGAGGAGATCGTGATATGCGAAACAGTCTGCGAACTCGATTGATCGTTGCCTTTATCGGCCTGGCTGTCCTGCCACCCCTTTTGGCAGGGATTGTGCTGGGCATATATGGCAATGTGGTTCAGCGGACGCAGGCCCTGGATTTTCAGAGCCAGATCGCACAACGGGTGTCTGCCGACGTGGCTGCGTTCATCCACGATCGTGAAGACGAGTTACGCGTGCTGACCGAGGTCCGTGCCTTGCAGAGATTGAGCCAGGAGGAGCGTGCCGCCCAGTTATCGGCATTGTTGTCTTACCGGGACGTGTACGAGGAACTGGCCCTGGTCGATGGACAAGGCCGGGAGACGTTTCGCATCTCGCGCCTGGAGACGTTCGCGCCCGAGGCCCTGGGCAGTCGCCTGGGAACAGACGCATTTGAGCAGCCAAAGGCCACTGGCGAGATTTTCTACGGCCCGGTGCAGTTTGATGAGGTGACCGGCGAGCCGTTTATGACCATCGCCCTGCCGCTCGTCGATTTGCGCAGCGGCCAATTTGAGGGCGTCCTCGTGGCCGATTTTCGCTTCAAGACGGTGTGGGACCTGATGGCCGGTGCCAGGGTGAGTGGCAGCGGTGTGGTGTACGTCATTGATGCCCAGGACAGGGTCATCGCCCACCGCAACCCCTCCGTCGTCTTGCGCGGCACTGAATTCAAACTCCCCGCCCAAGATGCCTTTACGACCGGGTTGGGTGGTTCGCCGGCGGTGATTGCCTTTGATCGCATCGAGTTGGGCGATCAACGGTTCAGCGTTGTTGCCGAGCAGCCCAGGCGCGAGGCATTGTCCTTGGCCTACAACACGATCGCGATCAATGTTGGCGTGATTGTGCTTGTTGCTGTGTTGGGCGGTGGTGTCGGCCTTTGGATCGCCGGCCAGATCGTGC
>JAFGJF010000135.1 GCA_016929205.1 Anaerolineae bacterium
AATCTGCCATGGTAACATTTACTCGTGAGTCAACGAATGTCTTTGGGTAACATTTTTAGTGAGTCAAGTCGCCGGGTTTACTGCCACGAGTATGAGGTGTATAATCTACAGGCCGTCATGAAGCCGGAGATCTGGGACTACTTGTTCGATGAGAACGGCAACTGCATCTGGACCGAGTTTGACAGAGAGGACATTGTGCCCTTTAGGGAGTACGAGATTGCCGGTGTGCCAGATGGCCATACATTTGATTTGGGCGGCGGCCACGAAATCGAGTTGGTATTCCTGCCCGGCCATTCTTGCGGTCATGCAGGTTTCTTGGACAAAACGAATCGCATCTTTTTCTGTGGCGACGATGCGTGTTTTGGAGCAGTGGGCATCGGCGGTTCCAGGCCGGACAATCCGCACGCAAAACATGCTACTGTCGAGGGGCTCTACAATGAACTCGTCAAGCTCACCGCGCGTATGGACGAATTCGACGGTCTGTTTCCAGGGCACGGTCTTGTCGATGCGGGTCCGATCATGTTGGTCAACGTGATGGAAGCGTGCAAAGCAGTGCTGGATGATCCTGAATGCTATGACGACATCGGCGAAAGGTCGTGGCATGGTGTGACCCACACAATCTATCGCAAGATGATCTACCAGTCCGGCTATTTGATGTATACCAAAGACAAGCTATATCTGGAATAGCAAGATAAAACAAGGAGCCTGCCATGTTTCCCCCATTTCCACCCATCACCGAGGAATTGCAGCCCGAATTTCATAACCCTGAATGGCTTGAAAAGGCGATCATGTACGAGATCTATCCCCAGTCGTTTTATGACACAAATGCTGATGGGATCGGCGATCTGCCGGGCGTGATCGCCAAACTGGATTACGTTCAGTCGCTGGGTGTCAATGTCATCTGGCTGAACCCGTGCTTTGAGTCGCCCTTTGGCGATGCCGGGTATGATGTTGCCGATTTCTACAAGGTTGCGCCACGATATGGCACTAACGAGGATCTGCGCTGCCTGTTCGAGGAAGCGAAAGAGCGAGGGATCCGAGTGGTGCTGGATCTGGTCGCCGGGCACACGTCGGTGGAATGTGAGTGGTTCAAGCAGTCGGCACAGCACGCGCGCAACGAGTACTCGGACTGGTATATCTGGTCCACCAGCTTGTTCAACCGGGGGCCTTTTGCCTCGCAACATCACTTTATCGCGGGGATGTCCGAGCGGATGGGCGGTTATCTGCCCAATTTCTTTCCATTCCAGCCGGCGCTCAACTATGGCTGCGCCAATCCCGATCCCGATCAGCCGTGGCAGCAGGCGGTGGATGCACCCGGGCCAAAGGCGGTGAGAGCCGAACTGCGCAAGATCATCCAGTTCTGGTTGGACATGGGTGCGTCCGGTTTTCGGGTGGACATGGCTGCTTCACTGGTCAAAGAGGACCCGGGTTCGCGGGCGACGATCCAGTTGTGGCGCGAAATTCGCGCGTGGCTGGACCGGGACTATCCCGAAGCGGTACTGATCTCGGAATGGGGCCGCCCTGACCGGGCGATCAAGGCTGGGTTCCACGTGGATTTCTATCTCGGCTTTCGCGGAGCTGGACTGACGTCCCTGTTTCGCAAGCAGTTTGGCCGGATGGGCATGGGCGGTGGCGGATTCAGTTTTTTCGACTCTGAGGGCCTGGGAAACATCCGAGAGTTTGTCGACGAGTACCAGATGCGTTACGACGCCACGCGCAAGGCAGGTTACATCTGCATGTTCTCCGGCAATCACGACGTTGTGCCGCGCCTGGGCAAAGGCCGTACGTTCGACGACCTGAAACTGGCCTTTGCTTTTCTGTTAACCATGCCCGGTGTGCCCAAGATTTACTACGGTGACGAGATCGGCATGGTAGGTGTGCCTGGACTGCCCTCCAAGGAGGGTGGTTATATGCGCACAGAGGTACGCACGCCGATGCAGTGGAACCACGAGCCAAATGCAGGGTTCTCGACCGCCGATGCATGGCAGCTTTATCTACCGGTCGAGGCCGATCTGGATAGCCGCACGGTTGCCGCCCAGGAGCAGGACGCTCAGTCGCTCTTGAACGCAATCCGCACGTTGACGCAGATCCGACTGGCACACCCGGCGTTGGGCAACCGCAGCGCATATGAGGTCCTGTACGCCAGGCCGGGGCGCTATCCGTTCGCCTTTCTGCGCTATGCTGGCGGTGAGCGGATGGTGGTCGCGATCAACCCTGCTGACCGCGCGGTGCAAGTGGATCTGCTCGCCGATGCATTGTCCCCGACACAGGAGGCCCCGGTCACGATGTGGGGCGTTGAGGATGGCCTGACGCGCACGGAGGAAGGATGGCAGATCGTGTTGCCAGGAGTGAGTGCAGGGATCTACCAGATCTAGAGGTCTACGTGGTTGTGGCGCAACCAGGTCCCTTGTTCCGCACGTGCCAACAGTGTACCAGATGAAAACAGACAGGGAGGAAGAAAGTGGCAACTTGGACAGATGGATTTGTCGAGACCAACGGCATCAACATGCATTACATACGCACCGGCGGGGACAAACCGCAGGTGGTCCTCTGTCACGGATTCAGCGATAGTGGGGCCTGCTGGACATCGCTGGCCAGGTCGCTGGAGAAGGACTATGATATCTACATGATCGATGCCCGCTGCCACGGGCAGTCTTCTGCGCCAAAGAACGGCAACGACGCTGAGACAAGAGCGGATGACCTGGCTGGCTTCTTTGAGGCAATGGGTCTGGACAAGCCCGTGATCGCGGGGCACTCGATGGGGGCACAGTATACGCAGCTGTTTGCGGCCAAGTACGGTCAATTGCTAGCAGGCCTGATCCTCGAGGATCCGCCGTGGTTTAGCCCTAGAGCGGGAACGCCGCGCCATCGACGTGCAGGGTGGAGGGAGCAGTTCCAAGTTTTCAAGGAGCAGTCATTGGAAGAGGGCATTGCGGCCTGCGAGGCAGAGCACCCCAATTGGGAAGCAGGGACGTGTGAGTTGTTCATTCGCGCCAAACTGGAGCTGAACTTTAACGTGTTTGAGGGATCCGCCTCGGATGTGGCAACCTGGCAAGAGACCCTGTCGGACGTACGCTGTCCGGTGCTGATGTTTACCGGCGATCCAGAGCTGGGCGCCATCGTCACCGATGAGGTGTTTGAGGTCGCCCAGTCGCTTGCCCCACAGGTGCAACGGGTGCATATCACAGGCGTGGGACACCACATCCGCTATGCCGCGCCACAGCCCTTTGCGCAGGCAGTCAAGGTATTCCTGCGCCAGATACTCTAGCGGTTCCGACTTGCAAATCTCTCTGAGGGCCTCTTGACAGGAGACCTTTTCTGTTATATTGTTTAGATGTCTGAACATTAGATGTCTAAACAAATGAGGTGATCAGTGAACAACCAACTCGATTCAGATATGGTGAGCTTGCTCGGTCAGGTCTGTAGACTTGAACACGCTAGGTCCCACGAACTGCTGGAAGAACTGGGGCTCTATCGTGGTCAGCATCGCATCCTGCGTGCTTTGTGGCAGCAGGACGGGCTGACGCAGACCGAACTATCCGAACAGTCACACGTCAGGCCGGCGACTATGTCTACGACGATCCAGCGCATGGAGGCAGCAGGGCTTGTGGAACGCAGGCGTGATGCCGAGGACCAACGCATTTCACGCGTGTACCTGACTCGGAAGGGACGGGTTCTGCAGGAGGATGTGGAGCAGGTCTGGAGCAGGATGGAGGAGGAGCTTTTTGTCGATTTTACGCCGGAAGAGCGTATGCTACTACGACGACTGTTTCTTCAGATGCGGGAGAACCTTGCGCGCGTGACCCAGCGGAAGCGGCGGCACTAGATGGCCTTGGAAGGGCCTTTTTTTGTGTTGGGTTGATTAGATGTCAAAGTATATCGAGGAAATACCCTATGAACTGGATCCAAAACACAATGAGTACCCAGGAGGAAGTCTATGGGATTTAGAGCGATGCGCTCGTACATCAATTATGATAAAGAACGCGACCGGCCAGAGATCAGTTGGTCACTGCTGAAACGTGTTCTTGCATATGCTCGCCCCTATGCAAGCATGGCTCTGCTTTTGGTCGCGCTGATTGTTGTCTCGGCGCTGCTGGATTTGGTCTCTCCACTGCTCTTTCGCGACTTGTTGGATAGTGCTTTGCCCAACAAAGACGCACGCCGCTTGAACTGGCTGGCTTTGGGGCTGTTTGTGCTGCCGGCAGTAACGGGCTTGTTCAGCGTCGCGCAGGGATACTTGTCCGCTTTGGTGGGGGAAGGCATTATTAGCGATCTGCGGCAAGCGCTGTATGGGCATATGCAGCGGATGAGTATGCGCTTTTTTACCAACACCAAGACCGGCGAAATGATGTCTCGTCTGAACAACGATGTGAACGGCGCCCAACGGGCAGTCACAGGGACTCTAATCAACCTGATCACGAACATCATCTCGTTGGTCAGCACCCTGGTGGTGATGGTCACGATGGATTGGCGTCTGACGCTGGTGGGTGTGATCATCCTGCCGCTGTTCATCTTACCCTCACGCCGCATTGGCGACGTCCTGCGCAAGATCACCCGCGAGCAGATGCAAGTGAACGCAGAAATGAGCACGCTGATGAACGAAACGCTGAACGTCAGTGGGGCGCTGTTGGTCAAGATTTTCGGGCGCAAACAGGATGAAGTCGATCGCTTTGCCGACAAAGCGGTTCGGGTGCGCGACATCAGTATCCGACGTTCTCTGGTGGGGCGTTGGTTCGGCCTGGGACTGGGCCTGGTAGGTGCGATCGGTACAGCGATGGTCTACTGGCTCGGTGGGCACCTGGTGCTGCGCGAAGCCTTCACGATCGGGACCATCGTCGCTTTTAGCACCTACCTGACACGCTTGTACCGCCCGTTGACCGCACTGACGAACGCACGTATCGAGTTTGCGACGAGTCTGGTCAGCTTTGAGCGTGTCTTTGAGGTGCTGGACATGCCGGTAGAGATCGATGACCAACCCGATGCGGCGGCATTGGTGCAATGCAAGGGGCGCGTGCGATTCGACAGCGTTTCCTTTAGCTACTCGACGGACCATGATGGCGACATTGCTCTGGACGATGTGGTGCGATTCGGGCGGGGTGGCAGCAATCTCGTCGTCACCAAGAGTGGTGAGCAAACTGGCCCGCGTCGCAACGGTGTGGCAAACGGCTCTGCCAGGAGACGACAGGTACTGGCAGGCATCGATTTCGAGATGCTGCCCGGCAAACTGACGGCGTTGGTAGGGCCCAGCGGCGCCGGCAAAACTACCATCACCTATCTGGTGCCTCGCCTATACGATCCTGAGGAGGGCGCGGTGCTGCTGGATGGTCACGACCTGCGCGACCTGAAACTGGCATCGCTGCCGCAGCATATTGGTATGGTGACGCAGGAAACATACCTGTTTCACGACACGATCCGCGCCAATCTTCTCTACGCCAAGCCATCGGCGACGCAAAAAGAACTTGAGGCGGCTTGTCAAACGGCCAACATCCACGACTTTGTCGCTGACCTGCCGGATGGCTACAGCACCATTGTGGGCGAACGCGGGTATCGTCTCTCTGGCGGCGAGAAGCAGCGGATCGCCATTGCCCGGGTTGTTCTCAAGGACCCCCGTGTGTTGATTCTCGACGAGGCAACCAGTCATCTGGACTCTGAGAATGAGTCCCTCATTCAGCGCGCGCTTGAGCGCGTGATGGCTGGACGAACCAGCCTCGTCATCGCGCATCGCCTGA
>JAFGJF010000136.1 GCA_016929205.1 Anaerolineae bacterium
ATCCTCGAGGGAGGCGTGTTGCACACACCCGAGATCTGTGAACTGGTGTCGGGACCGGTGTGGGCATCATATGAACGAGATGACGAGATCGCGATCGTCTTCCTGCCGGCGGATCCCGAGGAAAAGGTCATCCTGCAGGATGCGCTGGATCCGGCCAACCTGGCACCGATCCACAAATATGTTACCGGCATGGTTGCCCTGGTCGTGGGGATTATCCTGGCCGGGCTTCGCCAAGTGATCGTGCAGTAGAGATGCCAACGATCGCCCTCTTGCTCGTTTCTATCACCTCTTGTATAATAGATTATGGTAGACAGAGTGAAAAAATAAAGCCTCACGACTTTCCGGTGGATGGCGGTGTAACCCCACCGCATACCGGCGTCTGAGGCTCTGACCGGGGCGATGCCGCGCCCGCGGTGTTGATATTGTATCACACCAACCCGCCCGCCGCAAGTCCCGGCGCGGCGGGTTCTTTTTTTCAGCACCAGCGTCAACGAGGAGATCATGGCGACGATGCAGTTTCCACCGGGTACCGTAGTCAAGAACCGCTCCCGCCTGTGGCGGGTCGACGCCCAGGCCGGCGACGTCCTCTTTGCCACTTCGATCGACGGTGGCGAAGCGCAACAGGCCAAATTCTACATCCCCCTCGAGAACATCCGGCCTGGCCGGCTGGAGCCTCCTTCACCCGGTATCGTCGGCCACATTCAGTCTCAGGACCTCCTTCTTCGAGCCTATCGTCTTAATCTGCTTCACGGCACCGCGCCACTGCTCAGCCTGCAGCGCAGCCGCGTCATTCCCAAAGACTATCAGCTCGTGCCCGTGGTCATGTCGCTGGAGATGCCTCGCGTGCGCATGTTGATCGCCGACGACGTGGGCTTGGGCAAGACCATCGAGGCCGGGCTGATCCTGACCGAACTCTTGGCCCGGCAGATGGCCTCACGGGTGCTGGTGATCGTCCCCGCCAACCTGCGCGAGCAGTGGCGAGAAGCGCTGGACTACTTTTTTCACATCCCGGCACGGATCATTTCCTCCCGCCACCGCCGCGAGATGGAGCGTGAACTGCCCGCCGGTGCAAATCCATGGGAGCGCTACCGCTGCCTGATCGCCTCGGTGGACTATGCCAAGCAGCCGGCGATCAAGAACCAGATCCTGGAGCAGCAGTGGGACGTCGTGTTGTTCGACGAGGCGCACCAGGTGGCCAAGCCGCACCAGAGCGGGCCAGATCAGCGCGTGCGTATGGACCGCTGGGAGCTGGCCGCGGCACTGTCCAGCAGCGATCGCGTGCGCCATCTGCTCCTGCTGACCGCTACGCCGCACAACGGCTACACCGATTCGTTCGCCAGCCTGCTGCGTATGCTGGACGTGGGCGCGGTGACCGGCCCGGTCCACGCCCCACAGATCGTCCGCCCGGTGGCCGAGCGCCACGTCTGCCAGCGGCGACGGCAGGACGTCGAGATCTGGTTCCAGGATGACCCCGCCTCTGAGCACCGCGCCAGAGGACGCAGTCCCTTTCCCAGGCGCGATCAGAGTGAAGTGATCGTGCCGCCCACATCCTACGAGATGGACGCCATCCGAGCCGTTGAGGCCTATGGAGACCAGGTACTGGCGCAGGCCACCGGCGGCAGCATACAGACGCGAACCCTCGCCCACTGGACGGTGATGCACTTGCACAAACGGGCGCTCAGCTCGCCGGAAGCGCTGCGCTGTTCATTGCGCAACCGCCGGGACCGGCTCAGACGACACCTGGCCGGGGCAATGGCACGGGCGGAAGAAGCTGCGATCACGCTGGACGTGGCCCGCGCCAACGTACTGGACGAAGACACCGGTGAGCGGTTGAGCGACGAGGAGGCAGGGCAGCGTACGGAGCGCGTAGTCTATGGTTCGGCAGAGCAGATCCAGGCGGAACTCGCATTATTGGAGGAGGTGCTGGCCCAGGCGGAAAAAGTGACGCCGAGCCGCGACAACAAGCTGCGCACACTGCTGGACACGGTATTGCAGCAGCGCCTGGCCGTAGACCCAAAGCTGATCGTTTTCACGCGCTACGTGGACACGATGAACTATCTAGAGGCACAGATCCGCCGAGACAAGCGCTATGCCCGGACGACGGTGCTCACCATCCACGGTGGGCTGAACGAGCGGCAACGGCAAGAGGTCTTTTACCAGTTCGAGCGGGCCGAATTGAGTGTCCTGGTCGCCACCGATGCCATTTCCGAGGGCATCAACCTGCAGCACGCGGCCGCGCAGGTGGTCCACTATGAGCTGCCCTGGAACCCCAACCGGCTGGAGCAGCGCAACGGGCGCGTGGACCGCTTTGGCCAACGCAAGCCGGTGGTCTATGTGCGGACGATGGTGATGGATGAGACGCTGGATGCGACGATCCTCAAGGTATTGGTGGAAAAAGCAGCTCAGATCCGGCGCGACTATGGCTTTGCACCACCCTATTTCGGCGATGAGGCCAACGTGCTGGACCTGATCCGCGAGCACGAGGTGCTGAGGCCGCAACAACTCTCCTTGTTTGACCAGCGACAGCCGGACGAGGAGGGCCAGGTTGAGGATCCGTTCTCCGAGGAAACGCTGGAACGCATCAAGGGGGACAGTTTCTACGGGCAGACACAGGTCAGCCTGCCCGACATTGAGCGCCGCCTGGAAGAGACGGCGGCGACGGTCGGTTCACCGCAGCAGATCAGGGATTTCCTATTCAGCGGCCTGAGCCGCTTTGGTTGCAGCATGACCGAAAACGGCGACCGCAACGGTCGCGTGGATGGCTCTTACCGCATCGCGATCACCGAACCGGCTTTACAGACGGCTTCGGTAGGCGACGTGATCGCACGCGCGACCTTTGACCCCGAGTGGGCGCTGGACGATCCGGACGTGACGCTGCTCGATGTGGGGCACCCATTGGTACGGCGGTTGATCGAGGAAGTCAAGCAGAACGCTTTCCGCGAGGGCCTGTCCCAAAAGGACAGGGAGCACTATGGGCGGACGGCGTACGTGGTCACACCCGATGTAGATGAAGTAACAGCTCTGTTCCACCTGCTGGCGCGGTATGTGGTCAATACAGAGCCAACGGCAATCGTCGAAGAGCTACTACCGGTCGCTGTGCCGGTGTACGGTGGCGAGTGGTCTGTGCTTGAGGGCCAGCAGACGATGGTCACGAGTGAGGAGGCCCGGCAACTTGGCAATGCACAACCCAGCGCACAGACCCGGACCGAGTCAGAGGTCAGGGAAATCCTGGCTGACGCCCTGGCTATTGAAGGCCTGGAGCGACTGTTTCAGAGAGCTGTAGAGACACGACGGCAAGAGCGTGTGGCCGAGCGTCAACGCATGCGGCAGCAGATGGAGGCACAAGGCACAAAAGATGTCACCTGGTTACGAGGAATCGACGATCTGTCGCCAGGGAGTTATGACCTGTTGGCAGTCACTGTCTACTATCCAGCCTAAAACGCCTATCAGGGAGAAAGGCAAGATATGAATCCTGACTACAAGTTTCGCCACCTCAAGGCGCTCGAAATAGAGCGAGCTCTGGAACAGCACTATGGGGATCTAGAGTCGGTAGGAACCCAATTCTATCAACTGGAGGATGGCCACAAACTCGTTTTCATCTATGCGACGGGCAGTGGCAGTGGTTGGTACACACCCACCGTAGAACGCCTGCATGAACAGCTTCAGGCAGAGGATTTGGTTGGCTTGGCTTATACGGACGAAGCATCTGCACATTTGTGGGTGTTTGCCGTACCAGTCGGTGTACTGCTCGATCGTATGCAAGAGGTTGGGGTGAAACCAACACTCTCGAACGAGACCAAGTACAGTCTTGACCTGGAACATGCGAATGGCTTCAAGCTGCGTCAACTCGATATGTCCCTGGCAGATTATCAGATCATCTCCCAGCCCACCGATCTGACGCGTTCGGCAGTTGGGTTAGCCGAGCCACCTGCGGATCTGGTGAGCCAGGCGGGATCTCTGCATATGGAACAGCTACAGCGTTTGTTACGGTGGAAGTTGGATGGTTCTGAAGAGCAGGGAGAAGAGTATAACTTTGCCGATGTGCGACGTCGGCTGAATGTGATTC
The DNA here is from genome assembly GCA_016929205.1 of Anaerolineae bacterium. The sequence continues at coordinate 4,067 of JAFGJF010000136.1, forward strand.
GCCCCGAACTCCAGTTGTTGGCTGACGAGCCTGAAGCGTTTACAGAAGCCAGCTTGCAGACTGTGCTCGATCATATGCACGCTGCACATCGACAAAAGGGCAACATTCTCCGAAACAACGACATTGAAAATGTTCGCCAAGAACTGAAACGTTTTCTGTTCGACGAGGACACCGATCTGACGACCCGCTTTGATCGATGTCAGATCAGTAACATCGGCCCCTCGATCAAGGGCGAGTTGATCAGTTGGTACAATCCGGACCTGTATCCGCTTGACAACGGTGCGGCGCGTGCCGGCCTGCGCTACTTTGGGTTTGAGCCGGGGGCCGAGTATGCCAGTTTCCGATCGGCTTTTCAAGCATTTCGCGAGATATACGAGCGCGTCATCGGGCATCTACACGAGGATTTGCCGCTGAATCTCGAGATCGATCAACTCTTTAACCAGATTCACAAAGTGGACCTGAAAGAAACTGCCAATGAACAGGATGAGGAGTCGAAAGACGAGGAACCGACCAAGGTTGCGTACTGGCGGGTTACGTTGCCCGCTCAAGGTGATCAGAACACGGTGTGGTCCGTCTGCCTGGAAAAGGGGATCGCCGCTATTGGCTTCAAGGACAAGGGAGACGACTATTGGCAGGTCCGAAACTTTGCCCAGATCAAGTCCGGTGATTGGGTTGTGGCTTTTTTGCGCGAAAAGCGCATTGGTGCCATTGGCCAGGTCACCGAACCGTATGATCCATCATCTGACCAGGCCATATTGCCTGATGAGGACTATTGGCAAGGGAGTCTCCGCAGGCGCATTCGGGTAAAGTGGTATCCCCGTGAACTAGCCGTCGATCAACTCTCTCCCAGCACGCGCAACAGGTTTCGCCAAAAGACGGTACTGGATCTCAGCCCGGCCGAGTTTGGGGAGATTCGTGAGCACTATGCCGATTTACTGCCCGAAGGCGAAGACGAGATACAGCCTTCTGTGGGATACACGGTGAGCGATTTTGTCCGGCGCGCCTATCAACCTGATGACCAGTGGTACAACGAGGTCGTCGATCTTGTGCACAGCAAAGGTCAGATCATTCTCTATGGACCTCCAGGCACCGGCAAGACCTTTCTTGCTCGTGAATTGGGCAAAGCGATTACGGGCCTGAACAACCCCGGACTGGAACGTTGTCGATTGGTACAGTTCCATCCTTCTTATAGCTACGAAGAATTCATCGAGGGCATCCGGCCTGAGAGCCGCACGGTGGAAGGTCGTCACGTGGTAGACTATCCAGTACGAGATGGGGTATTCAAACGCTTCTGCATCGATGCAGCCGGACAACAAGACGCTTGCGTGTTTGTGATCGATGAAATCAACCGGGGAAATATCGCCAGCATCTTTGGCGAGCTGATGTATGCCCTAGAGTATCGGGATCAGGCGACACCCGCCGTTTTACCTTATTCCGGCGACAGTTTTGTCATCCCCGACAACGTCTATATCATTGGGACGATGAATACTGCCGATCGCTCGATTTCGCTGATGGATTTTGCGCTGCGAAGGCGCTTTCACTTTGTGCGCTGCACGGCCGATCCACAGATTCTGCAGCGCTGGGCCGAGAGCCGGCATGTCAACATCCCGTACCTGCTCCCCTTGTTTCGTCTATTGCTTGAAGCGATCGAGGAACAAGACTATCAGATTGGAATGAGTTACTTTATGGATGACGCGCTGACCGAAGAGCGGCTGCGACGTATCTGGAAACGCAGCATCGAGCCCTACCTGGAGACGTACTTTATCGACGATCCAGGACGTGTCGATTCATTGCGTTGGCAAAGCGCTCGACTGCGCGAACTGCGTCACAAGCATAGCGAGGATGTGAATGCCTGACCCAAGTCGACTTGTCGTCGACCTGACCGAGTATGCCAAGTGTTCCGAACCGATTCGGCTCAGGCGTGAGGTGGCGCAAACGATCCGCACTCGGTTGGGATCTTTTGTGGATATTGAGCCTGCCTGGGAAACTCCCGGCACGTTTTGGTTGACAGCAAAGCAATACGTAGGCGACATCCTTGTTGACGACGTCCATATTCGCATTCGTTCCGCCAAAGCGCCGATGGTTAACCTGTTTTGGATGCTGACCTTTGCCTATGATCTGCCCAAATTTCGCGATCGAACGGTCGAGTATCAAGAGCAAGACAGTCTGTTCGAGTTTTTGGTTACGATCTTGGTCCAACAAGTCGAACGACTGATCCGGCGCGGGCTTTATTCAAGTTATCACACGCGTCACGATAACCAGCCCCATTTACGGGGCAAACTGGACATGACCCGGCAATTGCGGCAGAACCAGGTTCACCCCGAACGGTTTGCGATCCGTTGGTCCGATCATACGCGGGACGTGCTCGAAAACCGGTTGCTCAAGCACGTTTTGTTGCGATTGGCTTCGGTCCGCTATCCGCACCAGCAAAAACTGAGCAGCCGGCTGCGCAAGGCGTTTGCTGCGTTTGACGGCGTTGCCTATCTTGCTGTCACGCTGCGCGATTTCGACGAGGTCAAATACACCCGGTTGAACCAACATTATCGTGGATCGTTGGCATTGGCCCGCTTGTTGTGGCAGCACCTCAGCTTGCGCAACGAGTCGGGTACGGTGCCCTTTGCGACGTACCTGTTTGACCTGAACGTGCTGTTTGAGCGTTTTATCGCCGCTTACCTGCGCGAATCATTGTCCGGGTCGGCACTGCAAGTCAAACACAAGTATGGGGCGATGTTGGATCGAGAGCGCACGGAACGGGTCGAGATGGATGTCGTTTTGCTGCAAGACGTACGCCCGGTTTTAGTCCTGGATACCAAGTACAAAACCTACAAAGGGAAGCCGGCCCGAGACGATCTGACCCAGGTCTTTGCCTACTGCCATACGCTCCATGTTGAGCAGGGTGTATTGCTCTATCCTGACACAGATCGAATTTCCGACCGGCGATCGATGACCGGCGTTCGGATCGATATGCGTGGCGTATCTCTGAAAGGTAGTCCGGCGCAGGTTGAGAAGGAATTGTGCCGACTGATCGATGAACTGGTTGCGATGGCAGCCAGTTGAACCATATTGTGTTCCACATCTAGCGTGACTTGCGCGGTGCGCCCAAAAAGCGTAAAATACGTATTATACGTATTTTATGTTTTTCTAAGGAGGCGGTAATGGAACCGGTACGAAGGATTCGCAAAACCGACCTGGCACGCAACACGCGCCAGGTGATCAATGCCGTGCTGCGCGGCCAGACGGCGGTCGTCGAAAGCCACGGCCAGCCCGAGGTCGCCATCCTGGACATCGTGGACTATCGCATCATCCGTGCCGTGATGCGTTACTATGCCCAAGTGCCGGCAAAGTCTACGGTGCCAGCGGTAAAGGCCGAGAACAAAGAAAACGCCGGCCTAACGGACGATCAAGTGTCCGGCATCTCGGATCCGCAAGAACGCCTCGACCTGGTATTGGCCCACTATTTGGCCGGCGCGATCAGCCTGGGGCGTGCGGCCGAGCTGCTAAATGTATCCTGGCTGGAACTACGGACGCGCTTTTTGCGGCTCGATGTCCCCTTGCGCACGGCTCCGGCCGATCTGGATGAGGCCAGACAGGACGGTGAGGTCATTGAATTCTATGACAAACACGATCTGTTCTTTTGACGCGAGTCCGGCCCTTCCGACAGACTTGAGTGATCTATGACTGATAACATCACCCACATCTCTACCTCGGGCGGCCTGATCTCG
>JAFGJF010000137.1 GCA_016929205.1 Anaerolineae bacterium
GAAATAGGTCTCGTAGAACGTTTTGAGGCGTTCCAGGTCGTTGGTCCAGATGGCTACATGTGCGATGTGCATGTTGTTCCTCACATGTTTCGGATGCGATCCAGTTTTTCAGCGCTTTTATTTCTTCTCAAGCACCCGTTCCAGTTGTGTGCGTCGTATTTTCAAAACACAACCAAACGCAGAAAGCATAAAGAACAGGCCCGAGCAAAAGACCATTCGGACCAGGGTCCATAGTAGATAGCAATGGTGCGTTCTCAGCCCTCGAGGGCAACTTGCCAGTTGTGTTTTGCCATATTGGTTTGGTGACTGCTTTTTGGGATGAAATTGCGATGACTCGGTTATCACAAAGGTCTGAGTATAGGGTGCAGCATCCCTCGATAAAGATAACTTGGATCGCTTTGAATTACTCTCCAGCTTGCTGTAATACTGCATCAATGACAGAGTAGCTCAAACTAAAGCCATCACGGCAGAGTTTTTCGATGTCGGGCGCGATGGCAGGTAAAAGCCCGGTTTGTTTCGCCTTAAGCAGAATACCAACCGTACCGATTTTGTTGAGTCCTAACTGTGTCAGTTTGCGACGGCCCTTTTTCTCATCCATTTGAAGGATATGGATCTCGCCGAAAAGTTGCTGGAGTAGCTCGAAACGCTGTATAATTGCCAGCCCAATCAATGGGGTCGTATTGGATACAACGATCATTGCTCCGATCCGATCTCCAATTCTCTGACGGCCTGGAACTCGTCTGCCAGTTCATCTGGCGTGTAATCGACAAAAGAGATCCCGCGCGAGCGTAATAGTGCCAAAAAGTCAATGCGAGTGATATTTAGCAGTCTTGCCGCCTTGCCCGAAGAGATGCGGCTCTCGGTGAACAATGAAAGAACCAGCCACTCGGTGACGCGGCGTTGGACATCGTCTTGATTGATGCCATAACGAAGAAGCGGCTCGGGAATGTGCACCTCAAACGCTGTTTCGGCCATTATATTCCCCTTTCAACGGAAGAAATCTCGGTTCGATCCAAACTGATCAAGGTTCTCGTTCTGTTTCCATTATACGCTTTGCATGCGCTCTCGTCAACCAAAATGGGCACTCAACGTGCCAACCACCGGTAGGCCATGCGCGGCGAGCCGTCGGGGTTGAGGATGCTGTACCAGCCCATGGTTTCGCAGGGCGGGCAGGTCTCGTCTGGGGCGGGGGTGTAGCGGCTGAAATCGAGGTTCCACAAAAACATGGTTTCCATCCACGGCCAGTGCCGTTCGGCGTAGGCAAAGGCGCGCAGGGTATAGCGTGCCTGGGTGGCCTCGGACACGGCCTGCCAGAGGCGCGCCGGCCAATCGGACTGCTCGACGCAGCAGGCGGGCGGGCGGATGATCCAGCCAAATTCGGTGGCCCACACCGGCTTGCCGGCGTGGCCGGACGCGACCATCACTTCGTATAGTTGTTCGGCGCGGCGAAAGCACAGCCCATCGATCGAGCGGCAGCCCCAGTCCAGCACCGGCCCCATCCCGGGTGTATCCTCGACGCAGATCTGCGCGTTTGGGGCTATTTCGGGCGGGTAGGCAAAGCCAAAGGGATGGACTCCCAGCACGTCGAAATAGTTGGCCGCGCCGTGCTCGACCATGCCGCGCAAAAAGGACACGTCGTTGAGATGGTTCGGATCGGTCGACGTGCCGACCGGGGCCAGGCCGGCGCTGACCACCAGCGCGTTCGGGTCGGCGGCCTTGATCTCGCGGTAGGCGATGGCCAGCAGTTCGGCGTAGGCTGCCGGATCGGGCGGCTTGCCCCATTCCTCGATCAGGTTCGGCTCGTTGCCGATCTCGTAAGCGTCGATCCGCCCGGCGTACAACTGCGCGTCGAGATAACGATAGTGGCCCCACTCGGCCCAATCCTCGTCCGGCCTGGGCAGATTGACGCGGTACAGCACCCGGAAGGGCAGCCGTTCCGGTGGGGGATGGTCATAGATCTTGATCCACTCAAAGCCCAGGGCGATCGCCTTGTCCAACGAATCGTCCTGATAGTTGACGCCCTTGACGTTGATCCCGTAGCCGCGTCTGATCGCCCGCGTCGGCGTCGGTGAGGGCGTCGGTGCTGGTGTGCCCGTTTCCTGCCCGGGGTGCGTGACGGTCGCCGTTGGAGACGGAAGACCGGCCGGGGTGAGTGTGGCGGGCGCGGCCGTGCCTGTTGGTACGGGCGTGCTACCGGGTACGGGTGTGCCGCCGGGTACGGGCGTGTCTGTGGGGGGCGTTGTTTTACCCGCCCAACAGGCGAACAGCAGCAGGGCCAGGGACAATACTCCCGGCCCAATAAGCCAAATCGATCTTGCACTGGTTTTCTTTTTGGAATAGGTCATCGCGGTATTATACAGGCAAAGGTTCTATCTGCAAATCAGGCAACATGAGCGGGGATGGTTCGGAAAGAGGGGAACACTTTGATTGCGCGCGGTAGGGGCGATGCATTCCCTGGATTTGCTTGCAAGAGTGCCATGTTGCATCGTTTTACATGAGTTGTCGACGAATTCGATTTCTTGGAATGCATCGCCCCTACTGTTTGGGCATTTGTTATTTGTTTGCAATTATGGGCCAGTTGTGATACCATAGTACGCATGCTGTATGTTGAAACGAGACAGGATTGACGGGAGTCATACGATCTCTTACCTTGTCAATCCTGTCCATATTTATGATAAAAAAAATACTTTGCGTCCAGGATCGCCAGATTCTGAACGCCGAGCAGGGCGGGGATGGCAGCCCGGCTGCGCGATCCCCGGGGTACGTTTTTTTATTTGAGGAGTGGAAGACACGTTGTTAAAACAGTTGATTCACAATGGGATCATTATCCCCGAGCCGCCGGCCTATCTGGGGCTGGTTATCACCGTGCGCGGGCAGCCGGTGCAGTTGACGCCGCACCAGGAAGAGATGGCGTTGGCCTGGGCCAAAAAACAGGGCACCGATTACGTCGAGGACCCGGTGTTTATTCAGAATTTTATGACCGATTTCAGCGCGGCGTTGGGGATGGACGACACGCTGTCGATCGCGGACGTCAATTTTTCGTCGGTGATCCGCGTGGTTGAAGCCGAGCGCGAGCGCAAAGCCAATATGAGCAAAGAAGAGCGCAAGGCGCAGGCCGCGGTGCGTAAGGCGATCCGCGAAGAACTCAAGGCCAAGTATGGCCACGCGACCGTCAACGGCGGGGTGGTCGAACTGGGTGGCTACCTGGCCGAGCCGAGCGGCATTTTTATGGGACGCGGCGAGCATCCGTTGCGCGGGCGGTGGAAGGCCGGGGCCAGGCAGCCTGACATCACCCTGAATCTCAGTCCCGATGCGCCGCGGCCGGAAGGCAACTGGCAAGAGATCGTCTGGCAGCCCGAATCGCTGTGGGTGGCCCGGTGGCAGGACAAGCTGTCGGACAAGCTCAAGTACGTGTGGTTGAGCGACACGGCGCCGGTCAAACAAAAGCGCGAGACGGCCAAATTTGACAAGACGACCGATCTGCACGACCATCTGCCCGAGATTCGCCGCCAGATCCGGGTTGGCTTGCGCGATTCAAAACCACGACGGCGTATGGTGGCGATGGCCTGCTATTTGATCGACGTGTTGTGTTTGCGCGTGGGCGACGAAAAAGACGCCGACGAGGCGGACACCGTCGGCGCGACGACACTGCGCCCCGAGCACGTGACCCTGCATCCCGATGGCAGGGCCGAGTTTAACTTTTTGGGCAAGGACTCGGTCGAGTGGCACAAAGAGATCGACCTGCCGCCGCTGGTCTACAAGACCATGCAGGAATTGATCGAGAACGCCCGCCCGTCCAGCTCGTCGTCCGGCGAAGAGTGGCATCCAACCCGCGATCTGCCCCAGTTGTTCCCCGACATCGGCAGCCGGGCCGTCAACAGCTTTTTGTCGCGGATCCAAAAAGGGCTGTCGGCCAAGGTGTTCCGCACCCACCACGCCACGCAGGTCGTCAAACAGAGCCTGGCCCAGTCGGGGGTCAAGGCCGGCGATCCCGAGTACAAGAAATGGAAAGCGGTCGTCGATGCCAATATGGCGGCTGCGGTGTTGTGCAACCACACCAAAAAAGCCACCGGCGACTGGGAGGCGAGCCAACAGCGCTACCAGGAACGGCTGGAAAAGGCGGAGGAGCGCCGCGACAAATACCTGGCACAGTTGCAAGAATACCAGAACAAGTTGGCCGATCTGCTCGCCGAGGCCGAGGCCAAGATCGCGGCGGCGGCGAGCGACAAGCTTCGCGAAAGGGCCGTGATCCGCTACGAGAAGCGGGAGGCGACGGCGAAAAGTCGCGTAGAGACGGCACAAGAACGCGTTCACCGCGCCGAACTGGCGATCGGCAAGATCGAGGCGCAGCGGGAGGCCGCGGCCGGCAAGCGGACGTGGAACCTGAGCACGAGCCTCAAATCGTACATTGACCCGCGTGAGGTTCACAAGTGGGGCGTCAAGGTCCACTATGACGTGATCGAAAAATACTACCCCACGACCTTGCGCCGCAAATTTGCCTGGGTCAAGGAAGACGAGTCAGATTAGGGACGGGTGAGTCTAAACGAACGCGCCGGGTCAGAAAAGCTGCTTGACGTTGAGTCGTTCGATCAGCTTTTGTGGTTCCCTGGGCGGGGCCGCGAGCAGTGATTCATAGATGTCGAGCATGCTGCGCGCCATGGTTTGCGAGGAAAAGTCCTGGGCGCGCTGCCGCGCTTCGAGCACCTTACGCTCGTACAACCGACCATCTTGGGCCAGGCGAATGACCTGGTCGGCAAATACATCTTGATCGGGAGGGCTGAGCAGTCCTCCCGTTTCGTTTTTCAACTGATCGAGCGTGCCCGGCCCGCGTACGGCGACGACCGGCGTGCCCGAAGCCATGGCTTCGATCGTGACCAGCCCCTGGCTTTCGGTCTGGGAGGCAAAAAGAAACAGGTCGGCCGCAGCATAGACGTCGGCCATTTCAGTGTGCGGTTTGTACCCGGCGAAATGAACCCACTGCTCGATCCCCAGTTCGACGGCCATCTTTTTCAGGGCGTCGAGGGCCGGACCTTCGCCGACGATGACCAACCTGGCGTTCGGAATGCGCTCGTGAATGCGCGGCATGGCGTTCAGGATCAGGTCGATGCCCTTTTCGAACCCCACGCGGCCGGCAAAGAGCAGCAGTTTCTCATTTTGTGCAATGCCCCATTCTTGCCTGATCCGTTCGCCGTTTCCGCCCTCAAATTTGTCCAGTTCAATGCCTGTGGGCACGACGTCGATTGGCGGGGTGAGATAATACCCTTTGAGCAGGTCGGCTACCTGTTCCGATGGGGCGACGATGTAATCGAACTGGTTGCAGTACCAGTGAAAGGCATTGGTCGAGAACCAGTGAGAAAACCGTCGTGAGATCGTGTCGGGCAAGTAACAAAATGGATAGTAACACGGAATAAACTCTTCAAACAGGGTGTGGAAGGTGTGCACCAGGCGCGCGTTTTGTTTGCCCTTCCAGTACATCGAGACGATGCCGAGCATCAATGGGGTGTGGGTATGGATGATGTCGAACCCCATCCTGCGAATGCGCCTGACGTGCCGCCAATAGGTGGGGCTGACGATGTTGACCGAGCAGTCCTCAGGGAAAAAGAGCAGCGAGTGCGCGGGAAACCGGATCACACCATCGAGCGGTCCCGTGTCCCCGTCGATGAATTTGCGCCGCGAAGCAAGGTTGGAATAATCTGGCGCGACGATAAACACATCGTGCCCCAGCGAGCGCAGCGCGTTGGTCAGTGCAGTAATGGAAACCGAGACACCGTTGATGCGCGGCCAAAAGGTGTCGGTCACCATGCAGATTTTCATAGATAATGCCCCAATGCTCGCCTCAGGACCAGGGCCATGATCGTGCTCGTCAAGGCCAACCCGAGCAATAACAGGATGGCGTTGATCAGCTTGGCTCGCCGTGGATAGGTGCGGCTAAACAGATTGTGCATCAGGATGGGGCCGCTCAACAGGTAAAGAAAGAAAACGGTGTTGAGCGCCGTAAAAAGGCCTGCCGAGACCTTTTCGCGTGCCGTCAGCTCGGGTGCGACATAGCTTTTGTCCACGCGTGTTTTTGGTTTAGACATTTTTCTCCCCTTCTTTCCGAGTTTCGCCGTGTTGCTAGAGAGGGACGGCGCCGATGCTGGCGTGCCAGTATTGTAGTGAATCCCGGCGAAAACGCAAATTGTCCGCCCTCCCTTTGACGTGAGCTTGTTTACCTATAGAAACGCAATAGACCGGATCGAGTTGCTGTCCAGGCAAGTCGTCATTTGCCGGCTATGTCCTGCCGTTCAAACAAGACAAAGGCCAGCGCCATGCCGCCGATAGCATAGCCGAGCAGCACCAACAGGGCCGTGCCGGGGCGAGTCTGCGTCTGCGCGGCCGCCACCCAATCGATGCCGGCGTGGGGCAGTTGGCCGAGCAGCACGTTTGTGTTCATCACGATCGAGAGCGATGCCAGCCCACTGTTGTCCAGGCCGGGAATCAATTTGAACTCGCTGAGCAGGAAATCGACCATAAACAGACTCAGGCCGCCGAAAATGGTAAACGCCGGCGAGTGGGTGAGGATGCCAACGACCATCACCACGCCGATGTACGCCGCACAGGTGAGGGCGACGACGCCTACCGCACCCAGGCCCGAGGTAAACAACACGCCCAGCCCCTGTCCCAACCCTTCCGTCCCCACGTGGGCCAGGTGGCTGATTGTGGCTGCGATGCCGCCGCAAAACCAGGCTGCCAGCGCGTTGCCAAGCGATATCCCCAACAGAATGATGCCCTTGCCGGCGATAAACACCCAGCGCGGAGTCCCGCGCCCGGCAATGACGCGCACCGTATCCAGCTCGAATTCGCTGCCGAGCAGGTTGGCGGTCATCAACAGTGTCGTCAGGCCTGCCAGCAGCCACAACGACGCGCTGAGCGTTTGTAAACCATACGGAAAATAGGACAGATTTGTTTCCATCCCCCAGATGATGCCTATGATCGCCGGGGGGGTGAGGCACATCCCGATCAGCCCCGCCCTGGCGATGGTCGAGTAGCGCAGCTTGAACAGCTCTGCCGCCAGAAAGGCGCGCAGCACGGACCAGGCTTGTGTGTTGTGTTTGCGCGCCATATCACCGGCTCGCTTTCATCATTCCCCGAGCAGGGCCAGATCAAAAAATGTCACCATCTCGCGTTCGTAGTCTTGCGGTCGCGCGCTCCAGCTTCCGCCATGCTCCGCTTCCGGAATGCGGTACAATACTTTCGGTTCGGCCGCGTGTTCGTAAAAATGCTGGATCATCCGCTGGCTCATGCCGCCCTGCGCCCCGGTGCTGATGAACAGAATGGGGCGAGGGGCAATGCCGCCGATCACGTCGATGACGGCGTCGGGCGCGCTGAACCCGGTTTGCCATTCGAGGCATTTAAACCAATAGCGGTCTTGCCAGCCCTGCCATCGTTCGCCCAGGGTAACCGGCGGGGGCATATCGCGGGGTTGGGCAAAACCCGGATCGTCGACGACGACGGCCTCGATTTCATCCATTTGCGCGGCCGCGCGGATGGCAATCTGCCCGCCCAGTGAAAAACCAAAGATGCCGATTCGTGTACCATCGACATCGGCCTGGTCTTGCAGAAAATGCACTGCCGTGGTTACGTCGTCCACATCCTGCCAACCCAAGGTGACCAGGCTGCCGCCGCTTTCGCCGTGGGCGCGCAGGTCGTACAGCAGGACGCCATACCCGTGCCGGGCCAGGGCCGCTGCCTGGTCCAGAACCGTGCCCCGGTGGCCGATGTAGCCGTGGAGAAGCATGACGACTGCGCCGTTTTGGGGTGGGATGTACCAGCCGCGCAAGGGCACACCCTCGTCACCGGTGAGGGTGACGTCCCGGTAGTCCAGGTCAAAATCGGCCGGCGAGGCGTCTCCAGCAGTGTAACGTGCCGGGTGTGTTTCGACGTGGACCATGACCGGCACTACTGCGATCTGGGAGACGAAACGCAGTACGACCAGCCCGCATACCAGCCATTTGATCCAGGCGAGTGGTTTTTCGATCCGCATCGTGTTCATAGATCCTGGCGTTGAAAGACAAAGATCGCCACTGCGAACCCGCCCAGTGCATAAGCAAGCAGGATAGCAGCGGCGGCGGCCGGTTGAGTCTCGAATTTTCCGCCCGCGATCAGCGATAGGGGGGCCATCGTGAACTGGAGCTTGTTCAGCAGGGCGACGGCGTTGTGGAAAATGGAAAATGTGCTGAATTGCCCCAGGTTGAACTCAAACCCCAGGTCGCCATTGACCAGCAGGTCTGCCATAAACAGCCCCAGGCCGCCAAACATGGTGAACGCGGTCGATCGGGTGAGCACGCCTACGATCATGGTCAAACTGACATAGGCCGCGACCATCAGGACGACGATCAGGATCGTATCCAGCCCCGAGGTAAACAGCCCCAGGATGCCGAGCAGCAGGATACGGGTGCCGGCCTGGCTGACGTGGCTGATCACGGCGGCGATACCGCTGCAAAACCAGCCTGCCAGCGCGCTGAGCGCGGCGGCGACGATCAAGGCACTGCCCTTGCCGGCAATAAACATCCAGCGTGGGATGCCGCGCTCGACGATGACTTGAACCGTCCCTTGCTCGAACTCGCTGCCCAGCACGGTGGCGGTCAGCAACAGGGCGCTGAACGTGCCCAACACGACCAAAAAGGCTCCAATTGCCTCCAGCGCGCGCAAAAAAACGATCGGGTTGCCTTCCAGCCAAGAAAGGGCCAGGAGCGCAACTGCCGGCGTCGCTGCCATGGTGATCAAGATGGCCTTGAACGTGCGCGAGCGGCGCAATTTGAGCCACTCGACGGCGATGAACTGCTCCAGCAGGCGCAGCGTGTGGGCCGGGCCGGCGCCGATCACAGTGTCATCTCTCTGCGTCTAAAAGCGGCTATCGCCCAGACCAGTGGGACAGCGCCGTAAATGAATAAAACGACGACAGCACGCCAGGGGTTGGATGGCAAATGCAGCATTTGGGCAATGCTGCGCACCCATCGATCCATCTCGGCCAGCTTGACCGGGTTTCCCCAATAGATGATCGTGCGCATGTTATAATGCGGGATCAATGCGATCAGCTGCGCCCAGAGGGTATTGCCAAAGGCGGCCGGTTCAAAGCCGGACCGGAGGAACAAAAAGCTCAGGACGACGGAAATAAAGATGTAGGCCAACAGGCTGGAAAAATAGATCAGAAACAGCAGGCTGAATGCCGGACCCGGTTTGCCGGCCCAGGTGTACAGGGCCGCGCTAAAAGCGGCGAGCGGCATCAAGACGATCCACGCCCGGGCAAACTGGGCCGCCTGCGCGCGCACGAACGCACCGTCCACAAATCCCCAGTCGATGGTGCCCGTCAGAGAGCGCGTGGCCCACAGGCCCAACAGCGTGCATACGATCCACATGGCAGCGAGATAGATCGTCGCAACGAGGGCCAGGGCCACCACTTTGGCTAACACGAGCTGTCCGCGCCGCACGCCCCGGGCCAGTACGGTGCGCGCGGTGCCCCACGAAAACTCGTTGCCGACCAGGACGATGCCCAGCAAAATGAGGGCGATGATCGTCCAGTCAAAGGAGCGGGCCATCAACTCGTAACTACCGGGCAAGACTGCCGCCCGGCGATAGTCTACCGGCTGCGCAGACTCGCCGGGAGAAAAGGTATTCGCGATGTTTTCCGCAACCGGCAGAGGCAGTTCCACCGGTTCAGCCGGCGCGTGGGCGACATCTCGTCGCCGGGCGGAAAAAAGTTCGACGCCGTTGCTGGTCACGATCAACTGGTCGAACACGCCGCTTTCATCGCCGGCAAAGCGCATCTCGGTGTTGCCCACGTTGGCCAGAAACTCGGTTTCCGAAATGGGATACAATTCCATCGCCGTCTCGTCGCTGCCGGTGCGTATGCGTACAAAGTAGCGTTCGCTATCCCGGTAGACCGAGAACGCCATACCCAGCTTGCCGTATTCGTATTTGCCGGCGTAACGGTCAAACAGTTGCGGGGCCAGGGCGACGATCGTGCCCGAACGTTTGGCCGGCGGTTCGTAAAACTCGCCAAAGAGGATGGCGGCCAAATCCTTGACGATCCAGTCGAGCGGCGTCCAGTCGGCGTTGCTGAGGAGGATGATCGCCGCGTGGGGGCGAAAGGGATCGTCCTCAACATAACGCACGATCTGTCCCACCGCTCCCGGAAACGTGCCGCCGTGGGTGACCGACTTGTGGCCGGATTCGGTGTCGATGAACCAGCCATAGCCGAATCGATAGCCATCCCTGCCTTCGACCGGGTAGGTTGGCGTCAGGATTTGTTCCAGCGTCTCCCGGCTGACCAGTTTCTCCGTGTACAGCGCGCGGTCCCAAAGATACAGATCGTTGGCCGTGCTGTAGAGCCCGCCCGCCGCGCCGGGGATCTCGCCGGGAGGATAAGGGACCTCTTGCGCGCCGTCCACCCCACGGGCATAGCCGGTGGCGACGTTATCCCGGCCGACGATGCGCGCCGGGTCAAAGCCGCTGTTGTGCATACCCAGTGGGTCAAAGATGTGCGCCTGGATGTAGTCGGGATAAGGCTGTCCCGAGGCGCGTTCGATAATCTGGCCCAACAGCAAATAGCCGGCATTGCTATAACTGGCTTTGCTGCCGGGCTCGAACGCGAGCTCGGTGGGGATGCTGCTCCCGGCCGTGTTGGGCAGGCCGGAACTGTGCGTCAGCAGGTGGTGGATGGTGACGACGTCGCCGTAAGGCAGGTCGGGGAGATAGGCGTCGATGGTGTCCTGTACGTTTAGCTTGCCCGCCTCCTGGAGCTGCATAATGGCCATTGCCGTAAATTGTTTCGTGATCGAGGCCAGGGGAAAAATCGTATCGGGCGTGATCGGAATCCCTTTGGCCCGGTCCGCCAGCCCATACCCTTTGCTGAACAGGATGTCGCCATCCTGGGCGATGAGCAGCGCACCGCCGATGTCCCATTGCGCCCACATCTCGACGTGGGCCTGCATATAGTCGTCTACCCGTCCGGCAATGTCCAGCCCGTCGCGCGCCTTGTTGTGCAGGCTCCTGGCCTGCAAACCCAGGATAACCACCAGGGCGACGAGCAGCCACCACGTCAGGCGGTGCTTGTATAGTTTATAGAGTTCGATTTTGGCGAGCCGCAAAAATCCGATCATGGTTCGGATGCCGTCTTTTCGCTCGTCACGTCCAGAAAATAGCTTTCCAGCGAGCGTTCCGAGACTTGGAGGCCGTGCAGATACAGTGAGTGGGCTGCCAGGGCGGCCGTCAACTCGGCCGCGCGGCCGGCCGGTGCATCGACCAGGAGCACGCCGTCGCGCAACTGCACGCCGGCGACGAAATCAAGAGTTTGCAGCACGCGCGTCGCTTCGGCAACGTTTTCAATGCGCAGTTCGATATGCCCGCCGTGTTCGAGCAGCGTGTCCACGCGGTCGCAGGCAATGGTGTGGCCTTTGTTCAGAATGAGGACCCGGTCACAGACTTGCTCAACCTCGTACAGCAGGTGGCTGGAGAGCATGATCGTTTTGTGCTCTTTTTTGGCCAGCCGCAGGATCAACTGCCGGATCTCGAGCATGCCGGCGGGATCGAGGCCGTTGGTTGGCTCGTCAAGGATCAGCAGGTCGGGATCGTGCACCAGGGCTGCGCCCAGGCCGAGACGCTGCTTCATACCCGTCGAAAAGGTTTCGACCTTGGAACCGGCACGACCGGACAGGCCCACCAGGTCCAGCACTTTTTCAATGTGCTTGCGGTCGATTCCCCCGCCGCTCATTTGCGCCATCACCCACAGGTTGTCACGGGCTGACATATAGGGATAAAAGGCGGCTTCGACCAGCGCGCCGACCTTGCGCAGCGCGTCGGGGGCGTGGGTGCGCATATCGTGGCCCAGCACCTCTGCCGAGCCGGATGTGGGACGAATCAAACCGAGCAGCATCGAGATGGTCGTCGTTTTTCCGGCCCCATTTGGCCCGAGCAAGCCAAAAATCTCGCCGCCATGGACGCGCATCGACATATTGTCGACAGCGGTTACCTCTTTGTAGCGCTTGGTCAATCCTTCGGTGCGAATAACGATAGGGTGGGAACTCGTTTGCATGTCACTCATCGAATGCCTGCATCATTTCATTTCGGCGATGATCGCCCGGATCTGGTTTTCCTGTGCTTCGATGCTTTCGGTCAGCTTGAACTGGACGAGCGCCCGCTGTAGATTGTGTTCCTCGTGCCTGACTTTGAAATAGACGTTTCCCTGGAGATAATCGGTAAAGAAACGCAGCCCCAGTTCAAAGGCGATGAGGCGGATCGCGTCGTACAGGTAGGCGTAATCGTTCTCGGTCATAAAATCGTTGGCCACAGAGAGGTAACCCTGCAAAATCGCTTTGCACAGGCCGGTATCAAAACAAACGTCGTCGATTTGCTCGGTTTCTTCGCCCAGCGGGTTGCAGCACGATCTCAGGCAGTCTCCAATGTCATAGTGGACGAGCCCCGGCTTGACCGTATCCAGGTCAACGATGCTCACGGCCCGTCCGGTTGTTTCGTCAATCATAATATTGTTGATTTTTGGATCGCCGTGGATGGGCCGTAAAAAGAGATCGTTTCGCAACCTGGCCTCTTCTAGAATGCTCGCCCAGGCTTTTCGCTCCCGGACAAATCGCAGCCCATAGGCGACGTCGGCCGAGTGGTTCCGGGCGCCGTTTTTCGCCAGGGCCTCGTCGTATCGAGCCAGGTACTGGGGCGTGATGTGGAATCCTTCCAAGGTGTCGTACAGCCTGTCACACGCCAGATCGCTGATCAGGCTTTGAAACTGCCCCAGCGCATAACCTGCTTCTCTGGCATGCGCTGCGTTCTGGATCGTTTCGTACGATTTCGATCCGTCGATAAAGCTGATCGCCCTCCAAAATGCACCCTCATCGTCGATGAAAAAGTCTTGGCCGTCTTGAGCCGGCAGCACGCGCGGGACCTGCCATCTGTGATCGCCGTTGAGCGGGTTGTGCTTGAGGCGCTGAAAAACGTGTTCTGTGAATGTGCGCATGTTTAGCATAATGTATTGTGGATGAATAAAAACATGCGTGTTGATTCGTTGAAGAATGAATCGTGGATCACGGTCCGAGTTGCAGGTGACGAGATAGGTGTCGTTGACGTTACCGGCACCGTATTCTTGAACGGCTGTGATCTCGCATCCGGGTTGAAATTGTGCAGCGACGGTTGTCAATGGGTTCAAAATCGGCCTCTATTCTTTAAAGAGTTTGGGTTTTTGCGCAAACAGCACCCGAAAACGATTGTCCTCGTATGCCACACGCACGTCCTGGAAAACCTGTTCCATCTGGTGCTCGTAACGGATAAACCTGTTGGCGACCAGGTACAGCCGGCCCTTTGGATTCAGAACGCAGGCGGCGTCCTGGATGAACTGGTGAGCGACGCTGTAATCGGTTTGCCGGCCCTGGTGAAAGGGTGGATTTGTGACCACGAGGTCAAAACGGATATCGCGCACCGCTTGCACGCCATCGCTGAGCGCGACCTCGGCATTGTGGACGCCGTTCAGGGCCAGCGTACGCCTGGCAGCGCTGACGGCGACGAGATTGCTGTCCACAAGGTAAACGTATTCGCCCTTTTGCGCAGCGACGGCACCAATGATCCCACTGCCGCAGCCGATGTCGAGCACCTTGTCACCAGAGCGGACAGCCATCGTTTCGATCAGGGCACGCGTGCCCTCGTCGAGTTCTTTCCATGAGAACACGCCCGGTTTGGCGGCAAAAAGATAACGTTTTGACGGTGCGCCGATTTGCGCGCTGGATTCGTGCCAGCGATAATAATCTGTTTCGGGAATGGCCGTTTGTTCGTCCTTGGTGCACAAGGCCACACGGCAGCCTCTACGGTAGGCGACGACCTCGCCGTTGCCAAAAACCGTTTGTGCAGAGCGCACAAAAGGTTTGATCCCGCTCTTGTTGTGCCCGGCGATGTAAAGCCGTCCTCCCGGTTTGAGCACTGCCGCCGCGTCGGCGATGAACTGCTGCGCAACGTCTTTGCCGCGCGGCAGGTGAGAGACGACGACGTCAAAGAGAACATCTTGCACCGCAGATGCGCAGTCGCCGATCCGCACCTCGACGTTGCCGATCCCGTTGATCGCCTGCGTGCGCCGCGCGGCCTCGACGGCGACGACGTTGTTATCGACCAGGTAAACCCGACCCTGTGCTGCCAGGTTTGCGGCAACGAGGCCAACGAGGCCATAGCCGCAGCCCAGGTCGAGGACTGTGTCGCCAGGAGCAATCTGCATCTGTTCGATCAGCAGGGCGGTGGCATCGTCCAGGCGATCCCAGCTGAAAATGCCCGGCTTGGTGACGATGCGATAGGGTTCGTCGTGGACTGTGATCGTCGTTTCTTGATAGAGATGGAAATCAGGCAAGTCCTGTTGATGGTCTGGCTGTTGTTTTTTCATTCAACAAGCGGGTGCATTCTCATTTCTACGGCCAGATTGACATCCTGTGGGCCGAGTCTATGCGCACAAGCATAGTACACACCAGCAAATGTGTCAAGTTTGGAGAATTGCTGTCACTCACTTGACAGTCTTGGAGATTCTGGTATACTGGTATCATTAGTATACCTCTTGAGTACGAGCGCAGACTCGCTTTCGTCACACACCTTCGGCCTTGCTATTGGACACGATTATGAAGCCATTGGACAAGATCTCGCTCGCTGAACAAGCGGCTGAAGCCATAAAGCGCCGGATTCTCACGCACCATCTTCAATCGGGAGAGCGGCTGCCTTCAGAGCGCCAGCTTACCGAGACGCTGGGCATCAGCAGAAGCATCTTGCGCGAAGCGCTCAGCGCACTGGTCGGTCAAAAGGTTGTCACCAAAGTGCCAGGTAAAGGGCTCTTTGTTGGAGACTTTGATCGACGCAGCCTGGGCGTTCATATCCGTTTGACGATCACCGATCAAGCCGAACTGGAAGCGTTACGAGACCTTCGAAACATGCTCGAACTCGGTGCGTTGGCATTGATTGTACAGCGTATTACCGGGCAAGAGCTGAACCGGCTTGAGGATCTGGTTGAGGAAATGGAACGGCAGCTATCTCGAGGTGAGCGGATCAATGAACTTGACACCCAGTTTCACATCGCTTTGTTCGAAACGGCCCATAAGCCAGCTTTGATGCCGCTCTATACTCAAGTGCTTAGAGATTCGACCGATGTAAGCATTTTCCAGAATCCTCAAGTGCGTGATACGTTGACTCTAGACGTCACCATGACTAACCTGTCCTTTCTGCGCCAGGTCCTTGCTGCTTTGCGTCAGGGTGATGGATATGGGGCGCAGCAGGCGATGAAAAAGCATATCTTGATCGAACATCAAGAGGGCTAGGTTTGGCTTGACGCTTACTTGTAAACCAAGAAAGGAGGCAGATCAACCATCTCATCTTGCGTTAGCCACGTGTGCACGAGGTTCACCATAAAAGGAGGTAAATGGGAAGCGAAACCGCTGTGTATAACTGTGAAACTAACCGATCTGTAAGAGGAGGAAAAAAGATGAAAAAGCTTACCCGAAGAGACTTTTTGCGTACAGCAGCGATGGCCGCCGCCGGAGCTGTAGCCGTGGCTTGCCAGCCGCAGACCGTCGTCGTCAAAGAAACAGTCGAGGTCGAAAAGGAAAAAGTCGTCAAAGAAACGGTTGTCGTCGAAAAAGAGGTCGAAAAGGAAAAGGTCGTCAAAGAAACGGTTGTCGTCGAAAAAGAGGTCGAAAAGGAGACGATTGTTACGCCTACGCCGGATGCGTATACCACGATGTACGGCGAAAAGCTGCCTCGCGACGCGGCTCCCTACGATCAGCAAATCTTTTATGAGCCTGGCAGCATCACTGCCAATCAAACCACCTTTGATTTCGAGGTCGCCGTCTATCAGCGGTTCTCGCTCAGTGATTTGTTTGGGGATCGTTTGGTGCTGCTGGATAAGGATTTTAACGTCATCCCCATTTCAGCAGAAGGTTGGGAGGTATCCGATGATGGCCTGACCTGGACATTCTACATCAGGGAAGGGCTGCTCTGGAGCGATAATACGCCGGTGACGGCCCACGACTGGGAAGCCACCTATGAGATGATCGCTAATCCCGAGCACGCCTGGGACTTTGCCTGGTTTTACATGGGTGTGCTGGAGAACTGGGACGAGTGTATTGCCGGCGAGGTGCCTCCGGAGGACGTCGGCGTCTGGGCGGAGGACGATCGCACCCTCAAGATCCGGACCAAGGTGCCATGGCCGCCGCTGCCAGCGATGATGGTGTTCAGCTTTGTCCAACAGAAAAAAGCGCTGGATGAGCATGGCCCGTTATACAATAGCAGCCTCGAGACCAGCGTTTCCTGTGGTCCCTTTGTCCTGGATGTGTTTGAGCCCGGTAAACGGATCGAGCACGTGCCCAATCCGCTCTACAAGGGTGTTATGGGGCCGCCGCGTCTCAAGCGGCTGATAGCTACATACATGGATCCGGCGACGTATTTCCTGGCCTTCCAAAACCACGAGATTGACCGCGTCGGTTACGAGGCGCTTAGCGCGGCCGACCTGGCGCTGATCCAGGGCGATCCGGTGATGAGGGCCAACTATTTGCGCCATTACGGCGATTTCCGCACCGACTATTTGCTGTTCGACACCTTTAACCCGCCGTTCAACGATCTCAACGTGCGCAAAGCATTTGCCTATGCCGTGGACCGCGAGTCGATCGTCAAGAACGTGTGGACGGAGCTCCGTGCGATGCCCGCTCACTCGATGCTGATGCCCGGTTATCCGGCCTCGGACACGCTAGGCAAGCTGGAGCAGTATCAGAACTATGATCCCGCGCTGGCGCGGGAATACCTGACCAAGGCCGGCTTCCCCGACGGCGCGGGTTTTCCCAAGCTGGAGCTCTGGCTGCGCAACGAGCCTCCCGCGATGCAGGCCGTTTACCAGGCCGTGGCTGCCTCTATTTCCGAGACGCTGAACATCGAACTCGAGGTCTCCAACAAGGACTACAAGGTGTACATGGATGCTTTGAACGCCAAGCCGACCCAGATCACGCTTGGCGGCGTGTCCTATGGCATGGACTTTTTGGATCCGTCCAACTTGCTCGGCATCTGGGTCTCCACGGGCCGCCACACCTGGAAAAACGACGAGTTCGACCGGCTCGTTCGCGAAGCCAGCAGCATGACCGGGAATCCGGAAAAGCGGTTCGAGATGTTCCAGGAGGCGGAGAAAATCCTGGTGGATGACGTCGGCGGGGTGTTTCTCAATCACCGCTGGGCGGCAGAAATCTACCAGCCCTACATCCAATCGCCGGGAATGCGCATCCCCGACTCGCAAGGCATCGCGGCTTTTCACTGGGGCAACGACTGGATATGGAACGAGATGTATATCGGCAAAGACGTTGCGGATTACGATACTCCGCGTACCTAGCAGGTTGATCGGTTCGCGGCAGGGGCTGAGGCGGATAAAGCCTCAGCTCCTGCCCATTCTTTGTGTTATCTCGGTCTGGACACAATGTGAGTTTAGTGTTAGGTAGTCAGGGTCAAGGAGCTCTGTATGACGCGTTATATCCTGGGCAGGCTGGCATCGGTGATCTTTGTCCTCTTGGCCGTTTCCATGATTACTTTTTCTTTGATGCGTGCCGTCCCCGGTGGCCCTTTCGATGAGGGCAAGCAGCGGCTGCCGGAGACGGCCAAAGCCAACATCTTGAGAAAATATGGCCTGGACCAACCGGTCTGGAAACAGTATCTCAAGTATATGTGGAATGCGCTGCACCTGGATTTTGGCATCCCCTACCAACAGCCGATGACCACCGTGACTGCGTTGATCGCCGAGACGTGGCTCGTGACCGCCCAGCTCGGGGCGATGACGATTGTGTTGTCCTACAGCCTGGGCCTGGTGATGGGCCTTATCGCGGCCTATTTTCAGAATTCGTGGCTGGATAACCTGGTCACATTTGTCGCGATGCTGGGAACGACGATCCCGAATTTTGTCGTCGCCTTGTGGCTGCTGCTCATTTTCTCGATCCAGCTCAAGTGGCTGCCCATGGGCGGTTGGAGCGACGAGCGGAACTGGCTCATTCCGGGCATCTTGTCCAAAGATTGGATTATGCCCGTCGTGGCCTACTCACTGCGCCCGTTTTCCACGGTGGCGCGGTACACGCGGTCCAGCGTGGTAGACGTTATCCACGCTGACTATGTGCGAACGGCCCGAGCCAAAGGGTTGAGGGAACCGATGATTATCCTGCGGCACGTCCTCAAGAACGCCTTGATTCCAATGATCACCGTCTTGGGACCGGATATTCCCAACCTGTTGACCGGTTCGATCTTTATCGAGGCGACCTTTCGCATCCCGGGTCTGGGCAAGTATTTTTGGACGAGCACATTTAACCGGGATTACCCCATGATTATGGCTCTTTCTCTGCTGATCGCTTTTCTGTGGAGCATCACCCAACTGCTGACGGACATCTTTTATACTTGGGCAGATCCAAGGGTGCGTCTTGGCGAGGCAAAGGGGGCATAATGGCGACGATGACGACAAAGGTGGAACGACCCAGCGCACAAGAGATTCAATATCAGCAGCGCTCTCTATGGGGAGACGCGGTGAGACGGTTCCTTAGAAACAGGTTGGCCGTGTTCGGGCTGGTCATCGTGCTTTTTTTCCTCTTTCTGGCTGTCTTTGCCGATATCATCGCCCCGTATCCTTACGACCAGGCTCATTTCACCTCAACTTTGCGATTTCCACTTCAGGAGCCCGGCTTTATCTTGGGCACGGACGAGATCGGGCGAGATTATCTCAGCCGCTTGATCTATGGGGCCAGGACCTCGATGACCATTGGCCTGGTCGTCCAGGTGATCGCTTTTGGTATCGGTGTGCCTTTGGGTGCCATCGCCGGTTTGCGAGGCGGTGTCACCGATTTTGTCGTGATGCGGGTTGTAGACGTGATGACCGCTTTTCCCGGCCTCTTGCTGGCGATTCTGCTGGTCGCCGTGTGGGGCGGGGGAATGTGGAAGGTGATTGCCATCCTCGGTTTTACCAGTTGGGTTGGCGTGACGCGGATCACGCGCGCCCAGATGCTGACGTTGCGGGAAAAAGAGTATGTGGAAGCGGCGCGTGGCATCGGGGCCAAAGAGGGGCGGATCATCGTCAAGCATCTGCTGCCCAACGCGCTGACACCGCTGCTGGTTGCCCTCAGTTTTGGTATCCCCGGCGCTATTTTCGGCGAGGCGGGGTTGAGTTTTATGGGCATTGGAATCAACGACCCCGTAGCCAGCTGGGGTAAGATGGTCGGTATGAGTACCAGCTATGTGCGCGTTTACTGGTACCTGGCCCTTTTTCCAACTCTGCTCATCGCCCTGACGATGCTGGGGTTCTCTTTTGTCGGCGATGGCTTGCGTGACGCACTGGATCCCAGACTTCTCGAATAGGTGATATGGAGGCTCAAGATGCGCAAAACCGCAAAACTCACTGTCGTATTTCTGCTGCTTTTCCTGAGCCTGTCGGGCTTTGCTGCCTGCAAGCGGGCCGGCAACGGAGGAACGCCTGTTGAGGAAAAGGCAACGCCAACGCTTATCACAGACGCGACGGTGCCGGCAACGCATGTCTGGAAACAGCCCACCACGATCATTGAGTCCACAATCGCTGCTACTGTGGAGGCCACCGCGACGCCCGCTTCTGACGAGGCCAAATTGATCGAGCGGGGGAAAATGATCTATGCAAAAATCGAGTGCAACACCTGTCACGGTGACAACGGGGAGGGACTTTCTGATAAGGGTGCCAAATTGGCCGGCACGGCTTTGACCGAAGCAGAGTTCAGGGATATCCTCAGAACCGGGGCCAAGGGTGAATTGGGTAATGAGCATATCTTTGGCACGAGTGTGGTCAGCGAATCCGGGATCACAGCCGTATACGTTTTCCTGCAGTCTCTGGGACCCTGAGCAGCACAAGCTATACCTGGACCAGCTTGTACCCTACACCCCATACCGTTTCGATCTCGACGCCGCTGCCAGCCAATTTTTCGCGTAGATGGGCAACGTGCACGTCAACCGTTCGCGTCTGCCCATAAAAGTCGAATCCCCACACCAATTCGATCAGCTTTTCCCGGCTGAGAACAATGCCCTTGTTTTCCAACAGGGTTAGCAGCAGATCGAATTCCTTGGTTCGCAAGTTGATCGGAACATCGTCTACAGTTGCCTCGCGGCTGGCCGTGTCGATCTGGAGCTTGCCGACGGACTCGGTCTCGCGCGTTTTTTCCTGTTTTGCCACCGTCGCCCGGCGCAGCACGGCCTTGATCCACGCCACCAGCTCGCGCGGGTTAAAGGGTTTGGTCAAGTAGGCGTCGGCCCCCAGTTCGAGTCCCACGATCTTGTCGATGGGATCGTCTCGGGCGGTGAGCATGACGATTGGCGTGTCCGACCGAGCGCGTACGCTGCGACAGATGTCCCAGCCGTCTATCCGTGGAAGCATCAAATCGAGCACGATCAGATCGGGCGTAATTTGGTCGATCTGGGCCAATGCCTGCTCGCCATCGTTCGCGCTGTGTACGACGAACCCTTCTTTTTCAAGGTACATTTGTGCCAGTTCGATGATGTGCTGTTCGTCATCGATGAGCAGGATTGTTTGTCCACTCATATCACATTTCTACTTGCCGATGCAGAACCGGCTGAAAATCGTTTCCAGCAGTGTGTCGCTTGCCGTCTCGCCGGTGATCTCGCCCAGAATGTTCGCCGCGGCAGTTACGTCAATGCTGATAAAATCAGCCGGCATGTCGCGCTGGTGGGCCTGCATGGCGTGCTCGGCATGATCGCGAGCGCGGCGCAGCACATCCTGGTGGCGGGGATTGCTTACCAGTGTTGTGTCCGACGTGACGACCTGACCGGCGAACACGATGTCATTGATCGCCTTTTCCAACGCTTGAATCCCCTCGCCGGTCAGCGCCGAGATCTCGACGCGCGGCGCGTGCGGCAGCAACGGCCGGGCGTCGACAATGACCGGCAGATCGGTTTTGTTGATCACCACGATAGCCGGCTTGGCGCCGATCAGGGCGGCTATCTCGCAGTCCTGGGCAGCCAGTGGCTCGTTCGCATCGAGCACCAGCAGTGCCAGGTCAGCCTGGGCGACTGCGGCGCGGCTGCGCTCGATTCCCAAGCCCTCGATCATATCCCCGGTTGGAGCGCGGATGCCGGCGGTGTCGATCAAGACCAGGGGAATGCCGTCCAGGTTGAGTGTCTCTTCAAGTGTATCGCGCGTCGTGCCCGGAATCGGTGTGACAATGGCCCGTTCAATGCGCAGCAAGGCATTGAGCAGGCTGCTTTTGCCCACGTTGGGCCTGCCGACGATGGCTGTGCGCACGCCCTGGCGATAAATGCGGCCGCGTTCCGCATGGGCAAGCAGATCGTCCAGCATCTGGCGGGCGGCGCGCAAATCGTCACCGATGTCATAGGGTGGGATCTCATCCTGGGCAAAGTCAATGCTGGCGACCAGCCAGCCCAACGCTGCCATCAATCTCTCGCGCACCTGGCGCACCTGGCTCGACAGGTGTCCGTCCAATTGGTCGACGGCCAGACGAAGCCCGGCTTGTGTCCTGGCCTCCACCATATCGGCGACGGCCTCGGCCTGAGCCAGGTCGAGGCGGCCGTTGAGAAAAGCGCGCAGCGTAAACTCGCCCGGTCCAGCCAGGCGCGCGCCGTGCTGCAGACAGAGGTCGAGCACCCGGCGCAAGGGCATCGGGCCGCCGTGGCAGTTGATTTCAACGACGTCCTGCCGGGTATACGTCCTGGGCGCGGGCATATAGGTTGCCAATACCTCGTCGACGATCTGGCCGTCGGCAGGGTCAACGATGTGGCCATAGGTCAGAACCCGCGCGGTAAATGTCTTGTCGCCGCCAAAGATGCATCGCAGGATGGCCAATGCATCTGGTCCGCTCAGGCGTACGATACCAATGCCGCCGCTGCCAATTGGCGTGGCTACCGCGGCGATGGTGTCGACCGGAGAGAGGGTGGCTATTGGTTCACTCATACACTGCTGTTCCGCCGTCGCAATTGTCCGCATCCGGCCTGAATGTCGATCCCGCGGCCAAGCCGTACGGTGACCTCAATGCCGCTTTCCTGCAAGACGCGCTGAAAGACCTGGACTCGTTCCAACGGGGATGGCTTGTAGGCGCTGCCGGGCGATGGGTTGAGCGGGATGAGGTTGACGTGGCACATCAGCCGCTTTAGCAGTATCGCTGTGTGTTGAGCCTGTTCGTGCGAGTCGTTGATGCCATCGATCAGGGCATATTCGATCGTGATTCGCCGCCCGGTGTGTTCGACGTATGCCCGGCAGGCGTGCAGCAGTTTGGCCAGCGGATAGCGCTTGTTGAGCGGCACCAACCGGTCGCGCAGCGCGTCGTTGGGGGCATGCAGCGAAACAGCCAGGCCCACCTGCAAGCTCTCCTGGGCGAGTTGTTCGATGCCGGGAACGTATCCGGCGGTCGAGATCGTGATCTTGCGCGCCCCCATGTTGAATCCCTGCCCATCGTTCCATGTCTCCACCGCTTGCCACATGGCCTCGTAATTGAGTAGCGGTTCTCCCATACCCATCAGCACGATGTTGGTCAGCGATTGATTTTCCTCGCGCAACTGGCGGCCAAAATAGAGCGGTTGGGCGATGATTTCACCCGCACTCAGGTCGCGTGTGAACCCGTTTTGTCCGGTTGCACAGAACGCGCACCCGATCGGGCAGCCGACCTGGGTCGAAACGCAGACCGTGTTGCGGCGATCGTATCTCATCAACACACTTTCGATCGTTTCACCATCGGCCAGGCTAAAGAGTGTTTTGGTTGTGAATCCATCGCTGGACGACTGGCTATCGATTGGGGCGAGTGGATCGATCGTATAGACGCTCGCAAATCGCTCGCGCAGCGTTTTGGGCAGGTTGGTCATCTCTTCGAACCGGGTGGCGAGGTGGACGTAAAGCCATTCCCAGATTTGTTCTGCCCGGAACTTGGGCTGTTTCCACATGGCCAGCTGGATCTGCAAAGCGTCTTTGCTCAGATCCAACAGATTAGCCGACGAGGGTCCAAGGTCGATCATTGCGCCAATACCTGTTTCCAGCCGGCCACGAGCGCCTGAATGTCGTCGAGCACAATATCGGGCTTGATGTCAGATGCCGCCAGGCGGGCACGGTCGGTTGCGCCAGACAGGGTGAGGATGCTGAGCAAGCCCGCTCGCTGGGCCGAGAGGATGTCGGTTTCCGGACGGTCGCCAACGGCGGCGGTGGTTTGGGGTGTCGCACCCATCCGCTTGATCGCCTGTTCCATCAGAAACGTCTCGGGTTTGCCGACGATGAATGGTTTTTGGTCGGTCGCCGCTTCGACGGCAGCGACGATGGTGCCGGTGCCGGGAACCTGACCTTCGGGCACGGGCAACGTGCGGTCGGGGTTGCTGGCGATGAACGGCACACCGGAGCGAATGAGCAGCGTGGCTTCGCGCAGCTTGGCATAGGTGATGTCGCGATCAAAGCTGACGACCACGGCGACGGGATCGCGCCGGCTGAGGATAAACCCGGCCCGTTGGAGGGCGTCGTGCATGCCTTCCTCACAGATGGCGTAAATGCGCGATCCACGTGGGAACCGGCCGCTGAGATAGTCAGCCGTACCGATCGCCGAGGTCAGAACGTCGCTTTCCTGGATGGTCACGCCCATTCGCGCCATTTTGAGTACATACATTTCAGGGGTCAATGTTGCATTGTTGGTAACGAGTTGGAAACACAAGCCTTGCTCGCGGATAAACGCAAAAAAAGTGTCCAGGCCGGGCAGCGGTTTGTCACCGAGATATAGTACGCCATCCATATCGATGATCAGGTTACGGATTGACTTTAATCGATTCATTGTTGTCTCCAATGGTTGTCCAGAATACGCAAAGTGGTTTACTCTATTTCGGTGAACGCATTTTTACTGACGACACAGTCAGGGCACGTCCAGTCATCGGGCAAGTCCTCAAATGGCGTTCCCGGCTCGATGCCGATTTCGGGATCTCCATCTTGAGGATCGTAAACGTAGCCGCAAGATTGGCATTCCCACTTGGTCATTGTGTTTTCCCACCCTTTCTTTCAAACTCAAATTGTGCCAATGGCAAACTTGTGGTATACTTTGTGTCAGTACGTGTTTTTCAGACAGACCATTGTTTATGGACAAAGGAGGTCAATGTGTCCGAAGAATTCAAATTTGGCGATTGGGTCTCTGAAGGTGTTCAAGGTATACGCAACAGCGTTCGCATTCCCCAAGGCGGGCTGATTCCGGAAAGCTTTCAGCAGCATATGAAAACATCTCGCAAGGAATTTTTGCTTGCTTTCCGCAGCTTGTTTGACACCGCTATCGAGAATATGGACAAACCCAAAGCATCTTCCCGGCGCAAGGCGACCAAAATCAAAGTCGAATAGGCTTAAGCATAACAACGTCGTCGTTATTGCCAGCATGCTGGTCATGTTTCTGACCGATCGTTGTTCCGTGCCGAATCATCACCATCGATATCGGCACGGTTTGTTTAGAGCCACTTGCGATGGCGGAAAAACACGATCAGGGCGATGACGATGACCAGCATCACCCCCGAAATGCCCCAAAAAGCGTAGGGATGGCGCATCAAGGGCAGTTCGATGTTCATGCCATAGATACCTGCCAGCAGCGACAGGGGCAATAACACGACCGAGATGAGCGTCAAGGCCTTCATTGTTTCGTTGATCCGGTACGACGTGATCGATTCACTCGTCGCGCTGAGTCCTTCAATCACTTCGCGATGATCCTCCAATTCATCCCACGCTCGCGAAAATCCGTCGGCGATATCACCAAAGTATACGTCCATTTCCTCTCGAATAAAAGGGCGATCTTTGCGTTCCAGGTTCGAGACCACGCCGATCTGCGGCTTGATGATCCGGCGCAGTGCGATGACGTCACGGCGGATCACGGAAATGTCTTGGACGATCTTGCGCATATCTTGAGTAAAGATTTCGTTTTCGATCTCGTTGATACGCTGCCCCACCTTGAGCAAAATCCGCATGACGTAATCTACTGAACGATCCAGAACGCCATAGAGCACTTTGCCAGCACCCTTGGACATATGCTTGACGCGTGCCCGTTCATCTTTGCGGCATTCTTCGAACAGTTGGACGATCGGTCTGAGTTCACCGTGGTGCAGCGTGATCAAATAGTTGCTGCCGATAAAGACGTCTACTTCGGCGATCCGGCTGACTTGATCTTGCGCATCGTAGACAGGAAAGTGCATCACGATAAACAAATAGTCCTCGTATTCGTCTACCTTGGGCCGCTCGATGGAACTCAGGCAGTCCTCTAGATCCAAAGGGTGAAACGGGTAATATCTTCTAAGGTGAGCAATGTCATCGTGATCGGGATGTGTGATGTTGATCCAGGTTACTTTGTTTTCAGTAATGCTCTCCATACTCATCGCATTCACCTCCGGATGTTGATTTATTCCTGTATTATCTGTGTTTTTGGCCGATCTGTCAAGACAATGTATCTCGATGTCATGTTGCCCTCTTGGGCCGATCGCGGTACAATACGGCCAGTCTGCAGTTATTCAGGAGAAAAAGCCGATGTCACAAGCCGACGAGATCGAAAGCATATTACGCGCCCGCTCTTTACCTGTCTTGGACGATCTATGCCCGGCCGGTGAATTTGTCATGCCCAATTACGACGGGTTAGGCATCGCCAACTTGCCGTCTACCATTGCCGCCTTGCTGGGTGCCAACCTGCCCGGCGCGTGCCCGCCTTTACAGCAAGATCTGTGGGCCGATTGGACAGAGGACATCAAACGCGTCGTGTTGGTCGTGGTTGACGCGTTGGGCTACCTGCAACTGCGCGCCGCCATGCAAGCCGATGATGACCTGGTTTTTCACCGCCTGGCGCAGGCAGGGCGTATGGTGCCAATCACGTCTACTTTTCCATCGACCACGTGCACGGTGCTCACCACGCTGTGGACCGGATACCCGCCGGCCGCGCACGGCAGCCTGGCTTTTGAGTTGTTTCTACGCGAGCTGGGCGTGACGGCCAGCGTGCTTTTTTTCTGGCCGGTCCGGCATCGCCAGCGCGATCAACTGTTCGAATGGGGGCTCGATCCCGAGACGTTTATCCCTGTTCCCGGGATCGCGGAACAGTTTGTTGCCCAGGGAGTGAGAACGCATGCCTTGATCGCCAAGGCGTATGCCGCATCGATGATGACCAAAATATTACAGCGTGGCATTCAGGAAACGCGAGGTTTTGTCGGGCAGGGTGATATGTGGCTGGAGCTGCAGCGGGCCATCGCCAGGCATTGCGATGACGGACATCGTGACGGCAAGCATCGTGATAGAAAGTTGTTCCTGACGCTCTATTGTAGCACGATCGACGGCATGACCCACGAGTATAGCCCCGACGACGCGTCGTGGCACCTCGAGCTGCGCGCCATGTCGCGGATGATGGAAGAGGGGTTTTTGTCGCGTTTGACGCCTGAACAGCGGGATGGCACGCTGCTGCTGATCACGGCGGACCACGGCGGGGTGTCGACACTGCTTCACGATGCCATCCAGCTCGATCACCACCCCGATCTGGGCGACGCACTCTTGTTCCCGCCTGTCGGCGAAACGCGCGTTCCCTTTATGTACGCTCGTGGGGACCGGCTCGAGTTTGCCAAGTCTTATATGGCCAAGTTGGACCATTCGTTTGTGACCCTGACCCGCGAGCAGGTGCTGGAGAGCGGGCTGCTCGGCCCCGGCCCAATGTACGTCGAGACCCCTCACCGACTGGGCGATTTGATTGGCATCGCACGAGGGAACCATTTTTTGGCGCAAAACGAGTATCATCTCAAGATGAAGGGACGGCATGGTGGGTTGTCGCCGCAAGAGATGCTGGTGCCGTTGATCGGCGTGCGCCTGGATGCGCTCTAGATGGACGATAGACAAATTGCCCGGATTCTCCGCGAGGCGCGTCCCGGCAGCAGCGAGCGGGTCCTGGTGGCCATCGTGAACAATGCGCGCGATTTTGAGATCGCTCGCGAGCAGGGCTGGTATCGTATCCCGGTCCAGCGCGCCCCCAGGCGTGTGGGCGCCGATTACCTGGCCTTATATTTTGGCGGTGCGTTTCCACCGTCGCAACGGCACCAGATCCTATTTTACGCGCCCATTTTCGCCTACCGCCTGGCGACGCGCGCCGAACTGCTGCCCCAAGAGGCGGCTCATCCCCGGGCTCAGGATCGGTATTTCAAGCTCGAAATTGGCCCTCTACAACCTCTGGAACGCCCCATTCCCAGCCACAAGCTGCGCCGGGTCACCTTTATCCCGACCACACTGGATCGCTTGCTTGACGCCCATGAGATCAACGATTTGTGGGATAAACGTCGCAGCCGGGATGCGCTGTGGGCAGCGCTCAAAACGGACGGTGTCGAACGCGAATCCGGCTAATCCACTCGCCACGCGTGCACGATCGGTCTGTCCTCGTCAACCAGCGGCTCGGCCACGTACAACAAGCCGCGCTGGCGATCGAATGCCATCGCCCCAACGTGATGCCATTCCTGGGACGATCTGGACTTGAACAGGACATCGTCGATGTTGAGCGTGGCGTATGGCTGCGGCTCCCAGGTTTCCATCGTTCCTTGCGCGACGGCAGCCAGTTCGCCGGGATCGTAAAACAGGATCTGCCCTACAAAGGTCGTCGACCACCATCCCCGGTTGCAGTCGTCAGGCCAGGGCGGAGCGTCGGTTCCGTCGGCGCACCCATACCAGCAGTCACCCTGTCCCTTGGTGCCCACAAAAACGACGGCCGCTTTGTCACCTGTGGTCAGCCACGCTCCGCCGGACCACTCGTCCGAGTGGTGATAGTCGTTCATGGCGTTTGGGCTGGGATCTAGAACGTTATCGTACAGCAGCAAAGGCGTTGTCGAAAGTGTGCCGTTCGAGGGAGGCGGGTTGCCGTCGTTCCAGGGGCCAATGGCCAGCAGTGAAGGCCCTTCAGCACCCTGCCCGCCATCCCGAAAGCGCCCTGCCGCCAGGATTTTGCCCGGCGTGTACGTGTTGGCCCACGCCGAAGGGATATCAAACATATAGTCGGCGGTGACGTATTTGGGGTAGCCGCCGACGCGCCATATGCCCGCTGC
The DNA here is from genome assembly GCA_016929205.1 of Anaerolineae bacterium. The sequence goes on from JAFGJF010000137.1 coordinate 28,075, forward strand.
TTGTGGTGCCGACAGGTCCAATTCGCACCAGCCATGCGTCGCCCCGGTGTCGGTGTCTTCTCCGGGAGCGTGCATGGCCCAGGAAAAGTAGAGCTTGTCTGTTGTCTGGCTGCCTTGCTTGGGCAGGTAGGCCAGCCCAACTCGCGGCATTTCCCAATAGCCGCTGTACAGCGTGCCCCTGACGTTGGCAAAGCTTTGCAGCGTTCCTGCCGTATTGAGATCGGTCACGTCTTTGGTCGGCGAATCCACCGGGATGGGAATGCCAACCTCGGAGAGGTACTGCGTTTGATCGTGCCCGGCACCGAACAACGATCCGGGATAGCCGTCATTTGGCCCGCCCGGATCGCCGCCCGGATAGTAGGTCAGCGCCGTGCCGCCCCACTCCCAGCCCACGTCGTCGGGCGTGCCGGGGGCGGCGGGCAATCTGAATGCGCCGAGGTAGGTCAGGTCGGCCGGCTGGATCCGTTCGCCATTTGTCGATGTGGATGGCGTATAGTTGTTCAGAAGGGTGGGCAGGTAGACGTCGATCGCGTCGACCAGGGAGAATAGGCCGCTCACGTCACAGACCTCAGTGGGGCTGATCACACTTTCCACACGCACTTGCATGGCCGTCGTCGTGATTGCCGGCGTCGTCCAACTATAACTGCCTGTGTTGGCGGCAGCGGTGGCGATAACGGTGCTGGTGCCGAATCCATCGCTCGAATAGGTGAGGTTGACCTGGGATACCGTGCCGGCGGTCTGCCATTTGATCTGGTGTTGGCTGCCCGCCACCCACGTTTCGCCTCCGGTCGGTGAGGTGAGGGCGAGCGACGGCTCAGTCGAACCGCCGGACTGCCACCGGTTATAGTACACGTTGAGCAAGGGCACAAATTCGGCTGCGGCCTTTTGGCCGCCAACCGCATTCGGATGATCGTCGTCGCTGGGATAAACTAACGTATCCCCGCCCTGATCGGTCACGTATTCGACCGCGTTATTGTGAAAACGGTGATGGTTGTCGGGATCGGTCAAGACATTGTAAAAATCAAACACGGCGACATTGTTATAGGCATAGCCGGCGAGCCAATCGTTGACGAGCCAACGGTTAAAAGCGCGAGCGTTGGCGGCGTAGGTGGGGTCGGACAGGGGCGGGGCGGTAATGACGACAAACAACTTGTCCTGGCGCGTGCTGAAATAATTCAGCAGATCGATATAGATGCCCTTGGCATTGGCGACGGAATGGTGTTCGCTCCAGGCATCCTCCCCGCGCAAAAGGTTGCTGCCGATAGATGGGACCGGATCGCCTGGACTGCCCTGCAAAGCCGAGTTGGGAAAGCACGACTTGAAAAGAATGATCTCGTTCTCGCCGCCCGGATCGGAGGCCAGGCGAGACCACGAACCAAACCCGCCGACGTTTTGGCCACTCTCGGCGTATAGTGCAGCCATATAGGTTGCGCTGTTTGGACCTCGAAACCACGTCCACCAGTGGCCGATGTCGGTCAGATCGCCGATTGTATCTCCGCCTGCCGTCCAACCATAGTTTGTCGCGCTGGCGTAATAGTTGTTGTTCATCAAGGCCGTTCCCAGGCCACCCGCATTCTCGTGCTCGCCGACGTCGGCCAGCCAGTTTCCGCCGGTGGAATGGTGGAGAAAGACGAGTTTCACGGGGTTGGACGGCGGATCGGCGCTGTCGGTGCTGGTCCTGGAATCCAGGCCGGCGCCGGCAGCGGGATCAATGGCTATTGCGTAAAGCGGTGTTTCAGGAGAAGCAGTCGATAACGTCAACAGAACAGCGGTACAAGTTGCAATGCCTAATAACACCAGTGCGCGAAGGACTTGATGATTGTTCATAGTGACCCTCCTGACGAGTCCGACTTTTTTGTGGGTTCGACGATCGAGATGTCGATGAATAGAAAAAACTGGCTCTATTTTCATTATAAATGCAATAGCGTTCCAAGTCAATGAAAATGCAGGACAACCGCTTGACAAATTTCGTGTTTTGCAGCATGATATGCCGATGTTCTGCCGCTGGAAAGCAGCAGAACATTATTGTCATTATTTCAGAGGAGGAGCTACTATATGCTAAAGACACATTCGTGTGGTGTGTTGCGCACCGAGCACGTCGGACAGGCCGTGACCCTGGCGGGGTGGGTTCACCGGCGCCGTGATATGGGGGGGCTGGTTTTTATCGATCTGCGTGACCGCGAAGGACTCGTGCAGGTCGTGTTCGATTCAAACAAAGAGACGGGCGCCCACGTCGCCGCCGGCCAGGTGCGTAACGAATTCGTACTTGGAGTGCAAGGCGTCGTCCAGGCGCGCGATACTGAGCAGATCAACCCCAATCTGCCGACAGGAGAGATCGAGGTGCTCGCCAATGATGTCGAGATTTTGAACCCGGCCAAGAATCCTCCCTTTTACATCAACCGTGATGACGAGATCAACGAAGTTCTCCGTCTGAAATACCGCTATCTCGACTTGCGCCGCGAGCGGATGCAGCGCAATCTGCGCTTGCGTCACGAGGTGGTGCTCTTTATGCGCAATTTTCTCAACGAACGCGGGTTTATTGAGATCGAAACGCCGATCTTGATCAAGAGCACGCCGGAAGGCGCGCGCGATTACGTTATTCCCAGCCGTGTCCAGCCCGGCAAGTTTTACGCTTTGCCCCAGTCTCCACAGCAGCTCAAGCAGTTGTTGATGGTGGCCGGTTTCGAAAAATATTTCCAGATCGCCCGCTGTTTTCGCGACGAGGACCTGCGCGCCGATCGCCAGCCCGAGTTTACCCAGCTTGACTTGGAAATGTCTTTTGTGGAGCAAGAAGATATCCTCAACCTGATCGAAGCCCTGTACATCGAGATGGTGCATACCCTGACGCCGCACAAAAAGATGATCGAACCGTTCCCGCGTATGACGTACAACGAAGCCATGGCGCGTTATGGCACGGACAAGCCTGATTTGCGGTTCGGGATGCAATTGACGGATCTGTCCGATCTTGTCGCCGGCTGCGGATTCAAGGTTTTTAGCGACACCGTCGCCGGCGGCGGGCAGGTCAAGGCCATTGCCCTGCCCGGCTGTGCGGGCTATAGCCGCAAGCAAGTCGATGAACTGGCCTCCTTTGTCCAGATGTACGGTGCCAAAGGGCTGGCAACGATCGCCTTGAGGCAGGATGGCGTGAGATCCTCGATTGCCAAGTTTTTTGACGATGCGGAGCAGCAAGCGCTCATCGATCGCGCCAAAGCACAACCCGGCGACCTGGTGGCCATCGTTGCCGATACATCCAAGGTTGTTGCTGCGGCGCTGGGCGCGCTGCGCGGTGAAATGGGCAAGCGGCTCGATCTGGTCGATCCCGATATGCTGGCCTTTGGCTGGGTGATCGATTTTCCGCTGTTTGAGTGGAACGAGGATGAACATCGCTGGGACGCCGTGCATCACCTCTTTACCGGCCCCAAGCCGGAGCACATCCCGCTGTTGGAGACGGATCCCGGCGCGATCCGGGCTGACTGTTACGACCTGGTCTGCAACGGGATCGAACTGGGGAGCGGCAGTATTCGTATTCATCGTCGCGACATCCAGGAAAAGGTGCTGGATCTGCTCAACTATTCGATCGAGCAGGCCTACGCCCGATTTGGCCATATGCTGGACGCGTTTGAGTATGGCGCTCCCCCTCACGGTGGTATCGCTCCCGGCATCGATCGCACGGTGATGATTCTGGCTGACGAAGATAATATCCGCGAGGTCATTGCTTTCCCAAAGACAGCCAGCGCAACCGATCCAATGACGGATGCCCCGTCGCCACTTGATGCGGTGCAATTGGCCGAGCTGCATTTGCGAGTGACAGAATAAATGCCGTGTTCCAATGACGGGAAGGGTTTCACCACGGATAGGATACCGTTCGTCCCTGCGCATAACGCAGGGGCGAGGCCAATCTGGCGCGATCATATTGGGAGGAGTACATGTCTCATCCTCTTTACATTCGTCAAGCGTTGACCGGCCCTTGGCGCGTCACCAGCGAAGCTGAGATCGTCAAGCCGATGTTGCCCTATACCGTGTCTACATTTGACGATGGTGATTGGCGCGAAATCCCACCCGCCACGCACATCCAACCCTGGCTCTATCCCGACAACCCATATTGGGGCGAACGGGTGCGCGCTGTCAACGATTCGGCGTGGTGGTACCGCACGTGCTTTACCAGAGATGAGTTACCAACCAACAGCCAATGGCCTCTCGCTGCATCGCGTTTCCGTCTGTATTTTGAAGCGGTCGATTATTATGCCGAGGTGTGGTTGAACGGTCAGCGCTTGGGCGAGCACGAAGGCGGCTTTGTGCCGTTCTGGTTTGACGTGACCGGCCTGCTCCAGGATGATAATGTATTGGTGGTCAAGGTCACTGCGCCGTGGGATCCCGTGCGCCGCAAGGGATTGACCTACGCGGACGAGGTGTACCGGGGCATGGTCAAGGGACTCTATGCTCACGCTGATGGTCTCATTCCAAAAGATGTGAACCCGATCGGCATCTGGCGGCCGGTGTGGCTGGAGGTACACGGCGACGTAACTATCGAGCGCGTGCCATTTGCCGTAGCCGAGGATGAGTACGACAAGTCGGCGCATGTCACGCTGCGCTTGCACATTCACAGCCGGCGGGATGAGGCCGTGTCAAACGGCGTGCTGCACGTCTATCTGGCCGGTGAGACCATGCCCGGTCTGCGCGTGGACAACAATTTCGCCGTCGAACTGCTCCCCGGCCAGAGTGTCGTAGAGCAAACGGTGCGGATCAGCGATCCGCACTGGTGGTGGCCCTGGGATATGGGCAATCCAGACCTGTATCGCATTCGCTGCACGCTGTACGATGGCGATGGCACTAAACTCGACGTTCACGAGCAGGTCATCGGCATTCGCCAAACGCGGATGATGCGAAGCAAAGAGACGATGCACTATCAGATCAACAAGCAGCCCATTTTTGTGCGCGGCACAACCTATATGGGTGGGTTGTATCTCTCGCGCTTGACGCGGGAGCAAATACAAGCTGACCTCGACCGCGTACAGGAATGCGGCCTCCACCTGATCCGCCTACACGTCCACGTGGCCCCGCCAGAACTTTATGAGGAGTGCGATCGGCGCGGGATTATGATCTGGCAAGACTTTGAGCTGAACTGGGTTCATGCCTTTACGCCGGAATTTGAAGAACGGGCCGTGCGCGTGCTGCACGAGATGGTTGATCAGCTCGAAAATCATTGTTCGATCGTAACCTGGTGTTGTCACAACGAGCCAAACGCGCTGTCATTCCAGGACCGTAATTTGACGATGCATCCCGATCCCAGGCTCTATCGCGAACTGCGGGATCGCGATCCCTCGCGGTCGATTTTTATCTCTTCGGGCCGGAGCGAGGCGGATTGGATGCGCAGTGGCGACTCGCACGCCTATATTGGTGGCGGGCACGGTGGGCATTATGCCGGTGTTTACGGACGCCGTTACAAGATGGTTACCGAATTTGGCTGCGAAGCGCCGCCGAACGAGGACACACTCGATGAGACGCCGTTACTCTCCGAGCGGCTGGCGCATCTCCGCGATCGCATTCACGATCTGGAGGCCTATCAAGCGGCTTTGGTCAAGTATCAAATCGAATGGTACCGCCGGTCGCGTTTCGATCCCTGCGGCGGTTATATCCATTTTATGTTCGTCGATCTCTATCCCCAGGTCGGCTGCGGCGCGCTTGACGCCAAGCGCAGGCCAAGGTTGTCTTTCGCGGCGCTGAAAGCGGCTTCTCCACCGGTGCACGTCATGATGGAGTATACGGCAGCGGGCCCTATAGCGATTTGGGTGGCGAACGATCTGAGCCGTCCTCTGCTTCGCTCCCTGATCGAATGGGAGGTGACCGATGAGACGAGGACGATTGTGACGCGTGGCTCTGCGCAAAATGATATCCCCGCTCAGCGCACGCATCGCGTCGCCCAGTTGTCGTGGCGGTTGGACCTCGATCGTCAATACAAAGTGGTATTGCGGTTACGTCACAAAGGCCAGATTCTCGACGAGAATACCTACGATGATCCATTTCACTTTTTGCCTCGCCCCGAGCATTTTCCCTGGCATTTTGACCCTGTGTTGGGGATGCGCTGCTTTGGTGGCCCGCACGCGGTGAGCTCGCTCAACGTTTTGAACCGTTGGACTGGCCGGTTGGCGAGGTTGATATTTCCTGTTTACGACTGGGGCGAGCAAATGCTGTTGGAAAACAAGTCGAATCCCAGAATGGATGCCCTCTTGCGCCGAGTCTTTGGGTAAAACAATGGAGAATATTGGCCAGGCATTGTGTCCCTGGGTCGAGGGGACGCTCGATTTGCATCATATCAATACCGGACGAGGAGATGCTGCCTTTTGCATTCTGCCCGATGGCACAACCATGTTGCTGGATGCCGGCGAACTCGATCCCACGGATCCCAGGGTTACGTCTCCGCGAAACACTGCGGCAAAGCCAGATGGGTCCAGGCCGCCATATGAGTGGATAGCCCGTTACATTCAACGAATGGCACCTCAAAAGTCATCTCTGGCGCTCGACTATGCGCTGATTACGCATTTTCACGACGATCACTTTGGAACGGTCAGTGAATTGGCCGGGCCATCTCGCAGCGGTGCGTTCAAATTGACGGGGATCACAGGCGTAGGCGAGTTTGTTCCTATCCGCACACTGCTCGATCGTGGATATCCTGCCTACGACTATCCCATTTCGCTAGACGGTGACGAACTGAAAGCGATGGTTCAAGAGAATCCTCCCCGATCCAAGTTGGTCGCCGAGTTTATCAGGACGATGGAGAATTATCGCGCTTTTATGGCCTGGCATCAGACCCACAATGATATGATTGTCGACAGGTTTGTGCCGGGTAGAGACGATCAGATCGTGCTTGTGCACGAGCCCGAAGCGTATCCCGGTTTCCAGGTGCGGAATGTCTGTGCCAACGGCGAGGTGTGGACCGGTGTTGGCAAGAACACAGAACAACACATTCCGCCCATTTCGTCTCTCGGCCTGCACAATCTGCCGGACGAGAATCAATGTAGCTGCGCTGTGCTCATTCGTTACGGCAGATTTGCCTATTTTAGTGGTGGAGATATCCCTGGCGTCGTCGAGCTGGATACGCCGTCCTGGGCCGACCTGGAGACGCCTGTAGCCAGGGCGGTGGGCGCGGTCGATGTGCACGTTACGAATCATCACGGCTATCGAAATACGCATAACGCGTTTTTTGTCAAGACGCTGCGGCCCAGGGTGATCGTGCAGCAGAATTGGTCGGCCGACCAACCGGGGCACGGGGTGCTCAAACGACTCACTTCAACCTGGTTATATCCCGGCCCGCGCGATTTGTTTGCGACAGATATCCTGGAAGCAACCAGGATCGTCATCGGGGATGCCATCGAGCGGGCGTACAAGAGTATGCACGGCCATATCCTGGTACGCGTCGAACCCGGTGGCGCGCGATACCGGGTGATTATCCTGGATGATGCTGACGAGGCGTCCCGTGTCAAGGCTGTATACGGGCCATACGAGTCCAGATCGGGCGGTGATTAGGTTTGTGGGCCAAAGACGAGGACGATGGCGATCCCAAGAATAGCGACGCCCAGGAATTCGACAACTGTGCGCCGGCCGAGGGTGCCGCGCATATGCTGTTGCACGAGGCCAACAAGCACGTAAAAGAGCAACATGAGCAGCACGCCCACGGTGAGACTGTTTGCCTGCCAGTAGTTCAAGGCCCACGTCGTCTCACCTAATACGAGCCCGATCAATGTGGTGTGCAGAAAGGTTTGCGGCCAGTTACGGTTTTCGCTGCGTAGGATACTCAGCGACAGCAGGCCGGCGACAATGCTGACCTGAGATGCAGTGACCAGGCTGCGCAGCTTGGTGCGATAGATGAGGGTAAAAAACGTCAATGCCAAAACATAGGCGGCAATGTCGAGTCCATTCCGAACCCAGGGCGTCTTGTGCGCAGTGGTTTCGTTTGCCTGTGCGTCCGAGACAGGGGATGCGCTTGCAGCCTGATTTGCGTCTACGAGCTGGTAATTGGCCAGAATGAGCCAGGCCAGGACGCCACCGCCCAGGCTCAACCCCAGCAGCCAGTAAAAAAGATTAGGAGACTGGGGCAAGAACTGCGCCAGAGCCAGTGCGGACAGACCGGGCAAAATCCAATCTGGAAAAGTATAGCGCACGATCTTACGCCGCACCAGGGGGTGTGTGCGCATCACGGCTTCTGTGCCGCTGCAGGCCAGCCCAAGCAGCAAGGTGGATACCAGCCAATTTGCTGTGACTTGTACAGTTAATGGCGTGCCGAGAGGGCTGAACTCGAATGTGCGCGATGGGATCTGCAATACCAATAGCAGGATGATACCGATCAGAATAGTGCCGACGATGACGCTGACACGATCATAGGTGGTCATTCATTTTTCCTCCGATTGCCGGACATTCTATCCGCAGGTGATGGATTTGTCAAGGTGAAACGATGCAACGGGACGTTTTGACATTCTGTGCCGTTTGTGATAGCCTAGCAGCCCTGTGAAAAAACCTAACGCAAGGGCGCAGGCGGTGGTGTGTACCGCAGCGCAAAGGCGCAAGGATTCTACGATTAAAAAAGAGCTTTTACGTCTATTTGTGATTCTTTGCGTCCTTGCGTCCTGGCGACCTTGCGTTTAAAATGGACTTTTTCAGTGTTTTCCTAGACGCACTGAAACGGCTTTCGAGTCAATAGAGTAGGGGAATGAAATGGTGTACATTCTGCTGGGCTGTCTGGCTCTCTTGATCGCTTTCTTTTTTGATCTTGCTGCCTTGAAGGGGATTGCTTACTTGAAACAGGGCATTGGATTGACCTGTGTGTTGTTGTTTGGTTTCGCGCTTGTTATGGTTTGTCTCAAGTCAGACAAGTTTCTTTTGCCCGGTGGGCTCTCCTTGATAGGTTGGCCACTGCTTGCCCTATCCCTTTTTCTTCTCATTTACTCGCTTTTTTTAGAGCTTCCTTTTCGGGATACGTATGCCAGGGACGGAGTGGGTGTCAAACTGGTCAAGACCGGGACCTGGGCCCTGGTCCGCCACCCAGGCGTTCTATGGTTTGCTCTTATGGTTTTCGCTCTTTTGATGATTTCAAGATCAACGCTTTTTCTGATCGCGGGTCCAGTATGGTTTTTCCTGGACGTACTGCATGTCTGGATCCAGGATCGTTTCTATTTTCCCAAGATGTTTCCAGGGTACGAGCAGTACCAGCAAGAAACCCCGATGTTGGTTCCCACCAGAAAAAGCATAATCAAATGCGTCAAAACCCTGCGCAAGGATGGCGCGAGGGGGGGCTAGTTCATATCACTCAAGGAGGGGAAAAATGGCAACAGCAGCAGCGTTATTGAGGCAAGGGCGGAGAGATGAGATCTGGAAAAAGTATTGTGGCTTTATCGATCTCGGTTTGGATGAATTTATGGAGATCCAGAATCGGCTGCTTGTGGAGCAGATCGATCTACTCAGCAAATGCGAACTGGGCCGCCGATTCCTGGGAGACAAGGTGCCGACCAGCGTCAACGAGTTTCGTGAGTGCGTTCCTTTGACCACCTACCAGGATTATCTCCCTTACCTGGGCGAAAAGCGAGAGGATGGTTTGCCTGAAAAGCCCTTGTGGTGGCTCCGGACGTCGGGGCGGTCGGGGGAATACGATTTCAAATGGGTGCCCTATACGCCGCGGATGATGCAAGTGTTGAGCGAACACGCGCTTGCTACATTGATTTTTGCATCGTGTTCCCGAAGGGGAGAGTTTGTGTTTGAACCAGGGGATACCATGCTGTTTGCCCTGGCTCCTTTCCCGTACGTTTCAGGCGCAATCGCCAGGGGATTTGTGCAGGAATTCGACTTTAGATTTATGCCTCCTATCGAAGAAGCCGAGGAGATGAGTTTCGAGGAACGGGTAAAAGAGGGCTTTGGCATGGGCCTTCGGATGGGGATAAATGCTTTTAACGGGGTTGCGAGTGTCCTGGTCAAGATTGGAGAGCAGTTCAGTCAAAGCAGCGGCACGTTCAAGATATCAAAAGCGATGCTTGATCCTCGGGTGCTGTTCCGGTTGATACGGGGTTTTATTGCCAGCAAAATCGCCGGCCGGAATTTGTTGCCCAAGGACCTTTGGACGCTAAAGTGTATTGGCACCGGGGGAACGGATACATATATATTTCGCGAGCAAATCGAAAAGTACTGGGGCAGAAAACCGATTGAGGGGTATGGATGTTCCGAATCGGGCGGGCTGTTGAGCGCTCAACTCTGGAATGGCAAAGGGCTGACGTTTTTCCCCGACGCTTGTTTTCTGGAATTTCTCTCCGAGAGTGAGTCTGCCAAACTGGCGCAAGATCCCGACTATCAACCCGTCACGCTGACGCTGGATCAGGTAAAACCAAACGAAAAGTACGAACTGGTCATCACCAGTTTGTTCGGGGGTGTCTTTGTGAGATACCGGGTGGGTGATATCGTAGAGATCGCATCGTTAAGAGACGAAGAGTTGGGAGTCGATATCCCGCAGATGGTCTTTTACTCAAGGGCTGATGGGATCATCGACATTGCTACGTTTACCCGGTTGACAGAAAAGGTGGTTTGGCAAGCGATTGAAGCGTCGGGTGTGCAATATGTCGATTGGACAATCAGAAAAGAATATGGTGAACAAGAACCGATTCTGCGTCTTTACATTGAACTCAAAGACCGACAAGAAGCGAACGTGAAGGACAGGATCCATGCAAGCCTGAAAGCAATCGATGTGTCCTATGCTGAAATGGAAGACATTTGGAACCTCAGTCCATTGCAGATCACGAGACTTGAATCTGGTTCGTTTGCACGTTATTATGAAGGGATGGTGGCAAAAGGTGCTGACCTGGCTCACTTGAAGCCGCCCCACATGAATGCGTCACAAGAGATCATCGACCGGCTTTTGCTTGCGTCGAGCGCGTGACGAAATGAGTGAGAGGTAAGGGCTACTCATGATTGCGTCTGCCTTATTCCCGTTTGTTGCAGTTTGCTGCTACATCGTTCTACTAGGCGTTGTCCTCAGATATGGTTTGCGGGTCAAAGCTAACCGCTTTTTTGCCATGCTGCTTGTCGTTATGACGTTTTGGCAAGCAAGTGCGCTGTTGGTCAGGTTTCCCAAGAGTGTTGATAGCGCGCTCGTGTTGTACCGGTTGACAACGACGGCCGCGATCACCTACTTTGTGGGTTACTTTTTGTTCGTGCGCGCGTTTTTGATGAAAAAGGGCCGAGGCAGACTGATCCTGACGAGTTATTTTGTCTGGGCAGTGAGTTCGATCCTGTGCTTGAGCAATAACGGCTATGTGATTAGCAGTGTCAGCCGCGATCCTGTGAGTGGGATGTGGGTGCCCGTGTTCGGTGTGCTCTTGCCTTTGACCGCGGTAGGGGGATACTTTTTTCTGGGTTTCGGCGTCTTTGATCTCGTCCAGGCGTATGTTAGGGCGGAATCCGACGTCCAGCGCAATCGTCTCAGATACCTGTTGTTGGGAGTAAGCGTTGTGATCCTGGGGACGCTGGCCAATCTCTTTCCTACTTTGAGGCCCTATCCCATCGACATTGTGGCGAATATCATCAACGCGTTTTGTATCGCTTATGCGATCTTGCGTTATCAATTTCTGGATATTGCCGTCGTTGTTCGCAAAGGGTTGCTCTATTCGATTCCTACGGCCATCATCGGCATCATTTACTTTCTGTTCATCTCCCTTGCGCTGGGACTTTTCCAGGCTCTTGCTGGCGCACAAATCCTCTTGTTATCTTTCTTGGTAGCAGCCATTACCGCAGTCGCAACTCAGCCATTGCGGAACAGGGCACAATTGTGGATCGATCGCATCTTTTTTCGAGAGAAATATGATGCCGCCTTGATGCTTCGGCGGCTCAGTCGCACGGCGGCTTCTGTGCTCGATCTCGACAAGTTGACAAACATGATCTTGGACGAGATCACCCAAACGATGCACATCGCCAAGGCCGCATTCTTTCTCAGGCAGGAGGGCGGTGAAGAGTTTCATTTGATAGCCTGGAGAGGACTTGATCAGACGGTCGATTTTAGATTGCGCCGGGGCCATCCTGTTGTACAGTGGCTGTCCAGGCACGAGTATGTTTTGACCCGCCATGATGTAGATATCATGCCGCAGTTCAGGGCTCTCTGGGAGCAAGAGCGGCACGATCTGCAACGTATCGAGGCCGAACTCTATGCTTTGTTAAAGACAGAAGGCGAGCCTGTCGGAATCTTGATCTTGGGACCCAAGCTTTCAGAAGAGGCTTATTCTCAAGACGATCGATCGGTCCTGATTACTTTGGCCAATCAAACGGCCGTCGCGATTGAGAAAGCAAGGCTGTACAAACAGGTGCAACAAGAATTGGTCGATCGAAAGCGAGCCGAAGATCTGGCTCGCGCTCAGCGCGATCTGGCTTTGGCACTCAGTGCTACAGTCGAACTCGATCAGGCGTTACAGCAATGTGCTCGGGTGGCAATCAATGTTTCTGAAATGGACAGCGGCGCCGTTTATCTTGTTGATGTGTCATCTGGAGATCTGGAACTTGTCTTTGCACAAGGGGTATCCGCCGATTTTTTGCAGAGTGGTTCACACTATGGTGCCGATTCTCCTGTAGCGCGCCTGGTCCTGGCCGGCGAACCCGTTTATACGCGCCATATGGACCTGCTCGAGATCGATCCCGTGCGTCAGGCTGAGGGATTGCAGGCTTTTGCTGTTTTGCCCGTGCGCCATGAGGATCAGGTTATCGCCTGCCTCAATGTTGCTTCACATACGCTCGCGGAGGTTCCTATCTCTGCGCGCCACGCGTTGGAGACTGTGGCTGCTCAAATGGGCAGCGATATCTCGCGCTTGAAGGCCGAGAAGGCACTAAAAGAGAGCGAAGATCGATATCGTTACGTCACTGAAAATATCCAGGATGTTATTTATTCACTTGATTCTGAAGGCAAGATCACCTTTGCCAGTGGCGCTTGCGAAATCCTTTTGGGGGTGCCATCAGAAGCGCTGACAGGGCGGGACTTGTTTGAAGTGATGATGGTCCAAGATCCTTTTGGCAAGGAATATGTGCAACGAGCCATTGAGACTTATGTCGAGAGTGTGAGCAAAGCAAAGGAGACGGTCCAGTACGAAATTGCGATGAAACGCCCCGATGGCCCGCATTTCCTGGAAATCAAAGAACGGCTTCAGTATGATGGACATCAGAATATCACGAACGCGTTCGGCGTGATACGCGACATTACCGAGCGCAAACGCGCTGAAGAAGAAAAACGGCAGTTGGAAGATGAACTGGAGCGTGCAGAGCGGGTGAAAGCGTTGGGGGTGCTTGCTGGTGGTGTCGCTCATGACCTGAACAACATCCTTGGTCCTTTGGTGGCTTATCCCGATTTGATCATGATGGATTTGCCGGCAAACAGTCCTGTCCAGAACGATGTTTTGCAGATCAAACAAGCAGCCGAGAGAGCCGCTGCCGTTGTGCAAGATTTGCTTGCACTGGCTCGTAGGGGCGTGTACCAGATGTCTCCACTGAACATCAACACTGTCGTCGAAGCATATCTGGGTTCTCCATCTTTTGATGCGTTGACCATCAGGAACCCGACTGTCGTGGTGAACACAGACCTGGATCCAGACTTGCTCAACATTTCCGGCTCTGCTCCTCATCTATCAAAGGTGGTTATGAATCTGGTGACCAATGCCGTCGAGGCGATGCCGTATGGCGGTGTGCTCACCATTCACACGACATGTGAAAGCCTGGACCATTCGATCATAGCTTATGGAGAACGTGTGGCCCCGGGAGACTATGTCGTATTGAGAATCAGTGATACCGGCATCGGTATCGAGAAAAAAGACCTGGGCAAGATATTCGAGCCGTTTTATACCAAAAAAGAGATGGGGCACAGTGGCACCGGGCTCGGGCTTGCCGTGGTGTATGGCGTGGTGCGCGACCACAAGGCCAAGATCGATGTTCAGACCGAGGTAGGTAAAGGGACAACGTTCCTCTTTTATTTTCCTGTTTCCAGGGAGATTGTCTCGCAGGCCGGAGAGCAAGCGTATGATTATCGTGGGAACGAGGCGATCCTGGTTGTGGATGACCTGGAGCAGCAAAGAAGCCTGGCGAACAGGCTGCTTTCCTCGTTAGGCTATCAAGTGATGGCCGTAGACAGCGGGCGTGCCGCTCTGGAGTATCTTGAGCAAAACGAGGTAGCTTTGCTGGTGCTAGATATGATTATGGGAGATGATCTGGATGGGCTGAATACCTATCGCGAAATTATCAAAATCCATCCTGGACAAAAGGCAATTATCGCCAGCGGCTTTTCTGAAACTGAGCGTGTCAAAGAGGCTCAGCGGCTTGGAGCTGGCCAGTTTGTCAAAAAACCGTACACGTTAGAGGGATTGGGAAGAGCAGTTCGCCAGGAATTGGATAACATCAAAACGGCCTAGTCTGCTGTTTTTCATCTAAAGGAGCGTTATGAAAAAAGTCTGTTTTTTTATCAATGAAGCTGAATCACTAACATTGGCAAATTGTTTACTGCTTGCCAACGCACTCGTTGCCCGAGGTGACGAGGTGTCCATCGGCTTTTTGGATTCGCTGACTCTGGTTGTGGACAAAATCGTTGGCAAGGTGTTTAAGGTTGAGCAGCATCTGGAACCGGATTACAGTTTGGTGGATTGCCGGTTCGAATTTGCCAATCTTGCAGACTTGGATTACGTCTGGGTTTTGGGGCTTGGTAATCGGATTTCATTTCTGGACAAAATTCAACTGCTGTGGAGCCTGTCAAGTGAGACGAGGATCATCAATTCGGTCGAAACCTTGTTGTTTCTACACAGCAAATATTATCCCTGCATGCTTCCAGACGTGTTTCCAAGTCCAGAAACCTATGCTTCGTCAGATTTCGAGTTTTTGTGGAATATCTATCACCAGGACGGCGGTATTTGGATTGTCAAGCCTCCTGCGCGGAGTTGGGGCAAGGATGTGTTTATTCTGAGGCCAAACGATACAAACGCGCGCGTTATCTTGCAAAACATGACCGATTATGGTTCGGGCCAGTTTTGCATCCTGCAAAAGTATGTCCCAGAGATCGAACTGGGAGAAAAACGCGTTTTGCTCGCCAATGGCCATATTGTTGGCCAATATAAACGCGTTGCTAATGGCGACCACAGGACAAATATCCACCAGGGGGCGAGCCCATCAGTATGCGAACTTGATTCTCAAGAGGCAGCTTTGTGCGAGCGCATCGGAAAGCACCTGATTGGTGTGGGTACGGCGTTTGTGGGAATCGATCTTGTTTATCCTTATGTAATCGAAATAAACGTTCTGAGTCCGGGGGGAATGACGACAATCATGGACTTGACAGGAGAAAACCTTGCCTCTCAAGTCGTTGACCATATCATTGTCTAGTTGAGCAGTCTCTATTGGTCATTGTGCACGGGGCGGGTTCAGGCGCCAAGTTCCAAAGCTCGCACCTCGCCAAAGGCCGCGTCGATAAACAGCATCCGGTTGCGCACTGGCTCGCCTTTGCCCAATAACACTTTGATCGTTTCGTGAACCTGGAATGCAGCAACCATCATCGGTGAAGCAGCCGGGCAGCCTTGTTCTGCTTCAGCTCCCTGTTCCGGCACCGGATCGCTGCCGTACAGGGTTCGCAGGCCGCTGTCCTCGGGAAAGATGGTCATCACTTGCCCGACCCAGCCGGCGATCGCACCATGGACCATGGGGATGCCGGCCTCAGCCGCCGCACGTTGCAGCATCAAGCGTGTTGGCAATCGATCCAGGGCGTCTATGACAATATCCACGCCCGCCAGTATGCCGGCCAGGTTGTCTTTTGTCGCATACTGCGAGTGGAGCACCACGTCGACGCCGGGATTGATCCGCCGCACACGCTCGGCAACCACCTCTGTTTTGAGACGGCCCAGGTTTGGTTCGTCGCTCAAAACTTGCCGGTTGAGGTTGTGTTCCATAAATACGTCACCATCGACCAGCACAAGCTGGCCGATTCCCATCCGCGCCAGTCCTTCCACCGCATAGCCACCCAGACCGCCCAGGCCGATAACGGCGACACAAGATCGCAAAAGAACGAGTTGGCCGTCGAGTCCCACCGTTCCGTAGCTTCTCAGGTAACGGAGGGGCAACACGCCCAACTCTAGCGCCGCAATCTCGGCTTGACGGCGAGACAGCCCATGCCTAGCTGCTGCCTCGTTTAGCCAGGGAAGGGCCAGCGTACGTACTGTGTCAATCTCTTTGATATGTGGTTCAATTGTTTCTGCGAACGTGCACACCAGGACACCCCGTTACGAGCCCGGCATAATGGCTTTAATGCCTTCGTAGATCTTTTTGTGGGCAAGCGTCTTGAGAATCAGGTTTGCAGGCCGCCCAATCCGCTCGCTTAGTTCGGTTGGCGTGAGTGGCACATTGCCGTTTGCCAAAAAGACTCGAAAGACTGCGTTTGTCAATGGCGTCGAAATGGTGATATAGTCTGATTCGAGACTGCAATGTGTTCGCAAGGCTTGCCACAAGCCGTCTACCGCGTGTACCTCTGCCGTATCGGGATCGATCCAATCGACCGATTTGGAACCAAGGTGTGTTGGGTAGAGCTCGCGGCAGGCATCGCACAAATTCTGATGCAAATAAACGCGCAATTGGCGGTTGTTCTGTCTCCACCAATCGAAATCAATGTGAAATTTGGTATCTAATGTCGGCTTTGTCCAACGAGCCATAAAAATCTACCTCACCATCAACTAGAATTACACTATCCAAAAGCCAGGTGGCGTTCCATCACTGACTCGCCGGGCGCCTAACAAACGCTTTCGCTAAACAGCCAAGAGCCTTCGTCAACGGAAACAAAATGAGGCAACTTGAACAGCGTCGCAAAGATGCGTCCGGGCGGGCAACGTTTGAGGACATTGACCGCATTATACAATGTCTTGGCATGTACCGTGCCATGAGGACTCAACTTGGCGAGTTCCAGGAACGCATGGTGAATCACCTCATCCAGAGAGCGATTTCGCCCCTGTTCCGCTTGCCACAACTCCTCGGCGATTTGGGGGTCAATGCTCATCAGGAACCATTCGTCATATTCGCAGGTAACCGGGGCCTTTTGCATTTGGAACCGCAAGTCATTCTCGTCGTTTTTGAACAACGTGTACATCCACTCACGTCTCATACGACGCGATTGGATGTCGATCGCTACGCGATTTGGATCGTCCGTCTTGGCCAGTTCAATATATGCGCCGACGGGCAGTTCCTTTTCCTCATACCACGCACCCAATCCGTATACGAGCTTGTCGGCGTGCATAACCCAGCCAGGAAACTCGGAGCCTTGTGCCAGGTCGACAAATGTGACCCGGGTATGCTGATCAGGGTGCCCACTTGGGAAAAAGTACTTGGTGCGTTCGCTCAGGGGTAACGATCCCAACCGTCTATGGTGATAGCCCAAAGTCAGGGTTAAAGAACGTTTTTCGGCCGCACTTGGAGGAGCGACGATAGCGGATGCCTCGTCGTCGATTTCGCGTTCTAGCTGCAAATGGAAAACATCGAGTTTGGTACGATCGTATGGTATGGGATCATAGTGCACCCAATTGGGTACAGACTTGATGGCTTGAGGTTCCCAGCGATACAGGCTCCAAACGATTTGGCCGTTCCCACCCACGTCGTCAAAGCGATCGTCCTGAGCTATGACATGATTCAGCGAAAACAGCCTGATCGGCTGAGGTGCTTCTTGGGCCAGGTCCAAGTCGGGCAATAGCTTTTCTGTCGGCAACGGCGTGCCATGCATGTCCAGAACAGCTTCTGCAAGATTCAGATGACCGATATGCACTTCGACCATCATACTGGCTGCCAGCCATTGGTCGCGAAAGAACACAAATTTGTCACTCTGTTCGAGTTTCGATTCCAGCTTGGCGGTGACCAGTTCGCCGTATCGATCGTACAACTCTTGAACCTGGGGAACGAACATGGTTTCGACAGATACGTCATCAGGGATGTTGAGCCGGTGTTCAATCATCAAGCTGGAAGCAAATTGGCGCTCTTCTTTGTCCAACTGGACTGTAATCACCTGGAAATCGCCATACTCTGGATTGTTTCCATCGCGAACCGTTGACACGGTCCCTCGGGCAAAGCTCAGGTGAGGGAACACCAATGTTTCTCCCACAGAGAATGTCCCATTGGGTCGATAAACGGTTCCGCCAGCCAGATTGCGACGAACCAGGCTTTGATCCCGCTGACAATAGTCGGCGACTAGCGCATAAGCCAACTCGGATGAGGTCAGAGGGCGGCCCTCGTCCAGAAAAAGGTTGACAAGCCCGTCAATGTCTTGTTTGCTAATAGAGAACTCGTCTTGCCAGTACGTCTCACTTTGAATTTTACGCCCAATCACAACAGGGTCCTCCCAGATCATACTAACTATGTTTTTCTCAAGATGCTGCTTGTGATATAATATACTAGAGGAGGGACAATGTCACCACAAAGCAAGAACAATAAAACAGGTTTAGCTGTTGTTGCGACGGTTTCGGGAATGATGAGAGCAGAAATTTTAAAATCTCTGCTCCAAGATGCCGGCATTCAGGCGATACTGGATTATGAAAGTGCCGGGGTGGTTTTTGGGATCACAATGGATGGCTTGAAACTGAGCCAGGTTCGCATATTGGTCCAAGAGCAATATGCTGAACAAGCAAAGCAGTTATTGGATGCACCTCTTGCCCCGGGATGGGAAGAAGAAGCCGAATCATCCTGAGTCCAATCCGCCAAATGGGGACAGGGTTCTCTCCCCTGTCCCCATTCTAGTCCCCCTATTCGTTATCGTCAAAACCGTCGCTTAGCAACGAGTCGAGATCGTCGCTATCTTGTTCCTCTTCCTCTTCATCCTTTTCATCTGAACCGAGATCAAAGTCGATGTCGTCATCATCTTGATCCAGATCGTCAAAATCACCGTCATCATCCAGGTCCAAGTCATCCAGATCGATATCGTCGATATCAAGCTCAGTGCCTACAAAGGCCTCCAGTTCTTCGACACTCAACGCTTCACCTGCTTCCAATTTGAGCGTTTTGTCTGGTTGGAAACCTGTTCCTGCCGGAATCAATTTGCCAATGATGACGTTTTCTTTGAGGCCTAAAAGGCCGTCGCTCTTGCCCTCAATTGCTGCGCCGGCCAACACCTTGATCGTGTGCTGGAATGAAGCGGATGCCAAAAAGCTGTCTGTGCTCAAGGCTGCTTTGGTGATGCCCAAGAGCACGGGGCGAGCTGCTGCCGGTTGTTTGCCTTCTTTGTTCATGCGCGCGTTGATTTTTGTAAAGATGTGACGTTCTACCAGATCGCCCGGCAACAGTGCCGTGTCGCCGGAACGGACGACCAGGACGCGCGATAGCATTTTGCTGATGATGACCTCAAAGTGTTTGTCTTGGATGTTTACACCCTGAGAGCGATATACCTTTTGTACTTCTTGGAGCAGGTAGAGTTGTGTGGCGTCGCGTCCCAACACATCCAAAATTGTGTGCGGATTCTTGGATCCCTCTGTGATCTGTTCACCGGCTTCAATTATCTGGTTTTCGTTTACGAGCAACCGTACAGAAGACGGGATTTTGTATTCATATTCTTCTTGTTCGTCATAGACGATGGAAATCGTCTCTTCTTCGCAAACCACGCGTCCACCGTGTTTCGCGACGAGTTCTTTGTCTCCACGCGTCGCAATAACCTCACCATCTTTGACCGTCTCTTGGTCTTCTTCAAGAAGGATTTTCCATCCACGTTTGATCGGGTAATCCTCGCGCACGAGATGGCTGTTCGTGACTTTGACCGTACGAAGTCCTTGCTCGTTGCGGTGAACTTCGACACGCCCGGCGATATCCGATATGATGGCCTCGCCTTTTGGATGTTTGCGTGCTTCGAGGAGTTCCTCGACACGGGGGAGGCCGTGTGTGATATCACCACCATGGGCAATACCACCGGTGTGGAACGTCCGCAGCGTCAACTGTGTACCAGGCTCACCGATAGACTGGGCGGCCATAATGCCGACCGCAGTGCCCAGTTCCACCATCGTGCCGCGCCCCAGGTCACGACCGTAACACTGCTGGCAAAGGCCCTGGTCCAGTTGGCAAGTGAGCGGCGAACGCACAAAGACCTCTGTCACCCCGGCCGCCACGATTTCTTCGACACTTTCTTCATCCAGAGTGCTGCCGCGCTCAAGCACCACGTCTCCAGTCTGTGGGTGGATCACTGTCCCGGCAAGGATTCTGCCCAGGATTCGCTCTCCCAACTGCGGCAAGTTCGGATCGTATGCGTTGTCCGATGTCCGGATCCACAATCCGCTGCGCGTTTCGCAGTCGTATTCATTGATCACCATATCCTGGGCGACGTCAACCAGGCGACGTGTCAGGTAACCTGCGTCAGCCGTTCGCAGCGCTGTATCGGCCAACCCTTTGCGGGCACCATGTGTGGAAATAAAGTATTCGAGAGCGGTGAGCCCTTCCCTAAAGTTGGACAAAATGGGCAATTTGATGATTCGCCCTGAAGGGTCGGCCATCAAACCACGCATACCGGCCAACTGGGCGATGGGCCCAAATCCACCTTTGGTGGAACCCGATTGAGCCATAACAAAGACAGGGCCTTCAGGATCCATCGAATCAGCCACGGCGTCTGTTACTTGATCCTTGGCTTCGGTCCACAGTTCGATCGTTCGCGTGTATTGTTCGTCTTCGGTGAGCAGCCCGCGTCGATATTGTCGCGCTACTTCGTTCACTTCGTCGGTCGCTTTGGCCAGGATCGTGGTCTTGGCATCGGGTACGACCAGGTCGCTGACGGCAATACTTGCTCCCGATCGCGTTGCATATTTAAAGCCTGCGTCTTTGATCTGGTCTGCGACCTCGGCTGTTCTTTCTTGACCGACAATGCGGTGGCATTGGGCAATAAGTGTTTTCAACGAACCTTTGTCCTGAACCGTGTTGACGAAGCGCATATCTTCGGGCAAAACGTCATTGAACAGCACGCGCCCAACGCTCGTCTGGATCGGGGCGTCTTTGCTATCGGCCGGGTCGGTTGTCCAAGACCAGAGCTGGATCTTGGCGTGAATGTCAACTATGCCCAAATCGTAGGCCAAAATGACCTCTTCGATGTTTGCAAAGTTCATACCTTCGCCCTTGCGTCCATCACGCTCCATCGTCAAATAATAGCAGCCCAGGACCATATCTTTTGTCGGGCCGACAATGGGCTCCCCATCGGCCGGCTTGAGCAAGTTGCGGGATGAAAGCATCAATTCGCGTGCTTCTTGTACGGCTTTGCTAGACAGCGGCACATGCACGGCCATCTGGTCCCCGTCAAAGTCTGCGTTGAACGCGGCGCAAACCAATGGGTGCAGGTGAATGGCCTTGCCCTCTACCAGCAGCGGCTCAAAGGCCTGGATGCCCAAACGGTGAAGCGTCGGCGCGCGGTTGAGCAGCACGGGACGATCTTTGATCACTTCTTCCAAAACTTCCCACACTTCAGGGCGTTCGCGTTCAATGATGCGGCGCGCGCTCTTGACGTTGCTGGCATAGTTGTACTCGACCAGCTTGGCAATAATAAAGGGTCGATACAGTTCGACGGCCATGTACTTGGGCAGGCCACACTGATGCAGCTTGAGCTTGGGCCCAATGACGATGACTGAACGTCCGGAATAGTCCACGCGCTTGCCAAGCAGGTTGCGCCGAAAACGTCCCTTTTTGCCTTTGAGCATATCGGATAACGATTTAAGTTCACGACGGCCCCGCCGCGACAAGGCCTTGCCACGGCGCGAGTTGTCGATCAATGAATCGACCGCTTCCTGCAACATGCGTTTTTCATTGCGAACGATCACGTCTGGAGCACCCAGGTCGAGCAGTCGTTTGAGCCGGTTGTTGCGGTTGATGACCCGGCGATACAGGTCGTTCAGGTCTGAGGTGGCAAATCGACCGCCGTCCAACTGAACCATAGGACGCAAATCGGGTGGAATGACGGGCAAAACGGTCAGGATCATCCATTCCGGGCGGTTGCCGCTGGCGCGAAGTGCTTCGACCACGCGCAGCCGCTTGGTTGCGCGCTGGCGACGTTGTTTGGACCGCGTTGTGCGTACCTCGTTCCACAACTCGACAGACAACTTGTCCAAATCCATATCTTGCAATACTTCGTAGAATGCCTCGGCACCCATGCTGGCCCGAAAGACGTTGCCCCATTTGCTCTTTAGCTCGCGATAGCGCGCCTCGCCAAAGAACTGCATCGGCGCCAGGCTCTTGAGTTCGTCGACATCACTTTCGTACTGTAGATGGATTGCTTCTAGTTTGGAGACAAGCACTTCCTGGATCTGCCCGCGCTGCTCGCTCGTCGATTCACGGATGTCCAAGTTGATCGCATCAATTTGAGCGACGGTATCTGCGCGCTCATCGCCAATCTCGGTCTGAATACGGCTCAACTCTTTTTGCACCAGCTCGTTCAAGATGGCGCTGTGCTCGCGTGTGATCTTGGCGCCTTCCTGGGCGATGGCTTGCTCGGAAAACGAGAGGTACATATCCTCGCGTGCTGGCTTGCCCATCTGGTTTTCCAGCGATAGGGATAGGATTTTTGCCTCGTTCATGACGGATTCGGTCTGTGTGGACAGACGTTCATCCAGGTCATGGCGAGCATCCATCAACGAACTGGTGGCCTCGGACATCAGCGATTTCATTTCGTTGTCAATCAGCCCAAATTCGCTTTCAGAGCTATTTTCCAGACGACCGCGTTCGCGTTCAAAATCGGTATGCAAACGATGCAAAGCGCGCTGCCGTGCTTCCTCGTCAATGCTTGTCGTCACGTATTGTGCAAAATAAAGGACACGTTCCAGGTTTCTGCGGGTAATGTCCAGTAACACGCCCAGGTAGCTTGGTACACGTCTTGTATACCAGATGTGCGCAACGGGGGCCACCAGGTCGATATGTCCCATTCGCTCACGTCGTACAAGCGAACGTGTTACCTCAACGCCACACTTGTCGCAGACGACACCCTTGTAGCGGACGTTTTTGTATTTACCGCAATAACACTGCCAATCTTTGGTCGGGCCAAAAATCGCCTCACAAAACAAACCGTCTTTTTCCGGGCGCAAACGGCGATAGTTGATCGTTTCGGGCTTGGTCACTTCACCGTATGACCAGGAGTGAATCTGATCGGGCGAAGCAAGGCTGACACGTATAGCCTGAAAATCTTTGGTTTCCAATACAAACCTCCTGAAATATGAGGGGCTAAACGGCCCCGTCAAACAAGTTCGTCAAGGGCAGCCTTTGCCAGCAAGAAGCAAGTCGTAGGATGTTGCAAAAAGAGCGAGGAAAAGCATCAATCACTTTTTCACATCGCTCTCAGATTAGGTTGATTGGTGATACGTATTTTGCAATTCACCGAGGGATATGCTCAAACCTATATCAGTGATGATGCCATCTAGATGTTTAGATGGCATGATATGCCACCTTTTTGGCATACATCACAACCATATAATTATATCCTATTTCCAGGTTTTGTCAAGTGTCTTTTTTTCTTGCCTGGAATTCTGCCGCTGGTCTGGTTTGACAGGATAAGGAGTGAGTTTAGGTCGCGGGTTGGCCAATCGTCAACCGGTCAACGGGATCGACGTACCGCAGTATATGCATTTGACGGCTGTCATCCCTTTGATCACCTCGACATCCAGGCTAGCGCCGCAACTCGGACATTTGGTGGGCACCTGTATCGCAGAGACTGCTTCTGCAGCGACCTCTGCTGCGCCGGCAACACGCTCTTGCTCAATGTCGCCTGAGAGGACGCGATTGATCAATGTCTGCCAGGCCTCAGAATCCGCGCTCAACTGCATCAACACTTTGCGTACGGTGGCCGGTGGTTTGAACTCGAGGGCGAGTTGTTCCTTTTTCATAATCAAGGCTTTGCGCTGCTCCGAGGCATCTGCCGTGACCAATGCGCCCAAGGGTGCCTCCCACTGCAATTCCTGTACTTGTTCGGATGACGTCGTGATAAATAGGATTTTCTTTTTTGCCACCTTTTCGCGCTGTTCAAAGAGGATGCGCTGATCGGTGAGAAACAGGATGCCTTTGGGGCCCTCTTTGCGTTCATCTTGAAGCCACTGTACTTTGACCGTCTCAACAAGGGCTTCTCCGGGGCGAAAGCCAAAAGAGGCCTTGTCGGCCAGATCGAACATATCCATACACTTGTCGACCTGGGCGTTGATCTCGTAGACGTCTGCCGATTTCGTATCAAACATACCGTTTACTGCGTCGTTTGCGGCTGTGACGCGACGTTCGACGCTTTCCAACTCGCCTTCGGCACGGTCGATCGCCGACTGGGCGGAACTCAATGAACGGCTTTTGTACGACTGCAGACCGCGGACAGCCTGCTCGGCGCGCGCCAAGTCGTCTTTTAAATCGCGTACCCGGTTGTCGATCTCGCGTTGTACTCTGGTTTTCAAGCTGGGCCAATCAGCTTGCAGAGATGCAATTTGGTTTTCCAGATAGCTTTTAAAGACATACCCCCTGGTGCGCAACTCGTGCAGACGGGCGGGTAAATGGGACAGTGTGGTGTCTATGTCCTCCAAGCTGTCACGGACCGACGCCAACAAGCCGGCTTCTTGCAGATTACCAGCCTTGTCTTCCAGTTTAGAGATCGTGTACTCGGCAGTCTGATCTTCGGTCATCACGCTGTTCCTTTCTAGGGATTCACTCGCCTTTCCAATTCGTGTCAATTTGAGCAAAACGCAGGTATGCGTCCATAAAACCGTCCAGGTTACCATCCAGCACCGATTCTGCGTTGCCGACCTCGTAACCGGTGCGCAAATCCTTGACCATCTTGTAAGGGTGCAGCACATAGGAGCGAATTTGATTGCCCCAGCCGGCCTCTATGTGCTCGCCCTTTAATTGATCGCGTTCTTTTCTTTGCTTTTCTTCCTCGATCTCGAACAATTTGGCGCGCAGAAT
Organism: Anaerolineae bacterium; assembly: GCA_016929205.1. The sequence goes on from JAFGJF010000137.1 coordinate 52,981, forward strand.
TTTCAAGGCCGTTTCACGGTTTTGTGTTTGTGACCGTTCGCTCTGGCACGTAATGACGATGCCGCTTGGATGGTGAGTCAGACGGATCGCCGTCGCATTCTTTTGCATATGCTGCCCGCCGGGACCGGTAGGCATACAGGCTTCTACGTCAACGTCCTCGGGCTTGATCTCGATTTCGATCTCGTCCTGGATATCCGGCCAGACTTCGACCAGGGCAAAGGACGTGTGCCGGCGGTGGTTTGAATCAAAAGGTGAGAGTCGCACCAGGCGATGCACGCCCTTTTCCGACCGCAAGTAGCCGTATGCATATGGCCCTTCAATGCCGATCATCGCACGCTTGATGCCCGCTTCGTCGCCGGCTAACGAGTCGACGACCTGGGCTTTAAAGTGATGGGTCTCTGCCCAGCGCAGGTACATTCGCAGCAGCATTTCGCTCCAGTCCTGAGAATCTGTGCCGCCTGCTCCGGCGTGGACGACCAGGATCACGTTGCTGCGATCGTGTGGCCCGGAAAAAAGGACCTGGATCTCTAGTTTTCCAAGATCCGCCGAGATGTCTTGAACATCTCGCACAATATCGGCGAACAGTGCTTCTGTAGAGGCGTCATCCTCGGCCTGGGCCAGGTCCAAGAATTCGATCGCATCACGAACCCGCTGTTCGATCTCGCTCCAAGTCGTCACCTCTTGTCGCAGGGCGGACAGTTGCTGCATGATTTGTTGTGCTTGCGTGGGATCGTTCCAAAAGGAAGGCTCCAGACTCTTGGTTTCGAGTTCGCGAACCCGCTCTTTTTTGTCCGCCAGTCAAAGCTGCTCGTGGATGGCCAAAATGCGAGATAACATCTCGTTTAGTTGACTTTCCAACTCGGCTACATCGCGTATAGTTTCCATTCTTATTCTCCACTCGTTCGTTTATCGCTCGACGAACAATCCATCCACAAATGTTTGTGCGTCAAATTCGGCCAGATCGTCGATTCCTTCTCCTGTACAGACGAAACGGATTGGCAGACCCAACTCTTTGGTAACAGCAAAGACAATGCCGCCTTTGGCTGTGCTGTCCAATTTGGCCAGGATCAGCCCGTTGACGCCGACTTCTTGTTTGAACTTGCGTGCCTGCTCGAGCGCGTTCTGCCCGGTCGTCGCGTCAAGAACCAGCCAGGTGGCGTGTGGCGCCCGGTGTACGTTCTTTTGGGCTACGCTTCGTATCTTTTTTAGTTCTTGCATCAGATTATACTTGGTGTGCAAACGTCCCGCTGTATCGACAATTAGAATATCGGCGTTGCGCGACTGCGCAGCCTGGATCGCGTCATAGACCACCGCCCCAGGATCGGAACCAGACCCATGCGCGATGACATCAACGCCACCTCGTTCTCCCCATATTTTGAGCTGATCGATCGCCGCTGCCCGGAATGTGTCGGCAGCGGCCAGAATGACCCGTTTTCCTTGACCACGATAGTATCGTGTCAGTTTGCCAATTGACGTCGTTTTGCCTGAACCATTGACGCCCACGATGATAATCACCGTCAAGATCCGTTTGTCGAGATCATCCCGCGGCGTGTCAGTGACCAACAGCGCTAACAATTCTTCTTGAAGCATTTGGCGGACCTGATCGGCCTGGTGTACGTGCTCTTGTTTGACTCGCTCGCGCAGCCGTTCAACCAGTTTCATTGTCGTCTCGACGCCCACATCAGCCAAGATGAGCAATTCTTCCAATTCATCCCACATCTCGTCCGTGATGTCGTTTGCACCCAACAGTCGTATGATTTGTCCAAAAAAACCGCGCCGGGTTTTGGTCAAACTGGCGCCGAGCTTTTTTTTCCCCAAACCTAGTCCGAATACCACTCCAGTCCTCTCCTTAATCAACACCTATTTTACTCTATTATACTACAGCCGTATCGTGAGAGCAACTGGCTGTTACCAAAAGCGGGGCCTTTGACGAAAACAAAAAAGAATGCTAAAATGATTGTTCTCGTTTGTATAGAAAAGGACAGGGCTGGTATAAGCAAGGAACGGATCGCCGCAACACACATATCATACCCGCAGGTGGATCGGTGGCTGTGGCAATGGTGCCTCGAGGGGGAAACGCTGTTACGACTGTGCATCTTGATCGCCTTGGCCTTGATCGCAAGTTTGGTGGTTCCCCAATCCCCAACACAAGCCCAATTTGATTTGACCAGCTTTGAACAGTGGCTCTCGACGACAGCGATATCTTTTCAAACCTGGTCTTCGCTGTTCAGCGGTCTAGGGCTATTTCGTATAGCAGTTACGCCCTGGTTTCGTTTTCTGTTGGCTGTTACGGCTTTTGTCAGCCTGGTTGCCCTGGGCAGCCGGATTGATTCGTTCTTGCGACCGCTTCCGGGCGCACGCGATTTGTTCTACGATGCGGACGCCATTGTGATTCCCAGTTCGCAGTCGTTTCAGGTCGTTGTCGGCGCCGTTGGCGGCATGATGGACAAACTTGGGGCGAGTGTCCAAGATGTACAGGGACAGCGGGCCTGGCTTTATGGGGTGCACTACCGGTTGGTCCAGCTCTTACAGTCTTTTGTTTACCTGGGCGTGTTGTTGATCGTCTTGGGGCTGGCAATGAATGGACGGTGGGGATGGGTCCGGCAAGATGCCCAAGTGCTGCCTGGTCAAATTGTCTCGCCTGCTAACGATGCGCCTTTGCAGCTCGAGCTCGTGAGCATCGATTCGGACCGTGCCGAGGCTGTGATCAGAACGGCAGACGAGACGGATATTCATTTGCGACAAAATGACCAGGTGTGTGTACGAGGGTTTTGTTATCAGTTGGCGGGACGTGGGGGGCCGCTGGTTCAAATCGACGCCCGAGATGACGGTCAAATTAGCACGTTGTATTCCGACGTGGCATATGCCGGATCGGCAGGGGGGCTCGTCTTTAGTTTTTCTCCCTCGGCACCATCTGACGATGCAGACAGGCTGTTTATCGTGCCTGACTATCAAGTGTTTGGGCGATTGCAGTGGCAGAACAAGGGGACCCCGGATCAACCGGCCGAGTTTCGCTTCACCGTGTTCGATCAAGACAGCCAGGTGCTGGCAAGCGATCGAATCACGGCTCAGGATCGGTCGGCCTCGATCGACGTTGGGGCTGTCCGCTTTGACCTGGAGCTATCGAGTTACGCAATGGTTAGCGTGTCTTACTATCCTGGATTGGCGGTTATTGTGGCTGGCATCGTATGTTTGATCGTCGCAAGTGTGGCAACCTATTTTCCCTGGCAGCAAGTTTGGGCGTCCGTGACCGTTGAACCCGATCGCGTGGTGACAAGGCTTTGGGAACGATCCTATGGATGGCCCCGGGCTTGGAAGCAAACATACCAAGCCATGGTGTCTGATTTGCAGGTGCAGATTCAAGCGCCGGGCATGGAAGGGATTGAGTCGTGATTATTGCTGCATGGTGGGGACTGGGATACGCTGCCCTGATCGTCGCTGCTGTTGTATTGGGGGGCGCGATTTGGCGCAACGAGCGTGCCCTGGGGCTGATCGGGCAGCTCTTGCTCGTGTTGGGTGTTTTGTTTGTGGGGGCCGGGCTCTTGACTCGCTCGCTAAAGGGACATGGTTGGCCTTTTGTCTCGTGGTCGGATGCCGCTGCCGGTATCGCACTGTTGATGCTGGTCTTTTACCTGGTGTGGGCGGCGATCGCGAAAGCGTCGAGCGTCGGGTTTGCTGCTGTGGTTCTGGCCCTGATCTTGTTGTCGTTTGGCCTGGGACAGCAGGTCAAAGCGCCGGTGACCCTATCTTTTCATCCCCTTGAAGCCAGGTTGAGTGCGTTGTGCATCATGTGCGGCGGCGCCTTTTTGGCGCTCAGCGCGGCGCTGGGGCTCAGCGGCCTGGCTCGCAGCCTACTGGTAGATCGATTCCCCGCCTGGCGCTGGGTGACACAAGAGATGGGCATCCGCGCGGGTGAGGCGTTTGTTCGTTGGGCGCTTTTTTTTCTGGCGATAGGTCTGGCGATCGACGTGTGGTGGGTGCAGAAACTCGACCTGGGGATGACCGGTAGCGCGCAACAAGCGGGCATTGCCATTGCCTGGGTTATCTATTTTGTCGCCGTGCGGTTTTATAGCCATACCCATTGGCGTGGATGGCCTTGGGCAACGTTTTTGGTCGTCGCCTTTATTTGTGTGCTGCCTATTTTGCTCGACGTGTCCTGGCTGGAAAACACGCTTTTGATTGAACGTTTTTAGATCGACGCCGATCTGTTTTGCGGTGAACGATGTCGTTCCCTTTTAACCATATTACAAGTCAGTAAAGGAGAAAAACATGCTAGAATTAAAAAAGGGTATTGACATCCTTGCCGAGATTGGCGGAATCAAGACCTTGGCTGAAGCAAAAGCCTTGTTTGAAAAAGAGTGCGATCCGGCCAATGTGGCCAAACTAGCCAAGATCGCGAATGAGGAAGCGCTGATCAAGATCGCCAACGCGATTGCGATGGTCGATCCAGATGCCGTTTTTGTGAACACCGGATCGGCAGCTGACGTGGAACACATCAGAAAAATGAGCATAGAAAAAGGTGAGGAACAGCCGCTGGCCATGAACGGTCACACCATTCACTTTGACCTGGCCCAAGAGCAGGCGCGAATCGTCGATCGGACGTTCTACATCCTCAACCCGGGCGAAAAGGCCAGCAGCCTGGCCAAGACCATCCTCCGTGACGAGGCCTACGAATACGTCAAGGCCAATATGACCGGTATCGGCAAGGGCATGACCCTGCTGATTGGCTTTTTCAGCCGAGGCCCTGTCGGCGCGCAGGCCGCGATCCCGGCGTTGGAAATCACGACCTCGACCTATGTTATGCACTCGGCCAATATCCTGTATCGCAATGTTTACGGACAGTTTGATCGCGAAATAGAGCGCGTAGGTCTGTTCTTGACCAACGTTCACAGCGAAGGACCGAACCGGCCGGAAGACTTGCCGAATGCCCGCGTGTACATGGATCGCAGTTGGCAGACCACGTTCTCGATGTTCTGCACTTATGCCGGCAATACGCTCTTGCTCAAAAAGGGCAACCACCGCTTTGCCGTTGACCTGGCGACCTACTATGGCAAAGAAAAGGAACTTTCGGAGCACATGTTTATTACCGGCCTGACCGGCCCTGACGGGCGCAAGACGTACTTTGCCGGCGCGGCTCCCTCTGGCTGTGGCAAGACCACCACGGCGATGGTGGGCACGGATTTCATCGGCGATGACCTGGCCCAACTGTGGATCGCAGCGGATGGCACGTTGCGCGGGATCAACCCCGAAAAGGGCATCTTTGGCATCGTTCAGGACGTGAACCAGGAGAGTGATCCCTATCTGATGAAATGCCTGCGGCAGGAAGGTACCGAGGTCATCTGGTCGAACGTGCTGATTGGCGAGGACAAGGTGCCGCACTGGGTTGGCAATGAAGAGGAACACCCGGAAAAAGGGATTAACTTTCAGGGAGAGTGGTGGGAAGGCAAAACGGATCAAAACGGCAAGCCGATTCCGTTGTCCAATCCGAACGCGCGGTGTACGTTACCGAATGTCGCGATCGGGAACTATAACGAAGCCGCGGCAGAAGATCCGCGTGGCGTGCATATCCGGGTGATCACCTACAGCGGTCGTGACAGCAATACCATGCCCCCGGTGTGGGTTGCCAAGAATCCCGATTATGGCGTCGTCATCGGAGCCTCGATCCTTTCGGCGGCAACGGCTACCGAGGTCGGGGTTACGGGCGTCAGACGCCAGCCCTGGGCCAACGAGCCGTTTATCCCCGGCCCGCTGGCCGACTATATGGATGCCCAGTTTGTGTTCTTTAATTCTGACAAGTTGAAGAACAAGCCGATTATGGCCGGGCTCAACTATTTCTTGACTCATGGCGCGCGTGGTGGCACGGGGACCAAGCTGCTGGGTGAAAAGCGCGACGTCAAGGCGTGGCTTGGGTGGCTCGAGCTGCGAGCAAACGGCGACGTTGGCGCGATCGAAACGCCAATTGGTCTCATTCCGTTATACGAGGACCTGAAAAAGCTGTTTGACGGCATTGGCAAAGAATACCCCAAGGCATTGTATGACAAGCAGTTTGCTTTTTACGTCGACAATATCCTGGCCAGGATCGATTTGCAAGAAGAGGCTTACAAAAAAGAGGCGAATGTGCCGGCCAAACTGTTCGAGGTGTACGA